>NZ_JBITJK010000004.1:113002-414335 GCF_044459945.1 Streptomyces sp. NPDC050164
ACCACCACCCCCCCCCTCATCCTCGACTCACAAACCCCAAACCCCCCCCCCCCCCACCCCCCCCCCCCCCCCCGCCGGCGCCCCCCGCGCGGGCCCCCCCCCCCCCCCCCCCCCCCGCCCGTTGTCGGGACCGGGCCTATCCGGCCTCAGGGAGCGGCTGAGGCGTGAGCGGCGGGTGCCCCTGGAGGCTGCTGCCGAGCTGCGGCTGTCCGTCGGTCGACAGCAGGTAGGACGTCGGGGTCAGGCTGCGTGCTCCGGTGACGGTGAGGGTGATGTCCGTGCCCAGGAGCGTGGTGAGCGCGCCGCTGCCGCCGTCCTCGCCGAGCGCCGCGATCGTCAGGTCCTTCCTGCCGTCGCCGTTGAGGTCGCTGAGCAGCAGCCGGGAGCCGAACCCGTCACCGGCCTCGTTCTCGCCGGGGACGCCCTCGGTGCCCTGGTCGAAGACCTGGCGGTTGGTGTTCGTGAGCCCGACGGAGCCGCCGTACATGACGGTGACGTGCCCGGCGTCGGCGACGGTGCCGCTGTCGGTGTCCTCGTCGGGATCGCCGACGGCGAGGTCGTCGTGGCCGTCGCCGTTGATGTCACCCGCGGCGAGTCCGGCGCCGTACCGGTCGTACAGGCCGTTGACCATCTGCTCACCGTCCTGGAGCGAGCACTGGACGCCCTGCTGTCGGACCAGGCTGCCGAGCCGACGGCCCTGTGAGCGGCCCTGGTCTCCTTGAGGCCTCGTGGTTGGTCGGGACGGTGCGGGCCGGGCCGGGGCAGCGGAGCTACGCCATCCCGTCCGGCCGGCCCTCGACGGCGCCCGAGGGGCGTGTCCACGACTGGCGGTCCGACGCCGGCCACACGTACGGCAGGTCGTCCGGGACGCCGGGGAAGACGTCCGCGTAGGTGGCGGGGTCCTTGCGGACGAGGGCCGAGCGGTGGCTGTGGTGGAAGGGGGCGTCGCCCAGCCAGGGCGGCAGTTCGCCCTCGGCTGCCAGGACCTGCTGGTCGCGGACCGGGGCGTGCGGGCGGGTCGCCGCGAGGTCGGCGACCAGGGTGGCCGCGCAGCTGTCCTGGTGGCCCTGCTCGCGCCAGACGCGGCAGATCTCCAGGCCGTAGCGGACGAGTGCCTCCTCATAGCCGGTCCACATCCGGACCGCCGGGTGGCGGCGCCAGCCGTAGCCGGGTACGACCAGGCCACGCAGCACCTGCAACGCCTCGACCCGCTGTTTGCCGAGCCGGCGGCGGTCCAGGACCAGGGCCGACTCCCGGAAGCCGGGATGGGGGAGGAAGGTCTGCACGCCGTCCCGTCCCGGTGCTTACCGCTGCGCGCCGGTGCGGCGGGTGCGGGTCGGGCGGCGGCGGCCGAGGGCCAGAGCCAGGGCGATCATCGTGACGCCCAGGGCGAAGTGCAGCCAGTCGTCGGCGGCGTTGAGGGGGACGAAGTTGGCGTCGCTGTCGTGGCCGACGGACAGGCCGTAGACCCACAGCACCAGATAGACGGCGCCGCCGACCAGCAGGTACGAGTACGCTCCGGCGACCGTGCCGGCCAGGGCCAGGCCTGCGAGACCGAAGACCAGGTGCACGACGTTGTGCAGGACCGAGACCTGGAACAGGCCCAGCAGCTCGGCGCCCGACTCGTGGGAGGCGAACTCCATCGAGCCGTAGTCGGTGGTGATGCCGGGAATGAACCCCAGCACGCCGACCAGGAGGAAGACGACGCCCACCAGCTGGGCGGCCCGCTGCACGGGCGCTCCGGCGGCCCGGTGGGAAGTGTGTGTGGTCATGTCCGGTGGATCCTCACTGGAGAGACAGTGTCTGTTCCGCCCAGATGGTCTTGCCCGTGGCGCCCTGGCGCGTGCCCCAGCGCCCGGTCAGCTGGGCCACGAGGAGCAGGCCGCGCCCGCCCTCGTCGTAGGTGCGGGCGCGCCGCAGGTGGGGAGCGGTGTTGCCGCCGTCGGAGACCTCGCAGATCAGGGTGTTGTCGTGGATCAGACGGAGCTGGATCGGCGGCTGAGCGTGCCGGATGGCGTTGGTGACGAGTTCGCTGACGACCAGTTCGGTGACGAAGACCGCGTCGGACAGCCCCCACCTCTCCAGCTGCGCCACCACGTCCTTGCGGGTCTGGGCGACCGCGGACGGGTCGTCCGGCACCGCCCAGGTGGCGACCTGACTCGCGTCGAGCGCTCGGGTGCGGGCGACGAGCAGGGCCACGTCGTCGGCCGGGCGCTGCGGCAGCAGGTCGGCCAGCACGGTGTCGCACAGGGCGTCCAGCGAGGGCGCCGGGCGGGCGAGGGCCTCCCGCAGCCGGTGGACACCGGCGTCGATGTCCCGGTCCCTGTCCCGGTCCTCGATCAGGCCGTTGGTGTAGAGGACGAGCAGGCTGCCCTCGGGCAGGACGACCTCGGTGGCCTCGTAGGGCAGGCCGCCCACGCCGAGCGGGGGCGCGGCCTGGAGCCCGACCAGGTCGACGCGCCCGCCGGGACTCACCACGGCCGGCGCCGGATGCCCGGCCCCGGCGAGGCAGCAGCGCCGCGACACGGGGTCGTACACGGCGTACAGGCAGGTCGCGCCCACGTCCCCGGAGGTTTCCACGCCCTCCTCCTCGACGTTCAGCCGGGCGACCAGGTCGTCCAGGTGCGTCAGGAGCTCGTCGCTCGGCAGGTCGATGTCGGCGAGGGTGCGTACGGCCGTGCGCAGTCGGCCCATGGTCGCGCAGGCGTGCAGGCCGTGGCCGACCACGTCGCCGACGACCAGGGCCACCCGCGCCCCGGAGAGGGGGATGACGTCGAACCAGTCGCCGCCGACGCCGGCGTGCCCGCCCGCCGGCAGATAGCGGGACGCGACCTCGACCGCCGCCTGCCGGGGCAGCCGCTGCGGCAGCAGGCTGCGCTGGAGCGTGACAGCCGTGGCCCGCTCCCGGGTGTAGCGGTATGCGTTGTCGATGCTGACCGCGGCCCTGGCCGCCAGTTCCCCGGCCAGGACGAGATCGTCGTGCCGGAAGGCGTCGGGGTTGCGGTACCGGACGAAGAACGCGACGCCCAGCGTGGTGCCGCGGGCGGCGAGCGGCACGGTCATCACCGAGTGGATGCCGAACGCCCGGATCCTCTCGGCGCGGGCGGGGTCGTGGGCGAGCCACTGCGTGAACGCCGGGTCGGTCACCCTGTGCAGGGTGGGCCGTCCCGCGCGCAGGCTCTCGTAGGGCGCCGAACCCTCCGGGTAGGAGTCCACCTTGCCGGCCGTCACGACCGCCTCCGGGGCACCCGGGGTCACGGACCGCATCGCCACCCGCCGCAGCAGCAGCGGGCCGTCCGGCGGCAGGGCCTGAGCGGGCGGTTCGGGTACGTCGTCCAGCGCGGCGAGCAGATCGACGCCGGCGAAGTCGGCCAAGGCCGGGACGGTCACGTCCGCCAGCTCCTGGGCCGTGCGCGTCACGTCGAGCGTGCCGCCGATGCGCCGCCCGGCCTCGGCGATCAGCTGGAGCCGCTTGCGGGCCCAGAACTGTTCCGTCATGTCGTGCGCGGAGAGGCAGACGCCCCGGATCGTGCCCTCGGCGTCCCGCAGCGCGGACTCGAAGACCGACCAGGCGTGCTCGCGGGTCTCGCCCGGGGTGCGCAGACAGTTCTCCTCGTACTGCGGCTCGCCGGTCCGCAGCACCCGGACCATGCTGCGTTCCACCCGCTCACCGGCCTCGTCGTCGACGATCTCGGCCACGCGCAGGCCCAGCATCTCCTCCTCGGTGAGCGCTACGGCCTGCTCCATGCCCTCGTTGGCCCGCCTGAGCCGGAGCCGGGTGTCGTAGATCGCCATGGCGCAGCACGGGGACTGGGCGAAGCTCCAGCTCACGAGGGATTCGTCGAGGGCGGGCCGGGGCTGCCGGCGGGTCAGGGCGGAGAGGAGGAGCCAGGCGCCGGCGCCGGTGCCTGGCTCCCTGTGGTGGGCGAGGACCCTGACGGTCAGCTTCCGGCCGTCGTGGTGCCGGAGCGCGACGTCGCCGTTCCAGCGGGGCAGTCCGGCGAGCGTGGGCAGGCCGCCCCGCACCGGGATCGGCTCGGCCAGCAGATCCGCGGCGCGGCGGCCGGTCATCTGCCGTGCCGAGTACCCGAGGAGCCGCTCGGCGCCCGTGTTCCAGCCGGTCACCCTGCCCTGCTCGTCGAGGGTGACGCGGGCGGTGAGGGCCTCGCCGACGAGGTCCGCGAGGTCCGCAAGGGCTTCGGAGGCCTCGGGTTCCGCTCCGAGCGACCGGGTGGCCCGGCCGACGGTGACGGGCTGCTCCATGATCGGTCATCTCGCTCTCGCGGGGAATCACGGGGGATTTTCGGGCGAATCACGAGGAGTCGCGAAGGATCGCAAGAGAATCAGCTGTAATTCCGAATATGTGTGCTACTCCATGATTACCCCCATTGGAGCTGGTTTTACCGTGCCACCCCGGCCTGGCGCGGAGCCTGCCGCCGCCCGGCCCGGGTAACCGGTCCCCCATGGGCGAGATCCTGGTGGGCACGTGTTCCTGGACCGACCGGGCCCTGGTCGGCAGCGGCTGGTATCCGGCGGGGCGGCGGGACGCCGAGGGGCGCTTACGGCACTACGCCGAGCGGTTCCCGGTCGTCGAGGTCGACGCCTCGTACTACGCGCTGCCGAGCGAGCGGAACAGCCGGCTGTGGGCCGAGCGGACACCGGACGGGTTCGTGTTCGACGTGAAGGCGTTCTCGCTGCTGACCGGGCATCCCACCAGGGAGGCGGCGATGCCGGGCGGGCTGCCGGCCGATCACCGGGACCCTGCCGTGCTCGACGAGGTGTGGGCGCGGTTCGCGGCCGGGATCGAGCCGCTGCGGCGGGCCGGGCGGCTCGGGAGCGTGCTGTTCCAGTTCCCGCCGTGGTTGCGGCCCGGGGAGCGGGCCAGGGTGTTCCTCCGGGAGTGCGCCGAGCGGACGCGCGGGTGGCCCGTCGCCGTGGAGTTCCGGCATCCCTCGTGGTGGGAGCCGGGCCGGGCGGAGGCGACGTGCGCGCTGCTCGCCCGGTACGGCATGGCCGCGGTCGCCGTCGACATGACGCAGACGCTGCCCTCCTCGATGCCGCCCGCCACCCCCGTCACCTCGCCCCGGCTGTCCGTCGTACGGTTCCACGGACGCAGCACCGCCTGGGGGACCGGCAGCAAGGAGGACCGGTTCCGGTACGCGTACGGCGAGGACGAACTGGCCGAGTGGCTGCCCCGCGTGCGCCGGCTGGCCGAGCGGACCGAACAGGTCCACGTCCTGTTCAACAACTGCTGCGGCGACGCCGCCGTCCGTGCCGCCCAGTGCATGACCCGGCTCCTCGACGGCGACCGGTCGACGGCGCCACCGAGGCTGCCTAGGGCACGATCCGCACCTGCTTCGACACCGTCACCTGGTCCACGTCCGACACCCGCACGGTCGTCTTCATCGTCCAGGTCCCGGCGAGGGGCAGGTTGACGGAGTTGGTGCTCCAGTAGCCGCCGACGTCGGTGAGACGGGCGTCGATCGGGCCGACCTTGCGGGAGGGCAGGGTGAAGGTGATGCGGACCTCGGGGACGACGACCAGCCCCTTGTCGGCGCCGTAGACCACGGCCTGGACGCCGTTCTCGCCGACGCGGGCCGGGTCCAGGGTGACCTCCACCGTGCCGCGGCCGGACAGCGTGCCGGTGCTTGTGCCCGTGTCGAAGGGCACCGTGGTGAGGGTCGTGGGAGGCAGCGCACCCGCCGGGGACCGCTGCGCGGCCTCGGCCTGCGCGCGGCCCGGCAGCGTGGTGGTGAGCAGTGTCGTGATCAGCAACACCACGGCGGCGACGGCGACTTCGACGAGGACGGAGCGGCGCAGACCGCGACGCCGGGTGTCCGCTTCGCCGGAGTCGGAGGTCGGCCCGGACGCGCCCGACGACTCCCGCCGCCCCTCCGGCGCTTCCGGCTTCTCGGGTTCCCCGGGCTCACCTGTCGTGCCGGATGCCCCGGAGTCCCCGGACACCCCCGGTGCCTCCGGCTGTGCCGGCGCCCCTGCGCCGACCGGCTGCGCGACGCGTTCCGGTACGGCCGTCCGGGCGGTGGCCACCGGTGCCGCGAGGCGGGCCGTCCAGCGGCGCGAGTACCCGGCCGCCAGCAACAGCGCGGTCACCGCGACCAGTTTGGCCAGCAGCAGCCGACCGTACGACGTGCCGGTCAGCGCGGCGAGGGAGCCGAGGCCGCGCCAGGACTGGTAGAGGCCGGTGACGGCCAGGACGGTCACCGAGGCGAAGGCGATACGGGAGAAGCGGGGCACGACCGCCGTGAGCTCGTCGACGGAGGCGCGGCGCAGGGTCAGGAGCAGCGCCACGAGGCCGCCGAGCCAGACCCCCGTCGCCACCAGGTGCAGCACGGACGACGTCATCGCCACCGGCACCTGGATCCCGGCGGAGGCGTGCTCGGCCGCCGCCCAGGTCAGGGCCAGGGCGACGGCCAGGGCCGCACCCACCGACCGCATCAGGGGCTCTTGGTGGTCGCGGCGCCTGGACAGCCGTAGCAGGAAGGCGGCGGTCAGCAGCAGGACGGCCAGCCTGGCGAGCAGGGCCAGGCCCGGGCGGCTGGTCAGGGTGCGTTCGAGGGCGGAGAGGTCGAAGGCCGCGGCCGGGCCCGCGCCCGTCTCGTACGGGGCGCGCAGCATCAGCAGGACGGCAGTCGAGCCGAGCAGCGTCCACCAGGCCGCCACCAGCGGTCTGCGCAGCGGGGACGTGTCCGCGGGCCGGCACAGCAGCGCGAACGCCACCGTCCCGACGAGCAGCGCGGCGGCGAGGTAGGCGAGATAGCGGGCGGCGTCGTAAAGGCCGCCGGTCAGCGGGTCCTCGGCCGGGCCGGTGTCGACCTGCGCGGTCGTCGCGGACCGTTTGCCGACGGAGAAGGTGAAGGCGCCGGAGACCGGGTGGCTGTCGGCGGACACCACGCGCCAGGCCACCGTGTAGGTGCCCTGGGCGAGCTTCTTGGGCAGTCCGGCCCGGGCCGTGTCGGACTGGCCGTCCGCGTGCTGCGCCTCACCCGTGTGCACGCGGCGCTGGTCCGGGCCGAAGACTCGGAAGGAGTCGTCGAGCAGGCCGACGGACTCCGTGAAGGTCAGGGTGAGGTGGCGGGGAGCACGCTGGACGACGGATCCGTCGTCGGGGTCGGTGCTGCGGAGGGCGGCGTGGGCGGAAGCGGGGGCTCCGCCGAAGAGGAGCAGGACCAGCACGGTGCCGAGCAGCACCAGGGCTTGGGCTCGCCGGGGGTGTCCGACATTGCGCTCCTCGTTCCGCCGTTGGTGCACGTCGTTCTCCGGGGTCGGGCTGTACGGCTCCCGGTTATGTACGGATGGGAGTTGTGCAGCGCTCACCGTGGGGGGTGGGTGTGTGGTTCGGCGCGTGCGAGTGCGTGGGGGTTGTTCGCGCCCGCGCGGCGGAGCCGCAAATCGACACAGCCCCGCGCCCCTAAAGAACAGGTCGGCACAGAGCTGCGATCTTGTCAGCCGCTGCCGGATAGCGTGCCGTCAGCTCCGCCGCGTCCCCGTGTTCGTAGCCCTCGAACGTGAAGCCGGGGGCCATCGTGCAGCCGAACAGGGTCCACTGCCCGCCCTCGCGCACCCTGCCGCCCATCCACGTGCCTGCCGGGACCGTGAACTGCACGTGCCGGCCGCCGAGGACGTCCGGTCCCAGCACCGCCGTCCGCGTGCTTCCGTCCGGGGCGAGCAGGAGGAGCTCCAGGGGATCGCCGAGGTAGAAGTGCCAGATCTCGTCGGTGGGCAGGCGGTGCAGGGCGGAGAAGTCGTCCGCTGTGACGAGCGCGACGATCGCCGTGCCCTCGGGTCTGCCGTCCGGGCGTTCGGGACCGGCCCAGGTCTGGCGGAACAGGCCGCCCTCGCGGGGGATCGGCTCGAGGCCGTAGTGGGCGATGAGGTCGTCGGGCGTCACCCGGGAAAGAGTATCTCCCGGTCGAGGAAGGCGAGCTGGGCCTTCTTCTCGGGCAGGTACACGTCCGGCAGGTCGATCTCCGGCAGGACCACCACCGGCCCCGCCGTGAAGCCCGTTTCGAGGAACCGGGCGACCGCCTTCTCGTTGCCGACGTCCGGGTCGACCACGATCCGCCGGCGGTCCAGTCCGAGCAGGACGTACCGGGCGACGGCGGTCAGCAGCCGTGCGGTCCAGCCGGAGCGCGCCCCGCCCGGACCGGCGGGGGCGACCAGCAGGTGGACGCCGATGTCGCCGGGCCGGACGTCGTAGCACTCGCTGACGCGGTCCGCCTCGGGCTCGTAGGTCTGCAGGAGTGCGACCGGCTCGCCGTCGCGGACGAGGAGGAAGGCGTGGTGGGTGGTGAGCGTGTCCATGTGGGCGTAGATCTCGGCCACCTGACGCTCGGTGAGGCCGGTCATGCCCCAGAAGGCGGCCCGGTCCTCGCTCACCCAGCGGTGGACCGTCCCGGCGTCGGCCTCCGGGTCCAGCGGCAGGACGCGGACGGTACCGAAGCCGTCGGTCACCTGCTCGTCGACGGCTGTGCGGGAGGCGTACGGGTCAGACATCGGTCTCCTTCTTCAGCAGGGCCCAGTCGGTGACGACCGGGACGAGGTCGCCGGCGAGCCACAGGGGGAGCTGGTCGCGGTGGTGGGGCGAGCCGGGGACGCCCGAGGCGCCGAGCGGGACCACCCAGCGGCTGTCCTCGCGCCGGGCCAGGTCCCAGACGTAGCGGGCCGCCGGGCCGCGCGCGGCGCGGTCGGTGAGGCTCGGCACGCCCGAGGTGCACAGCACGCAGTCGTGGTCGCCGGACAGCCCCGGTTCGTCGTACGGCGTCTGAGGCTCCAGCGCCCGCCAGGGGGCGAGCCGGTGGGTGTCGCCCCAGACACCGGCGGGTGGCCGGCCGGCCACCTCCTCGACCGCCGCGCGGACGGCCGACAGGCGGTCGATGCCGTGCGGTTCCTCGGCCCGCAGCAGGTGTTCGAGGGCGAAGGCGATGCGCGGGACGAGGGCGAGCCAGGGCCGGAACACCTCCGGGTACGCCGGCGGTGTGGCGAGTGCGGCGAAGGCGGGGTGTGCCGCCAGCTGCCGTACGACCGCGGCGCGCACGGCCGAGTAGAGGGCCGCGTCGGCGCTGTCGGCGTCCATGCGGCGGTTCCAGGCGAGGAGGCGGTCCCGGAGGGCGGAGGCCTCGGGGGTGAGGGCGTCCAGGGGGTGTCCGCCAAGTCCCGTCGTCCGCCCGGAGGGCGGGCCTGCGGCGTTCGGTGCGTGCTCTGGGGGTCCCCCCTGCTCGAAGAGCTTGGGGGAGCGTGCCGGGCGTCGCGGGGCAGGCTGGACTTTGCGGACATCCCCTAGGGCCCGGAGGTGGTCCAGGAGGGCGGACGCGGAGGCGAGGTGGGTGTCCGTGTGGATGGCGGGCATGTCGGCGGCGGACCAGCGCTCCTTGCCTGCGAGCAGCGCGGCGATGCGGTCGTGGCGGTGGGGCGGGGCGAACTCGACGCCGAGGGGTTCGGCCGGGCCGCGCTGGTTGGCCATGACGGCGACGCCGTCGGTGAGCCCGGCGCGGGGTGTCTCCTGCCAGCCCTGCCACTCGTGGCCGGGCTCCCAGGCGGGCACCAGGCGCAGGCGGTTGGCCTCGGCGCGCAGCGGCACCCGGCCGGCGACGCGGTGCAGGACGCCGCCCTCGGTGTCGGCGGCCTGGAGGACGTTGACCGGCTCGGCCCAGCGGTCGAACGCCCGGTCCACGTCGGCGACCCGGCGGGCCCGCAGCAGCGGCAGCAGGGCGCCGAAGCCGAGGTCGCCGGTGACGCGGGGCGGGTAGCGCAGGCTGATCGCCACGGGCGTGCCGGAGGGATCGGCCGGGTCGGACGGGTCGCCGTCGAGTCCCTCCGGGCCGCCGATGACCACCGGGCCCCGGTCGGTCTCGATCACCTCGACCTCGACCGGCTCCTCGCCCGCCACCTCTACGACCTCCGTGTGCCGGGCCGCCCGGTGCCAGACCCCGTCCGGGCCGAGGGCCTCCACCCAGGCGCCGGTGCGCCGCAGCCGCTCCCGGTACAGGTCCTGGTAGTCGGCCATGGCGTTGGTGATGGCCCAGGCGACCGTGCCGGTGTGCCCGAAGTGGGCGATGCCGGGGACACCGGGGACGGCCAGGCCGACGACGTCGAACTCCGGGCAGGACAGGTGGATCTGCTGGTAGACGCCGGGGTCCTCGATCCAGCGGTGGGGGTCGCCGGCGATGACCGCCTGCCCGGTGACGGTCCGTTCGCCGCTCACCAGCCAGCCGTTGCTGCCGCAGGTGCCGGGGCCGTCGGTGGCGAACAGGCCGATGGCGTCCACGCCGAGGTGGGCCGCGACCTGCTCACGCCAGAGCTTGGCCGGGAACCCGGCGAAGAGGATGTGGGCGGCGAGCCAGACGCCGAGGGGGGTCCAGGGGTGCCAGGGGCCGGGGGTGAGGCTGGTGCGGGCGAACTCGGGGGCCGCGTCGGCGCCCGCCGCCAGCCCGCCGTTGACCCCCTCCACATACGCCCGCACCCAGTCCGCCGTCTCGGGGTCCCGTCTCTCCAGCTCCGTGAAGCAGCGTCTGGCGGTGTCGTCGAGTCTGGCGCGTCTGGCGAACCGGTCCCAGGCCAGGGCGCTCTCGCCGAGGAAGGACGCCGAGGTGCCCTGGGCCCGGTGCCGCTCGACCTCCAGCTGCCAGGCCCGGTCGCGGGCGGTGACGAGGCCCTGGGCGTGGGCGAGTTCGGCCGCGCTGCCCGCGCGCAGATGCGGGATGCCCCAGGCGTCGCGATAGATCTCGGTGGCCACGCTGTGCCCCTACTTCCCTTTAGGTTAGCCTTGCCTAAGTTATAGCTGTGGGCGGAATCGTACGCGAAAGGCGAATGCGGGATGGGGCAGGGGCGGGGCTGGGAGGGCGCGGTCCTCAGACTGCTGGGTGCGAAGGATTTCGCGTTCACTGTGACCGACGCGCAGGACGTCACCCCGGACTACCGGCGGCTGCGCTTCACCGACGGCGGTCTGCTCGCGGCGACCGGCGTGCACCCGACCATGTGGGTACGGCTGTGGTTCGACAACGCGGGCAAGCCCCACCAGCGGGCCTACACCCTGGTCGCCCCGGACCCGGCGGCCGGGACGTTCGGCCTGGAGTTCGCCCTGCACGAGGGCCGCGCCAGCGACTGGGCCAGGGCGGCGAAGCCCGGCGCACCATCGAGGCGACCGTCCAGGGCACCGGCTTCGAGCACCCCGACCCCGCTCCCTCCCACGTCTTCGCCCTCGGCGACCCGGCCTCCCTGCCGGCCATCAACTCCCTGCTGGACGCGCTGGGTTCCGCCCCGGCCACCGTCTGGTTCGAGGGCGGCGACGGCGATCTGCCGTTCCGCACCGACCCGGCCCGGCACGAGCTGCGCAAGGTGCCGCGCCAGGATTCCGGCGCCCGCCTGGTCGACCAGGTGAAGGCGGACCTGCCCGGCCTGCTCCAGGGCACCTCCGACCCGTACGTCTGGATCGCCTGCGACACGGCGACGACCCGGTCGCTCGCGGCATACGTCCGCAAGGAGCTGGGCCTGCCCAAGCAGCGGGTGCACGCGCTCGGCTACTGGCGGGCGACGTGAGCCCGGGCGGGGGATGATCGGTGCATGGACGTCACTCTTCACCTCGCCCAGGACCCCGAGGCCGACGCGCTGCTCGGGCGCAGTCCGCTCGCCGCGCTGGTCGGGATGCTGCTGGACCAGCAGATCCCGATGGAGTGGGCGTTCAAGGGTCCGGCAACCATCGCCCAGCGGCTCGGCACGGACGACCTGGACGCACACGAGATCGCCGTGCACGACCCCGAGGCCTTCGCCGCGCTGCTCTCCCGGAAGCCGGCGGTGCACCGCTACCCGGGCTCCATGGCCAAGCGGATCCAGCAGCTGTGCCAGTACCTCGTCGAGCACTACGACGGTGACGCCGAGGCCGTCTGGAAGGACGCCGCCACCGGCAAGGAACTGCTGAAGCGCCTGGCCGAACTGCCCGGCTTCGGCAAGCAGAAAGCCCAGATCTTCCTCGCCCTGCTCGGCAAGCAGCTCGGGGTGCGGCCGCCGGGGTGGCAGGAGGCCGCGGGCTCCTACGGCGAGCCGAAGTCCTTCCGCTCGGTCGCCGACATCACGGGCCCCGAGTCGCTGGCCAAGGTACGTGCCCACAAACAGCAGATGAAGGCAGCGGCCAAGGCCGCGAAGACGACCGGAAGGTAACGGCCGGCGGGGCGAGAGCGCCGGCCGGGTGACCGGACCCGGGGGCGGGCGCCAGCGCCGTGACCCGGACCAGAGGGCAGGCGCCAGCGCCGTGACCCGGACCAGAGGGCAGGCGCCAGCGCCGTGACCCGGACGAGGTCACAGGCGTCAGCCGCGCGGCCGAGCCCCGGCAGCGGGCGTCAGCGGGGTGGCCGGGCCCAGGGGCGAGCGCCAGCGGCGTGGCCGGACCCAGGCCGCGGGCGTCAGCCGCGTGGCCGAACCCCAGGCGGCGGGCGTCAGCCGCGGGCCCGCCTCTGGGCGCGGGCGTGAGCCACAGGCCCGCCCGGCCACAGGCATCAGCCAAGCAGCCCGCCCCCAAACAACAGGCGTCAGCCAAGCAGCCCGCCCTCAAACAACAGGCGTCAACCACACGGCCCGCCCCAAGTGGCAGGCCCCTCCCGGTCGGTCCAAGGATGGACCATGACCGAGCCACCGAGCGGCTCCCCTTGGGACCCGGAGCGCGGGCCCTCACGCGGGCATGCGCCCCGCCCGCCCCAGGGTTTGGAACCCCACGTCCCCCAGGGCCCGGGCCCGGACGGCCCTCACACCCACGGACGGCCCGGTCACACCCCTCCCAGCCCACACGCCCCGGCCCCACCCGGCGCACAGGGCCACTGGCCGCACGATCCGCAGGCACCCCGGGGCGCCGCGCAGACCGCGAGTCCGCCCTCAGGCGGCCACGAGTCGGAGTCCCCCTTCCCAGGACCGCTGCACCAGCTCTCCCGCGCCGCCTGGCAAACCGTGCTGGCCACCGGGGTCACCTCACTCGTGCTGGGGCTGCTCGTCCTGGTCTGGCCGGGCGCTTCCCTGTTCGCGGCCGGGGTGCTGTTCGGGCTGTATCTGCTCGTCAGCGGCATCCTCCAACTCGCCTCCGCCTTCGGCACGCACCGCACGACCGCCCTGCGCGTCCTCGCCTTCATCAGCGGCACGCTCTCGATCCTGCTCGGCCTGTTCTGCTTCCGCCGCCCCATGCAGTCGATCCTGCTGCTCGCCCTCTGGATCGGCATCGGCTGGCTGTTCCGCGGCATCACCCAGACCCTGGCCGCCGCCCACGACCCGGCGATGCCCGCCCGGGGCTGGCAGATCTTCCTCGGGATCCTCACCGTCGTCGCAGGCGTCGTCCTCATCGACGCGCCCTTCGAATCCGTCGCCGTCCTCACCCTGGTCGGCGGCTGCTGGCTGTTCGCGGTCGGCGCCGCCGAGATCGTCACGGCCCTGCGTATCCGGGGCCGCCGTACGCCGAGCGAGCGGTTCTCGCAGCCAGTGGGATGAACGGCATACACACGACGGGGAACCACCTCCCGTGAACCCCGCACCGCAGCCGGTCCCCCGCGGCACCCGCCGACACGGATGGCCGCGGGTGCTGGTCCTGCTGCTCGCCCTGCTCGTGCCCGGCGCGCACACCGAGGCACACACGGGTCCGACGGCCACCGTCTCCGGCGAGAGCACGGCCGTCGAGTGCGACGTCCTCGACACCGCCCTGCGCCCCCCAGCCCGGGGCACCCAGCGCATCGCCGTCCCCCTGCGCCTCACCCCGCTCCCAACCCCCGGGCCCGCGCACGCCGCACCGCACCCCGTGCCCGTGCCGCCGGGCCCACGGCACGACCCTCGCCCCCTGCGTTCCGAGGTCCTGCGCTGCTGACGGGACCGGACACCGGTCCATCAGCCCGTACGCAGCAATACGCAGCAATACGGAACGAGGAACACAGCCATGCTCGAAGACCCGTACGCGGTCCTGCGCGCCCTCCTGCGCGCCGAGGCCGCCCGCAACGCCCCCAAGCCGCCCCAGCCCCAGCCCCATCCCGAGCCCAAGCCGAAGACACGGGAGCGACAGCAGCACCCGATGGATAGGGAACGCGGCTGACAGACCGACCCGCGGCGGCGGAGGCGACCCGGACTAGCGCCTCCGCCGCCCCCACGAACGCCGTGCCGTCCGTGCCGTCCCGAACAACGACCGCGTGATCTCCCGCCCGATCTGCGTCCCCACCGACCGGGTCGGCGACTTGGACACCCCGCTGTCGACCACCTGCTCCGCCACGGACGGCCCCTCCTCCGCACGCCGTTCCGGCGCGGCGTCCCGCATCTCGTCGGGCCCCTTCGCGCCGCGGACAGCACCGCGGCCGGCCCCGCGGCCATCCGTCAGCCGCTCGTACGCCCCGACCGGCCCCATCAGGGACTCGGGCGCGCGCAGCCGGGTCGTGGCGACAGGGGTGGGCGCGCCCTTCTCGCTCAGCACCGTCACCACCGCCTCGCCCGTCCCGAGGTCGGTCAGGACCTCCTCCAGGTCGTAGGGCGACTTCGGGAAGGTCTTCACCGTGGCGTTCAGGGCCTTCTGGTCGTCGGGCGTGAAAGCCCGCAACGCGTGCTGCACACGGTTACCGAGCTGGGCGAGGACGTCGGCGGGTACGTCCTTGGGGGTCTGCGTCACGAAGAAGACGCCGACCCCTTTCGAGCGAATCAGGCGCACGGTCTGCGTGATCGACTCCAGGAACGCCTCGGAGGCGTCGTCGAAGAGCAGGTGCGCCTCGTCGAGGAAGAAGACCAGCCGGGGCTTGCCGACGTCGCCGGCCTCGGGCAGTTCGTGGAAGAGGTCGGCGAGCAGCCACATCAGGAAGGCCGAGAACAGCTGCGGCCTGTCCTGCACGGCGCTCAGCTCCAGCACGGAGACCACGCCCCGCCCGTCCTGCGCCGTACGCAGCAGCTCGGCGGTGTCGAACTCCGGCTCACCGAAGAAGCCCGAAGCGCCCTGTGCCTCGAAGGCCGTCAGGGACCGCAGGATCACCCCGGCCGTGGCCGCCGGTAGACCGCCGATCGTCCTCAGCTCCGGCCGGCCCTCCTGTGAGGTCAGGAAGGTCACGACCGCCCTGAGATCCTTGAGGTCGACCAGCTCCAGGCCCTTGCTGTCGGCGTAGTGGAAGATCAGCGCGAGGGACTGCTCCTGGGCCCGGTTCAGCCGCAGCACCTTGGACAGCAGCACCGGGCCGAAGCCGGTGACCGTCGCCCGGACCGGGATGCCCTTGCCGATGCCGCCGAGCGCGTAGTACTCGGCGGGGAAGGCGGTCGCCGTCCACCGCTGGCCGACGTCCGCGGCCCGGCCCTCGACCCGGGCGTCCGGGCGGCCCGGCGCGGCGATCCCGGAGAGATCGCCCTTGATGTCGGCGAGGAAGACGGGCACGCCCTGGGCGGACAGCTGCTCGGCGACCAACTGGAGCGTCTTGGTCTTGCCCGTGCCGGTGGCGCCCGTGACCAGGCCGTGGCGGTTGAGCATCGCCAGCGGCACCCGGATCTGCGCGTCCGGCAGGCACTGCCCGTCCCACAGCAGGGCGCCCAGATGCAGGGCGGGGCCGGAGAAGGCGTAGCCGGAGGCGATCCCCAGGGTCTCCTGCGGAAGGGCGGCGGCGCGGGCCGACACCTCGGGGCCGGGGGCCGACGGCATGGACTCGCGGTCCGGCATATTCACGCCCCTGTTCCCGATTCGTACCGCCTTGTGGGCTTTTTTTCAGCGTCGCACTCCGTCGCCACGGCTGCGCCCGGAAGGTCCCGCCCGGTAGGCTTTCCGTGTGATCTTCAAGCGCATCGGAAACGGCCGGCCGTACCCCGACCACGGCCGGGACAGCACCCGGCAGTGGGCGGACGTCGCGCCGCGCCCGGTCCGCCTCGATCAGCTCGTGACGACCAAACAGCAGCTCGACCTCGAGACGCTGCTCGCCGAGGACTCGACGTTCTACGGCGACCTCTTCGCGCACGTCGTGAAGTGGCAGGGCGACCTGTACCTGGAGGACGGTCTGCACCGCGCGGTGCGGGCGGCGCTCCAGCAGCGCCAGGTGCTGCACGCGCGCGTGCTCGAGCTCGACTGACCCCCGCCGGTCACGGGTTGACCCTTTCGGGTTCTGCTGGGCGACGTCGAATGATCATCTAGTAGGCATCGTCGCTCAGGCGCACTACGCTGCGTTCATGAGCATGCTGACTCCCCCCGGCATGGGCGGCAAATACCGCATCAAGGGAAACAAGTACCCGCGGATGCGCCGGCCCCGGCGGCGCGGCAGGCTCGTCGTCCTGGTCGTCGCCTCCGCCGCCGTGCTCGGCGTGGGCGGCTGGGGCACGTGGCAGCTCATCGACGTCTTCACCGGCGGCGGAAGGGCTTCGGCGGCCGGCAGCGGGACGGACTGCGCCCCCGAGACCAAGGCGAGCCCCTCGCCCAGCCCCAAGGCCCTGCCCGAACCGCGCGCGATCACGGTCAACGTGCTCAACGCCACCGCCCGCAGCGGCCTGGCGAAGCAGACCGCCGACGAGCTGAAGAAGCGCGGCTTCAAGATCGGCGACGTGGGCAACGCGACCAAGCAGTACGACAAGAAGGTCAAGGGCCCCGGCGTGCTGCTCGGCCCCGCCTCCGCCCTCGACACCTCACTGCCGGTGCTCGGCACCCAGCTCCCGGGGGCCGAACGGCGTACCGAGGAGGCCCGCAAGGGCGCTGCCGTCGATCTCGTCATCGGCGACGGCTTCAGGGAACTGGCGAAGAGGCCGGACGCCGACCGGGCCCTGACCAAGCTGGCCAGGCCCGAGCCGGCGCCGTCGTCGAAGAAGGGCTGCTGAACCCCCGTAGGGCCCTGGCCTACTCGGCCGCCCCGTACATCCGGTCCCCCGCGTCGCCGAGGCCCGGCACGATGTAGCCGTGCTCGTTCAGGCGCTCGTCGACCGACGCGGTCACGACCGTCACCGGGGTGCCCGCCAGCTCGCGCTCCATGACCTCGACGCCCTCCGGCGCGGCCAGCAGCACCACGGCGGTCACGTCGTCGGCGCCGCGCCGCATCAGCTCCTGGATCGCCGCGACCAGCGTGCCGCCGGTGGCGAGCATCGGGTCGAGCACGTACACCTGTCGTCCCGACAGGTCCTCGGGCATACGCGTGGCGTACGTGGAGGCCTGGAGCGTCTCCTCGTTGCGGATCATGCCGAGGAAGCCCACCTCGGCGGTCGGCAGCAGCCGGACCATGCCGTCCAGCATGCCGAGGCCGGCCCGCAGGATCGGCACCACCAGCGGACGCGGGTGGGACAGCTTGACGCCCGTGGTCGTGGCCACCGGCGTCCGGATGTCGACCTGTTCGGTGCGCACGTCGCGCGTGGCCTCGTATGCGAGCAGGGTGACCAGCTCGTCGGCGAGACGGCGGAAGGTCGCGGAGTCGGTGCGCTGGTCGCGCAGCGTGGTGAGCTTGTGGGCGACCAGGGGATGGTCGACGACGTGGAGACGCATGTCCACAACAGTAACCGGGCCCGTTGGCCCCGGCCGCACAGCAAGCCCGCCGTCCGCCCATCACCCGTTCGCTGGCGTCAAACCGCCCGTCCGGGGGAAAGCGGGAAGGACGGACTGGGGGTGGTGAGCCTGATGCCCGACCGGGATTCCCGAGACGTTCCGTCGCCGCGCGCACAGCCCGCGACGGACCCGGAGACCGACGAGACCGGCAGGACTGCCCGGACCGTCCAGACCGGATGGACCGAGCAGTCCGAGCAGGCCGACGTGCCGGGCGCGGCGGATACGGCCGGCGCGACCCGCATGCTGGGCGGGACGACGAGCGAGACCGACGCCGAGCGCCGTCGGCGGCGCGCCCGGTTCCTGCGCGATCTGGCCGAGGCCCGGGAGCTGCGCGACCGCGTGCAGCCGCGCCGCGTCAAGACGGCCCGGCTGCGGCACGCGATGCGCATGCGCACGTTCCGCTGGTAGGAAACGGGGGAGCAAACCCCCGGGGAAGATCACGAACCGCGCGGACGTTGCCGAGGTGACCGTGCGTGCAGCGGGGGAAAGCCGCGTACGATCCGCAGGTGGCGGCAACGAGCGTGCGATCAAAACTGCCGGACACAGGGAGCCGAAGACGTCCCCTGAACGCCTTGTTTCTGCCACGATTCCGAGTGGGTGGGGCTCGGACGAGCACTCCCCGCCCGCAACCTCCGCCGGGGGGACCCCCAACCGGCACGCCTATGACCAGTGGGAGAGTCACGGTGTACTTCGCCGCACTGCTCGCGCGCACCGAAGACGGGTGGGAAGCGAGCGACACAGAGCTCGACGATGTGGAAACCCTGTCGGATCTGGCCGACCTGGCCCGTGAAGCCTCCCCCGACGAGGACACGGTGCTCGTGCTGATCGAGCAGGAGGACGCCTGGTTCGGCGTCGTCCGCGTGGACGGCGAGGAGGACCCTCGCATCTACGTCTCGGACGCCGCCGCCGCTGCCCGCAGCAGCTACGGCGAGATCCTGCTCACCGACGAGCTGCTCGGACGCGATCCGGACGACGGGGACGACCTGGACGCCCTCGACCTCGACGGCACCGAGGACGGTGAGTCCGACGACGCCGAGCCCGACGACGCCGACCCGGTCGCCGCAGCCGGCGAGTCCGTGCCGCACGGCCCGGTCGGCGACGCCCAGATCCTGGACGACCTCGGCGTGAGCGAGAAGGAGCTGCGCTCGCTGGCGACGGACGCCGTCACGGAGATCGCCGAGGCCCTCGGCGCCTCGGAGACCCTGGAGACCGTCCGCTGACCGCTCGCACCACCCCGGGACCGCCGGACCAGCCGAACCAGCCGGGCCCACCGGACCGGCCGGGCCCACCGGACCGGCCGGATCCGGTACGGGACCCCTGGCGGCCCGCGATGCGACTCGCCCTGGCCGAGGCCGCCGAGGCGGTCCGGGGCGGGGACGTCCCCGTCGGCGCCGTCGTACTGGCCCCGGACGGCACGACGGTGCTCGCGACCGGACACAACGAACGCGAGGCCGGCGGCGACCCGACGGCCCACGCGGAGGTCCTCGCCCTGCGGCGGGCCGCGGCCGGACTCGGCCGGTGGCGGCTCGCCGGCTGCACCCTCGTGGTGACGCTGGAGCCCTGCACGATGTGCGCGGGCGCGATCCAGCAGTCCCGCGTCGACCGGCTCGTCTACGGCGCCCGCGACGAGAAGGCCGGCGCGGCCGGTTCCCTCTGGGACCTCGTCCGCGACCGGCGGCTCAACCACCGGCCCGAGGTGATCGAGGGCGTGCTCGCCGAGGAGTGCGCCGGGGTCCTCACCGAGTTCTTCCGCGGCCGCTGACCGTCGCCGAATACCGATTTCAAAGCACGCGGCACCTTGCTGTAAGGTCTCCCTCGGTAGCGTGTCCGAGCGGCCGAAGGAGCTCGCCTCGAAAGCGAGTGTGGCGCAAGTCACCGAGGGTTCAAATCCCTCCGCTACCGCTTGAGAAGGGCCTCGTCGTCAGACGGGGCCTTTCGTGCGATCTACCCCTTCGCGTGATCGGTCCTTCGTGCGATCATGTGCGCTGTTTGGGACACCAGTGACAGGGGAGGCCGCGATGGCGGTGAACGCGAAGAAGGTCGCCGTCTACGTCCTCGTGGTCTTCGTGTCGTACGTGATCATCACGGACCCGGAGAAGGCCGCGGACTACGTCCTTATAGGATTCCAGGGCATATCGGACGCCGCCCGGGCCCTCGGCGACTTCGCCACGTGGGTCGCCGACGGAGGGAAATGATGATCCGCCACCTGGTCCTCTTCAAGCTGCACGAGGGCGTCGAGCGCGACGACCCGCGGGTCGTGAAGGGCGTCGAGGCCTTCCGCGCCCTCGACGGCACGATTCCCGGGATCCGCTTCTGGGAGCTCGGCTGGAACGTCAGCGACCGTCCCATCGCCCATGACTTCGCCATCAACTCGGCCTTCGACGACGCGGACGCGCTGCGGCGGTACGTGGAGCATCCCGACCACCAGGCGGGCGTCGCACTGTGGCGCGAGTTCGCCACGTGGGTGATCGCCGACTACGAGTTCTGAGCCCGCCGCTTCGAGCCCCCGTCGTTCCGACGGGGGCTCTTTTCGTTGCTGGTGCGCATTTATGCGGTATTTCATCCCTCAACACGTAGTTATGGGGTGCTTGCACACAGTGCACATGTCTTGTGATGCTATGACCGCTTTTGATGGAAGAGTTGACGGATGACGAGGTGGAGTTGACCGTGCTGGCCAGTACCGCACCTCAGACACCATCCTCGGAACCGGCTCCCCAGCGGAGCCGCGGCGCCGACACCCGCGCCCTCACGCAGGTCCTCTTCGCACAGCTCAAGGAGCTCCAGCCGGGGACGCCGGAGCACGACCGGGTGCGCGGGGCGCTCATCGAGGCCAACCTGCCGCTCGTGCGCTACGCGGCCGCCCGGTTCCGCTCCCGCAACGAGCCGATGGAGGACGTCGTCCAGGTCGGCACCATCGGGCTCATCAACGCCATCGACCGCTTCGACCCGGACCGGGGCGTGCAGTTCCCGACGTTCGCGATGCCGACGGTGATCGGCGAGATCAAGCGCTACTTCCGCGACAACGTCCGTACGGTCCATGTGCCACGCCGGCTGCACGAGCTCTGGGTACAGGTCAACAGCGCGACCGAGGACCTCACGACCGCCTTCGGACGCACCCCGACCACGGCCGAGATCGCCGAGCGGCTGCGCATCACCGAGGCCGAGGTGCTGTCCTGCATCGAGGCCGGGCGGTCGTATCACGCGACCTCTCTCGAAGCCGCGCAGGAGGGCGACGGGCTGCCGGGACTGCTGGACCGGCTCGGTTACGAGGATCCCGCGCTGGACGGGGTGGAGCACCGGGATCTCGTACGGCATCTGCTCGTACAACTGCCCGAAAGGGAGCAGCGGATTCTGCTGCTGCGGTACTACAGCAATCTCACGCAGTCTCAGATCAGCGCGGAACTCGGCGTCTCACAGATGCATGTCTCGCGGCTACTCGCGCGTAGCTTCCAGCGGTTGCGGTCTGCGAACCGGATCGACGCGTAGCCGTGAAGCGGGACGGTGGGCGGCTGTGAACCCCCTCGGTACGTAATCGCAAACAGTTGCGAGTGGTAACAGTGGCGGGCGAATCGCTCATCAGGACGGTTCCCGACAGTTGCGGGCCGAAAAGGCGTCAGGCCCTTTGCTTGCAGGGCGGATTCGCGTCTCAGATGTCGACATGTCACTACAGCGTGTTGCCGACATGTGACATTCTGCGGGAAGCGCGTTTGCCGGGGCTTCGGCTCCGGTATTCAGGTGAAGGCTGCGTTCCTCAGACGGGAGCGTCCGCCGCGACCGTCCCGCGACCCAAAGGGGGTGGCATGTCCGCAGAACAGGGCAGCTCGAAGGTGCTCACGCTCGCGGAGAGCGACAAAGCTCCCCATGCTCTCGACTCACTCGGCCCCATCGACGACGTCCCGGCCGAGCTCGCGACCGAGCCCGCCCCGGTGCTTCCGGCCGCGGGGGCCATCGACACCCGCACCCTGTCCCGCTCCCTGTTCCTGCGGCTGGCCGCGCTCGACGAGGACAGCCCCGAGCGTGCGTACGTCCGTGACACGCTGATCGAGCTCAACTTGCCGCTGGTGCGGTACGCGGCGGCGCGGTTCCGCTCCCGCAACGAGCCGATGGAGGACATCGTCCAGGTCGGCACGATCGGGCTGATCAAGGCGATCGACCGGTTCGACTGCGAACGGGGCGTCGAGTTCCCCACGTTCGCGATGCCAACCGTCGTGGGTGAGATCAAGCGGTTCTTCCGCGACACGTCCTGGTCGGTGCGGGTGCCGCGCCGGCTTCAGGAGCTGCGGCTGGCCCTGACGAAGGCCAGTGACGAGCTCTCGCAGAAGCTGGACCGCTCGCCGACGGTCACCGAACTCGCGTCCGTGCTCGGGGTGTCCGAGGAGGACGTCGTCGACGGGCTGGCGGTGGGGAACGCGTACACGGCGTCCTCGCTGGACTCCCCGGCGCCGGAGGACGACGGCGGCGAGGGCTCGCTGGCGGATCGGCTGGGGTACGAGGACAGCGCCCTGGAGGGCGTCGAGTACCGGGAGTCGTTGAAGCCGCTGCTGGCCAAACTGCCGCCCCGTGAGCGGCGGATCATCATGCTGCGGTTCTTCGCGAACATGACCCAGTCGCAGATCGGCGAGGAGGTCGGCATCTCACAGATGCACGTGTCCCGCCTGCTGACGAGGACCCTGGCGCAGCTGAGGGAAGGCCTCATCTCGGACTGACGCCACCGCCGACCGGCGGGTGGTGGGTCGCGACCTGTGGGTGGTGGCTCGCCGCCCGCCGGGTGGTGGCTCGCCGACCCGCCGGGTGGTGGTTCGCCTATCCGCCGGGTGGTGGTTCGCCTATCCGCGGGTGGCGGGCCGCCGACTCGTGCGTGGTGGGCCGCCTATCCGCGGAGGGTGGCCGCCGAGCCGCGGGTGGTGGGGCGCCTACGCGCCAGTGGTGGGTGCGCCTGCGCGGCAGTGGTGGGTCGGGGCCGCGCCGACGGGTGCGGCTGCGCGGTGGTCCCGCTCAGATGCCGCAGACACCGCTGCGCGCTGCAAGTTCAGCTGCGTGATGTCGACCCGCTTAGCTGCCGCCGGCCGCCGCTGCGGGCAGTCGTGCCGCTGGGGATGGGGATCCCCCCTGCTCATGGGGGTCCCCTCGAGCGAAGCCGAGAACTTGAGGGAGAAGCCGAGAGCTTGGGGGAGCGTGGGCGCAGCGGCACCCCGCACCGCCGGGCTGCGGACCCACCCCGCCCAGCAACAACGCCGAGTTCCAGAAAACCCGCCGTACGAGTTACACCACGGTCGACGTCACCCCAGCGCCAGCCAAGCCACCGCCGCGACAACCGCGACGGCGACGACGACGCCGATGATGAGACCGATACGCGGCCCGCCACTCGTCGGCGCGGTCTGCCGCCCCTGCGGCGCCGCCTCGTCGACGAACGCGCGGAACATCTGGGTGCTGCCGGCGGGGTCGTGATTGCCCTGGGGGGCCTGGTTGTTAGCCATGGCCCGAGACCCTAGCGAAAACGACGGGGCTCCCCAAGTGGGGGTTGGCATTCCGTTCGCTCCCGCCCACCCCCTGCCGCCAGGCTCACCACCTGCACATTTACTACCGCAATACTTGCCTTTGCCGACTTTTTATGCCCCATTCACCTCCTTTATTTGCCTTCAGCAACCAATCGCTCCTATGGTTGCCCTAAGCAACGAAAGTGGGAGGTGTCATGGCCGAGAGGGCGGAGTACGAAGAGCTGGTCCGCCAGTTCAGTGCCTTCGGCGCCGTGAAGCGGGAGCTCGGCCGGATCATGCCGGCCGACTGTCCCGGCGGTTCGGCGGCCGTACTGACACTGCTGGGCCGCCACGGCGACATGCGCATGAGCAAGCTCGCCGAGCTGCTCGCGGTGGACATGTCGGTCACCAGTCGCCACGTCGCGCACGTCGTGGCCCGGGGCTGGATCGAACGCTCCCCCGACCCCGCGGACAAACGCTCCCGCATCCTGCGCCTCACACCCGCGGGCCACGCACAGCTCGACGAACTGTCCCGGCGGACCACCGAGGTCCTCGCCGAGCGCCTGAGCGACTGGACCGACGAGGACGTCGGCCGGCTCACGGACCTGATGGCGCGGCTGAGGGAGAGCTTCGACTGCCGCCCCGCGCCCCGGGCGGCACCACCCGCTGTCGCACAGACCACCCGTACACCCGCAAGCACGTAAGAAAAGGAAGCCCATGGCAACGACCACACCAGCCGGTGTGCGGGCTCATGCCAAGCACGGGGGAGGCTCCCACAGCTCCTCCGGCGACGGCGCTCCGATGACGCACCGGCAGATCATGGAGGCCCTCACCGGCCTTCTGCTCGGCATGTTCGTCGCGATCCTGTCGTCGACGATCGTCTCCAACGCCCTGCCCCGGATCATCGGCGACCTCGGCGGCGGCCAGAGCGCCTACACCTGGGTCGTGACCGCGTCCCTGCTGACGATGACCGCGTCCACGCCGCTGTGGGGCAAGCTCGCCGACCTGTTCTCCAAGAAGCTGCTGATCCAGTTCGCGCTGGTCATCTTCGTGCTGGGTTCGGCGGCGGCCGGCATGTCCCAGAACCCGGGCATGCTCATCACCTTCCGCGCGGTCCAGGGCATCGGCATGGGCGGCCTGTCCGCGCTGGCCCAGATCATCATGGCGGCGATGATCTCGCCGCGGGAGCGCGGCCGGTACAACGGCTACCTCGGCGCCACCTTCGCCACCGCCATGGTCGGTGGCCCGCTGGTCGGCGGCGTCATCACCGACACCGACTGGCTCGGCTGGCGCTGGTGCTTCTACGTCGGCGTGCCCTTCGCCGTGATCGCCCTGATCGTTCTCCAGAAGACCCTGCACCTGCCCGTGGTCAAGCGGAAGGTCAAGGTCGACTGGGCCGGCGCCTTCTTCATCACCGCGGCCGTCTGCCTGCTGCTCGTCTGGGTGACCTTCGCCGGCGACAAGTACGACTGGGTGTCGTGGCAGACGTACGCGATGGTCGGCGGCTCGGTCGTGCTGCTGGCGCTGTTCGTCCTGATCGAGGCGAAGGCCAGTGAGCCGATCATCCCGCTGCGGCTGTTCCGCAACCGGACCATCACGCTGGCGTCGCTGGCCTCACTGTTCGTCGGTGTCGCGATGTTCGCCGGGACCGTCTTCTTCAGCCAGTATTTCCAGCTGGCCCGGGACAAGTCGCCGACGATGTCCGGTGTCATGACGATCCCGATGATCGCGGGTCTGTTCATCTCCTCCACCGTCTCCGGCCAGGTCATCACCCGGACCGGGCGCTGGAAGGCGTGGCTGGTCGCCGGCGGTGTGCTGGTGACCGCGGGCCTCGGCCTGCTGAGCACGATCCGGTACGACACCGAGTACTGGCACATAGCGATCTTCATGGCGCTGATGGGTCTCGGCATCGGCATGATGATGCAGAACCTGGTGCTCTGCACGCAGAACCAGGTGGAGCCGGGCGACCTGGGCGCCGCCAGCTCCACGGTGACGTTCTTCCGGTCCCTTGGCGGTGCCGTGGGCGTCTCGGCACTGGGCGCGGTCCTGGGCAACAAGATCACCGACTACGTCGAGGACGGCCTCGCCGACCTCGGCGCCAAGGGCGCGGCCCTCGGTCACGCCGGCACGGGCGAGGGCAACATCCCCGACCTCGGTGCGATGCCCGCGCCGATCCGCACCGTCGTGGAGAGCGCCTACGGCCACGCCGTCGCGGACGTGTTCCTCTACTCGGCTCCGCTGGCGCTGCTCGCGCTGCTGGTGTCGTTGTTCATCAAGGAGGTCCCGTTGAAGACGAAGGGTGGGCTGGCGCAGGCGGCGGACGCCGACGCCCGCGCGCAGGCTCCCGCCGAGGCGGCCGCCGAGGCTCCCGCAGCGGAGAAGGCCGTGCCGAGCTGGGCCGTGGTCGACACCGAGGCCGCCGACGGCACCGGGCCCGAGGGCACGCAGCGGCTCGCCGCCGTCGCCACGGCGGCCCGTCCGGACGAGACCTCCGGCGGTGTCCCCGTGCGCGGTTTCGTCCGTGGCGCCGAGTCCGCGCCCGTGCCGCAGGCCGCCGTCACGCTGATCTCGCTGGTCGGGCGTCAGCTGGGCCGGTCCAGGGCGCAGGCCGACGGCTCCTACGCCATCGACGCGCCGGGCGCCGGGTCGTTCGTGCTGATCGCGTCCGCCGACGGCTACCAGCCGCAGGCGTCCACGGTCGTGGTGAACGGCGAGCCGGTCGCCTACGACATCCTGCTCAGCGGCACCAGCGGGCTGACCGGCCTGGTGCGGGCCGCCGAGGGCGGGCAGCCGGTCAAGGACGCGATGGTGATCGTGACCGATGTGCGCGGGGATCTGCTGGCCACCGGGACGACCGGTGAGCAGGGCGAGTTCTCCTTCGCCGAGCTGGTGCCGGGCGCGGTGACCGTCGCGGTGAACGCCGCCGGGTACCGGCCGCGCGCCCTGCCCGTCGAGGTGGGCGGCACCGGGGTCACCCGGGTCGAGATCGACCTGGACTCGGGCGCCCGCGTCCAGGGTGTCGTCCGCGCCCCGCACGGCCCGCTGGCCGACGCCCGGGTGACGCTGGTCGACCAGGCGGGCAACGTCGTCGGCTCGGCCACGACCGGCACGGACGGGGCGTACGCCTTCACCGACCTGGACGGCGGCGAGTACACCGTCATCGCCACGGGCTACCCGCCGGTGGCCACCGCCCTGACGGTCACGGGCCGGTCTCATTGCGAGGAGTTAGCTGAGATGGGACTGACCGCGAGGATCCGTACCCGGGACGGTTGGGCCGTGTCGCACGCGGTCGTCACCGTGGTCGACAGGACCGGCGCGCAGGCGCTGCGTGCCGAGGCCGACGCGGAGGGCGCCGTACGGGACGCGACGCCGCTGGAGCCGGGGGCGTACACCGTCATCGTCACGGCCGTCGGGTACGCGCCCGCGGCCTCCAGCGTGATCGTCACGGGTGGGGGAGGCCGGGCCGAGGTCGGCACGGTGACGCTGGCGCGGCAGGGCGGCACCGAGCTGCCGCCGCCGGGGCCGTGGACCGTCGACCCGGTGCACTCCAGCGTGGCCGCCGTGGCACAGCATCTGGGCATCTCCAGCGTGCACGGCCGGTTCACGGAGTTCTCCGGCTCGATCGAGATCGCCCCGGACGACGTCACCAAGTCCCGTGTGGAGGCGGTGATCCGGGCCGCGTCCGTCGACACCGGCAACGGCATGCGCGACGGGCACCTGAAGTCGCCGGACTTCTTGGACGTGGAGCGGTTCCCCGAGATCACCTACCGGTCCACGGGGCTCACGGCGACCGGGTCCGACCGGTGGACGGTCCACGGTGAGCTGGGCATGCACGGGGTCGTACGGCCCGTGGACCTGGACCTGGCCTACCTCGGCACCGGCCCGGACCCCTGGGGCGGCACCCGCGCGGCGTTCCGCGCCACGACCGAACTGCACCGCGAGGACTTCGCGATGAACTACAACCAGGTCCTCCAGGCCGGCATCGCCGCCGTCGGCACGACGCTCAGGGTGGAGCTGGACATCCAGGCCGTGCAGAGCGAGTCACTTCCGGCTGCCTGAGGCCGGGCCGGAGACCTTCGCCACCAACTGGCCGCACAGGTCCCGGAGTTTGACGTTCCGGTGCTGCGAGGCGCGGCGCAGCCGCTCCAACGCGTCCCGGGCGTCGATCCGCTCCCGTGCCATGAGGATGCCGATCGCCTGGTCGATGACGCTGCGGGAGAGCAGCGCGGTGCGCACGTCCGTCGCCGACTGGCGGCGGCGCTCGATGCGCAGCGCCACGTTGATCGCGTCCCCCGCCCGTGCGGCGAAGGCACGGGCCGCGTCCCGGCCCGGGTCCAGCACCGCGCGCCGCAGACCGTAGAGGTTGATCGCGGCGCCCGTCTCGCCCTCGACGGCGACCGGCACGGCCAGCACGCAGTGGACGCCCGCGGAGAGCGCGTAGCGCGTGTACGCAGGCCAGCGGGACTCCGCGGACAGGTCGGGGGCGTACTGCTCGGCGCCGGTCTCGGCGGCGTCGACGCAGGGGCCCGAGCCGTTCTCGTACTGGCGCTGGTCCAGGCCGCTGGGCAGGCCGTCGCTGCCGGCCAGGGTGAGCAGCCGGCCGCCGCGGCTCACCGTGATGCTGCACGCGGCGGCGCCGGGCACCTCCTGCACCGCACGGTCGGTCAGATCGCGCAGCAGGGTGTCGAGACCGCTGCTGCGCACCATCGCCTGGTCCAGCGTGTCGGACGTCTCGGAGCTCATGAACGTACGGGTATCCCGTCGGCGTCCCTTAACGCCCCCGCCCTAACTCGCGGTGCCTCACGTGGAGTTGTGGGCGCTGACGATCCGGCGGGCGAGGTCGCGCAGTTTCACGTTCTCCCGCTGGGAGGCCCGCACCAGGCTCTCGAAGGCCGCGGCCGCGTCGATGCCCTGGCGCTCCATGAGGATGCCGGTGGCCTGGCCGATCAGGTCCCGGGTGTGCATGGCCTCGGTGAGCTGCTCGCGCACGGTCGCGGACTCCAGGGCGATGCTGACGTGCGTGGTGAACAGCCGGCCGATGCGCGTCGCGTCCTCGTCGAAGGCGCCCGGTTTGCGCGCGTAGGCCGTGAGCACGGTCAGCCGGCGGCGGTCGGCCCGCAGCCGCAGCGACAGCGCCGAGCGCAGCCCCAGGGCCGACAGCACGTCCCAGCCGTCGTCGGCCTCGCTGTCCGCTATCCGCGCCACCGGGCTGTGCCACAACTGGTCCCAGTGCCCGTGCGGTTCGCGGCCGCCGTGCCGTGCCTCGGCGGAGCGCACGACGTCGTCGGTCCAGGCGAGCGTGCGGAACTTGCTGCCGCGCTCGATCTCGGAGATGCCGGCGTGCTCGGCCCCGGGCATGATGTGCACGGCCAGCCGGACCGCCGTGCGCAGCGTGTTGTGCCGTGTGGGTGTCTCGTGCAGCTGCTGAGACGCCACCGTCAGGGCCTCGCCCAGCTCGAAGCCGACCGGAAACCGGGGCAAATCAGGAAACTCGGACGCAGCCACCACGAACCTCTTCGGCATGCACGACCATGGCCGTGCGCAGGAGAGCTCCGCAGCACATTCCCGACTGCGAGCACAGGACGAACAGCACTCTAGCTGCTCGGTTGCGTGCAGGTGACGTCCGGCCGACGGCCGCCACGGGCGCCTTCCGCAGCCGCGCCCCGGCATGGTGGAATGGGCCCACGGGTCAGGAAGCGGCCATACCGGAATCCGGACGAACGTCTGCCAGGTGAGTGCTGTGACTTTCCTCCCGAATCCCACCGAACCGCGGGACCTGCCCGGCCACGTCCACGTCGCCATGCCCGCGGAGATCGACTTCTACAACGCGGAGCAGCTGTTTCCGCTCATCATGTCCGAGGCCCGGGCCCGTGGTGACCGGCTGGAGGTGCTCGTCCTCGACCTCAGCGCGACCTGCTTCATGGACTCCCAGGGCATCCGCCTCCTCAACGACGTACGCCACCGGCTGCGCCCCGGGGCCCGGATGCGTCTGGTGGCCCGGCCGGACGGCGTCGCGAGCCGCGTACTGGAGCTGACCGGCCTGCGCCGGGACGTGCCCGTGTACGACAACCTCGCCGAGGCCATGGCGTCGTAGGCTGCCTGACATGGCACCGAACATCGCTACGAACACCCGCGTCTCCCTCGACGAGTTGCTCGACTTCGTACGACCCCGGCACCACGCGATCCTGCTGACCCGGCGCGCCGACGGCGGCCCCCAGGGCTCGCCGCTGACCTGCGGGGTCGACGACTCGGGCCGGATCGTGGTCTCGACGTACCCGGAGCGGGCCAAGACCCGCAACGCCAAGCGGGACTCCCGGGTCAGCCTGATCGTGCTCAGCGACGACTGGAACGGCCCCTGGGTCCAGATCGACGGCACGGCCGAGGTCGTCGACACGCCCGACTCCGTCGAACCGCTCGTGGAGTACTACCGGAACATCGCCGGAGAGCACCCCGACTGGGACGAGTACCGCGCGGCCATGGTCAAGCAGGGCAAGTCGATCATCCGCATCACACCGGAGCGGTGGGGGCCGGTGGCGACCGGCGGGTTCCCGGCGCGGCTGGTCGAGGGGGAGTAGCTCCTCACTCGCGGGCGACCATCGCCTCGATGCCCGCGATCAGCAGTTCCAGCGCGAACTCGAAGTCGCGCTCCAGCATCTCGGCGACCGTGTCGCCGCCCCGCGCCGCCATGATCTCCTGCGACTCCTGGATGACGTCGGCGGCCTGCGGGGCCGCGCTCACCGTGCTCAGCGCCTGCTGGAAGTACTCGTCCACGGTCATGCCGCCGGCCGCGGCCCGGGTGGAGAGATGGCCCTCCAGCGTGCCGTAGCCGTAGACGAACTGGAAGACGGCCGAGATCGTGCTCGTCAGGCGTTTCGCGGGCAGCCCGGTCCTGCGGACGACGCGCTGTACGGCCCTGGAGAAGGCCAGGTTGTTGGGGCCGATGTTGAGGAAGACGCCGACCAGGGCGGACACCCAGGGGTGACGCACCAGCAGCGTCCGGTACTCCCGGGCGAGCGCCCGCACCTGGTCGCGCCAGTCCTCGTCGGCGTCCGGATCGGGCAGCCGCATCTCGCCCATGACCTCGTCCAGGGCGAGTTCGAGGAGGTCGTCCTTGGTGTCGACGTACCAGTAGACGGACATCGCGGTGACGTTCAGCTCACCGGCCAGCCGCCGCATCGAGAACTTGGCCAGCCCCTCCGCGTCGAGCAGCCGGACGGTGACCTCGGTGATGCGCGCGCGGTCCAGCCCCGAGGGCTGTCCACCACCGCGCCGCCGGTGCGCTTTGCTTTCCAGCCAGACGCTGGTCCGCACGGCCTTCTCGGCTGCCTTCGCCATGGCGCACCTTCCTCGACTTGCTGATGCGGATCATGCTAGGCGCCCCGAAAGGGGCGCGGAGAACTGCGCGATCGACCACGGCGAATCCGCACCCGCACGACGACCGCATACCCCGAGCTCCTAGGCGGATTCTGCCCGCTCAGCCCGCCGCAGCAACGCCGCCGCGACCAGCCCACCGACCAGCACAGCCACCGCCCCCACCAACTGACTGGTTTCCAGACCGGAGGCGAACGCGTCGGAGATACGTGCCTTCTCCTCAGCCGAGTCCGCTGCCGCGAGTGCCGCCGGCAACGACGCCGCCGATACGGCGACCAACGACGCGAACCGCGAGTTGAGCACGGCACCGAGGACCGCCACTCCGAGGCCGTTGCCGAACTCCGCGAGCGTCCCGTTGATCCCCGCTCCCACACCCGCCTTCTCCGGCGGTATCGCGCTCATGATCGCGTTGGCCATGGCCGGCATGGACAACGCCACACCCGCGCCCATCACGACCAGGCCGAGCAGCATCCCTCCGTACCCGTGCCCGCCGAGCAGCGCGATCGCCGCCAGACCCGCCGACACCAGGGCCATACCGAGTGCGATGGCCGCAGGCGTGCCGACCTTGAGCACCAGTTTCGCTCCGAGCCCGGTGAAGTTGAGCGCGACCACGGTCAACGCCAGCGGCGCCGTCCGCAGACCGGCGTCCAGCGGCTCGTAGCCGAGCACGAACTGGAGGTGCTGGGTGAGCAGGAACAGCGAGCCCGTCATGCCGAACGCCACGAGGATCGCGCCGGCGACCGCGCCCACGAACTTCTGGTTGCGGAAGAAGTGCATGTCCAGCATGGGGTGCTCGATCCGCAGCTCCCACGTCACGAACAGGCTGAGAACGACCAGGCCGACCAGCGCGGAGACCAGCACCTGCCCGGACGTCCAGCCGTGCTCGGGTCCGGTGATGATCGCGTACACCACGGCCGTCATGCCGATGGTCGACAGCACCGCGCCGACCAGGTCCGGCCGGTCGCCCGCCTTGTGCTTGGACTCCGGGACGAGCGCGGCGACCGCGATCAGGCCGAGCACGGCGACCGGGATGTTGATCAGGAAGATCGCGCCCCACCAGAAGTGGTTCAGCATCACTCCGCCGATCAGCGGCCCGGCCGCGAAACCGAGCGAACTGACCGTGGACCACAGCGCGATGGCCTTGACCCGCTCCTTGTCGTCGAAGATCTGCACGACGACGGCGAGGATCGTGGTCATCAGCAGCGCCCCGCCGACGCCCATGCCGGCGCGGGCCGCGATCAGCTGGGCCGGGCTCTGGGACAGGCCGGCCACCAGCGAGCCCACACCGAAGATCGCCAGGCCCGACATCAGCAGCAGCTTGCGGCCGTAGCGGTCGGCGGCGTTGCCCGCGGTGAGCAGCAGGCCGGACTGCACCAGTGAGTAGGCGTTCATCATCCACTGGACGTCGGCGGTCGTCGCGTCCATCTCCCGGGTGAGCGAGGGGATCGCCACGTTCAGGATCGTGTTGTCGAGCAGCACGGTGAGCTGCGCGAGGCAGATGACACCGAGGATCAGCCAGCGCTGGGGGTGGCCGCCGTGCGCCGTCTGCGGCGGGGCCTGTTCCTGTGGGGACGTCGTCATGCTGTACACCGTAGAATAGTTCCCATACGCCGTACAACCGAGTAATCGAGCAACGGGGAAGGGCGGTGGCCGAGAGCCACCGCCCTTCCCCCGGTCAGGGGAACTGTCAGCCGCTCGCCTTCTGCGTGAGGTCGTAGAAGGTGGCTGAACCGGCCGTGACCTTCTTGAAGTTGGCCTCGACCCAGGAGGTGATCCGGGAGGACGTGCCGTCGCTGCTGCCGCCCATGGCGCCGCCCGCGCCGGACGCGATGAAGTAGTGGATCTTTCCTTCCTCCACGTACTTCTTGAACTGCGCCAGGGTCGGGGACGGGTCCGTGCCGTTGAAGCCGCCGATGGCCAGCACCGGGTCGCCGGTGGACAGCTGGTAACTCGCGGCGTTCTGGGCGCCGATGGCCGCCGCGACCCAGGTGTACCGGTCGGCGCCGGTCTCCAGCAGCTTCTTGGCCTCGGAGCCGACGCTGGCGCCGTTGAGCAGACCACCCATGCCGGCACCCATACCGCCCGCACGGCCACCGTCGCCGGTCCGGCCGCCGGGGGCGGTGTTCTGGCCCTGCTGGTTCTGGCCACCGCCCGGGAAACCGCCGCCGGGGAAGCCGTTGCCCTGCCCGCCCTGGGGGTTGCCGTTGCCGTTCTGCTGGTTCCGGCCCGCGCCCGGGAAGCCGCCACCTCCGGGGCCGCCAACGCCACCCGGCCCACCGCGACCGCCCGCGACCGCCGGACCCGCCGTGACGATCGAACCCGTGTGCCCCTCGTTCACCGTGGTGAGCGTGTACGCCGCCGGACCGGCCAGCGCCGCGGCGAGGCCGAGTCCGGCCGCTCCCAGGGCCAGGCGCCGCCCCAGCCGGCCGGCGAAGATCAGGCCGAGGGCCGCCGTCAGACCGCCGACCAGGACGAGCCACTTCAGCCAGGGCAGGTAGTCGGAGGAGCGGTTGAGCAGGACGTAGCCCCAGGCCGCGGTGGCCGTCATCGCCGCCGCCAGGGTCAGCGACGCCCACGCCTTGTCCCGCTTCTCCCAGAGCAGCGCCGAGCCCATGCCGATCAGCGGCGCGATGTAGGGGGCGAGGGCCACCGTGTAGTACTCGTGGAAGATGCCCTGCATGTAGCTGAAGACCAGCATGGTCGTGATCAGCGCGCCGCCCCAGACGAGGAACGAACCGCGCGTCACCGACGTACGCCGTGCCTTGCCCGTGGCCACGAGGCCCGCGACGAGCAGGATCAGCGCGGCCGGGATCAGCCAGGAGATCTGGCCGCCGACGCTGGAGCTGAACAGGCGGTCCCAGCCGGTCTCGCCCCAGTTGCCACCGCCGTTGCCGCCACCGCCTGAGACGCTGCCGGTCTCGTCGCCGTTGAGGCGGCCCAGGCCGTTGTAGCCGAAGGTCAGTTCCAGGAAGCTGTTGTTCTGCGAGCCACCGATGTACGGACGCAAGGACGCGGGCCACAGCTCGACGATCGCGACCCACCAGCCGCCGGAGACGACGATCGCGGCCAGGGCGGCGGCGAGCTGCCCGATCCGCTTCTTCACCGTGACCGGGGCGCAGACGCCGTGGACGAGGGCGAGCGGCGGCAGGATCAGGAAGGCCTGGAGCGTCTTGGCGAGGAAGGCGAATCCGATCGCGGCACCGGCCCACAGCAGCCACCTGGTGCGGCCGTCCTCCAGGCCCCGGATGACGAAGTAGCAGGCCACGGCCATCAGCAGGGCCAGCATCGCGTCCGGGTTGTTGAAGCGGAACATCAGCGCCGCGACGGGGGTGAGTGCGAGCACCGCGCCCGCGATCAGCCCGGCCGCGGGGCTGAACCGGCGGCGTACGGCCGCGTGGACGACGGCCACCGTGCCGACGCCCATGAGTACCTCGGGGACCAGGATCGCCCAGGAGCTGAGCCCGAACAGCCGCACGGCCAGGGCCATCGGCCACAGCGCGGCCGGGGGCTTGTCGACGGTGATGGCGTTGGCCGCGTCCAGAGAGCCGAAGAAGAACGCCTTCCAGGACTGGCTGCCGGCCTGGACGGCCGCCGAGTAGAAGGAGTTGGCGTAGCCGGAGGCGCTCAGGTTGTAGAGGTAGAGCACCGCGGTCGCCAGCAGCAGGACGAGGAGGGCAGGGCGGGCCCAGCGGGGGTCCTCGGGCCGGCCGCGCCAGAGCCGGTGCGCGAAAGGCCTCTTGGGGTCGCCGGGGGCCGGTGCCGCTGTTGTCGGTGCCGGGGGGCGGGTCCAGGTTCCGGGAGTCGTGTCTGTGTCGGTGGTCTGCTGGTCGTAGTGGACGGTCATCGCAGGTCCCTCGCATCGGTGTCGTGGGGGCGCACCGGCAGCAGCTGCACGGTGGCGTCCCTCCAGGTGCCGTCCGCGGCTTCACCGGCGCGGAACTGGTCGGTGCGGTGCGAGGCGACGACCGTCGTCCCGCTGTCGTGTCGGTCCGGGAACACCCACGCCCGGAAGAGCAGGAAGCGCAGCACGGTCGCCGCGAGGTTGGCGGCGATGAGGACCGCCAGCTCGGTGGAGTGCGCGGGCTCGGACGTGGCCGCGCCCAGCGCGGCGAGCGAGCCGCTGGTCAGGGCGAGCCCGATACCAAAGACGACCAGGCCCTGCGCCTGGTGCCGTACGGCCCCGCCGCGCCCGCGCACCCCGAAGGTGAGCCGCCGGTTCGCGGCGGTGTTGGCGATCGCCGAGACCAGCAGGGCGAGCGCGTTGGCGGCCTGGGAGCCGGTGAAGACGCGGAAGCCGCTGTAGAGGAGCAGGTAGAAGAGGGTGGAGAGGCCGCCGACGACGCAGAACCCGACCAACTGGCGGGCCAGGCCCCGCGGTACGTCCTTGATCTCACGGTCGCGCGGGTCGTCGCCGAACGGCCGGGTGAGCCGGTCCAGCGGCAGCGAACCGGTGGCCAGGGCCCTGCCGACCCGCCACACGCCCCTGAGGTCGTCGGTCGCGGTCTTGACGATGTGCACGGTCGAGTCGGGGTCGTCGACCCAGTCGACCGGCACCTCGTGGATACGCAGCCCCGCGCGCTCGGCGAGCACCAGCATCTCGGTGTCGAAGAACCAGCCGGTGTCCTCGATCAGGGGCAGCAGCACCTGCGCCACGTCACGGCGGATCGCCTTGAACCCGCACTGGGCGTCCGAGAAGCGAGCCTGCAGCGAGCCGCGCAGGATGAGGTTGTAGGCCCGGCTGATGAACTCCCGCTTGGGGCCGCGCACCACGCGCGAGCTGCGGGCCAGCCGGGAGCCGATCGCCATGTCCGAGTGGCCGGAGATCAGTGGCGCCACCAGCGGGAGCAGGGCGTTGAGGTCGGTGGACAGGTCCACGTCCATGTAGGCGAGGACGGGGGCGTCCGAGGCCGACCAGACGGCCCGCAGGGCCCGGCCGCGGCCCTTCTGCTCCAGGCGGAAGGTGGTGACCTCGGGGATCTCCGCCGCCAGCCGCGTGGCCACCTGCAAGGTGGCGTCCGTGGAGGCGTTGTCCGCGATCGTGATGCGGAACGCGTACGGGAACGTGCGGGCGAGGTGATCGTGCAGTCTGCGGACGCACGGCTGGAGGTCCTTCTCCTCGTTGTAGACGGGGATCACTACGTCCAGGACAGGCGTACCGGCTGGTGCGGCCGGGAGGTGCTCCCGCGCCGGCAGGGTGCCGGGAGAAGAGTCGGTTCGCATGGAACCGACTTTCGTCAGGCGCCCTGTTGTGCCCATGTGGTGACGCTGTGGCGTGCCTGTGAGTGCTGCTGCCGGCTCGTTTCCGGCTGCGGCGGGGCCGGCAGCGCGGGCAGGTGCACCGTGAACACGGTCCGCCCGGGCACGCTGTCGACGGTCACGGCACCGCCGTGCGCGGTCGCCACGGCCTGCACGATGGCGAGGCCGAGACCGGTCGAGCCGGTGGCGCGGGTCCGCGCGGAGTCGCCGCGTGCGAACCGTTCGAAGACGCGCGGCAGCAACTCGGCCGGAATGCCCTGCCCGTCGTCCTCGACGTCCACGCACAGCCAGGAGCCGCGCCGCTGGACGCGGGCGGTGACGGTCGTACCGGGCGGGGTGTGGTTGCGGGCGTTGCCCAGCAGGTTGACCAGGACCTGCTGGAGCCGGGCCGCGTCCGCCGACACGAGCGCGGGCTCGTCGGGCAGGTCGAGACGCCAGTTGTGGTCCTGGCCGGCCGCACGGGCGTCACTGACGGTGTCCACGACGAGCGGTACGAGGTCGGTCTGCTCGAACTGCAACGGCCGCCCGGCGTCCAGCCGGGCGAGCAGCAGCAGATCCTCGACGAGCAGCGTCATACGCCCGGCCTCGGACTCGATCCGCCCGAGGGCGTGCCGGGTGTCGGGCCCGACGTCCTGCCTGCCCCGCCTGGTCAGCTCGGCGTACCCGCGGATGGAGGCGAGCGGGGTCCGCAGCTCGTGACTGGCATCGGCGACGAACTGCCTGACCCGCATCTCGCTCTGCTGCCGTGCGTGCAGGGCGCCGTGGACGTGGTCGAGCATCCGGTTGAGCGCGGCACCGACCTGGCCGACCTCGGTGTGCGGGTCGGTCTCGGAGTCGGGGACACGCTCGCTGAGGTTGACCTCCCCGGTGTGCAGGGGGAGTTCGGAGACCCGGGTGGCGGTGGCGGCGACTCTGCGGAGGGGGCGGGTGGCTACGCCGATGAGGACGGAACCGGCGATGGCGGCGGCGACGAGGCCGGCGCCGGTGACGCTGACCTCGACGAGAATGAGGGTGTTGATCGTGGTGGTGACCGACTCGGTGGGCAGGGCGACGAAGTAGCTGCCTCCGTCGGTCCCGAGGACGTACTGCACGCGGTACTCGCCGAGGCCGGGTATGTCGACGGTGTGCATTCCACTGGTCGGCACCTCGGCGAGGGCGGCCTTCTGCTCGTCGGTGAGGCTGACGGCCGAATTCCGCTGGAAGGGGCCCTTCTCGTTGGAGGCCCGGGCGATGAACGCCCGGGTGACCGTGCCGTCGGCACCGCCTTCGGCGGCGATGGTCTCCGGCTGGGCCGGTCCCTCGACGAAGCCGATGACCCTGTCGATCGAGTCGGAGTCGTCTTCGCGCCCGGGTTTCATGGGCCCCGACAGCCGCTTGCCGGCCTCGTCGACCTGCCCGTTCAACTGCTCGTACAGGTGCGACCTGAGGGCAAGGGTCGTCACCGTTCCGATCACCGCACACACCACGGCGATCAGCACCACGGACGCGACGACGAGCCGCGTCCGCAGCGTGCGCGGCTTGCCCGCCCTTGGCTGCGTACCCGGCCGTCGCCGCCCACTCATGCGGCCGCGGGCTTGATCAGGTAACCGGCACCACGCCGGGTGTGGATCATCGGCTCGCGCCCCGCGTCAATCTTCCGCCGCAGATACGAGATGTACAGCTCGACGACGTTGGCCTGCCCGCCGAAGTCGTACGACCACACCCGGTCGAGGATCTGCGCCTTGCTGAGCACGCGCCGCGGATTGCGCATCAGGAACCGCAGCAGCTCGAACTCGGTCGCGGTCAGGTGGATGTTCTCACCGCCCCGGGTGACCTCGTGACTGTCCTCGTCGAGGGTGAGGTCGCCGACGACCAGCGTGGAGTCGGAGCGCCGGTCGGCGGCACCGGACCGGCGTATCAGCCCGCGCAGCCGCGCGACGACCTCCTCGAGGCTGAACGGCTTGGTGACGTAGTCGTCTCCACCTGCCGTCAGCCCGGCGATCCGGTCCTCCACGGCGTCCTTGGCGGTGAGGAAGAGAACCGGCACGTCGGGCAGCTCACGACGCAGCCGCCCGAGCACGGCCAGCCCGTCCATGTCGGGCAGCATCATGTCAAGGACGACGGCGTCGGGCCGGAAGTCGCGAGCGGTCTGGATGGCACCCGTGCCGTCACCGGCACTCCGGATCTGCCATCCCTCGTAGCGCAGGGCCATGGACAGCAGCTCGGTGATCGACATCTCGTCGTCCACCACGAGCACTCGGACGGGGCTCCCGTCCGGCCTCAGCAGTTCGGTGCGCCCCTGGGGCGAGGTCGTGGTCATGGTGGACACGATGTCGGGGTGCTCTGAGAGCGCCCTTTCGAGAACCTGTGATTTCCCTGAGAAACACACAGGTGCTTCTCAGGGAACGCCTGGGAATGCCGGGGTCCGGTGGGATGAGGCCTGGGCGCGTCAGAACAACCCGTCCTGCACACCCACCTCCTCCTTGAACTCCCTCACCGGAACGGTCAGTTCCGCACGCCCGGCGGGCACCAGCCCCCATCCACTCATCAGCCGCGTGTCCAGCACGACGACCCCACCCCCGGTCGCCCCGGTCGCCAGATGCAGATCGGGCCCGGCAGCGGCCACGAGCTCCCCGCTCACGACGCCACCGGCGACGAGCTCCCCCACCTCCCCGACGGCGGCGGGCAGCCCGGCGAGCCCGAACACCTCCACATGATCGACAACTCGCAGAGGCTCGCGCACGAGCGACTCCGGCCACCCACCCAGCGCCACCGCCCGCGCATGCAACTCGGCGACCTCGACGGCCCGGTCAGCCGCCGCCTCCGGCAGCACGGCCCGCACGGCCCGCTTCTCGACGTATGGAATCCGGTCGGGCACACCCAGCGCGGCCCGCAACAACTCCTCGGTACGCCGCGCGGCCATGAGCGGCCCGACACCGAGCCAGCTGAAGCACACAGCTCCCTGCTCGAGCAGCCTGGCCGACCCCCGCTCCTGCGCCGTGATCCCGACCTTGACCATGCCGGGCCCGAACCACGCCAGATACACGTGATACGGCCGCGGATCGTCCGCGATCGTGTCGGCGGCCACGGAGTGCGCCCGGTCCAGCCGCGCACACTCCTCGCAGCGGGCCCCCGTACTCCGCGCCGACACGGCCGCCCCCGTCGGACACGCATGCCCCCGAGCCCCCACGCACGTCCGCACGCCCCCTTCGGCGACCCCGAAGGCGACCCGTTTCCCCCAGGTCAGCGCACTGCGCCGCCCACCGTCCCACGCCAGCACGGGACCGTCCGCCGACCACCGCAGCCCCGAGCACTTCCATGCCTGTGCCATCTCTGTCGAGACTAGAGGGCACCACTGACAACGGCGCCCGCTGACAACGGGCGCCCGCGTGAGTCAACGCCCGGAATCGGCCCCCACGGCGGCAGCCTCGGCCTCCCCGCCCACACTCACCTCGCCGCGCACGGAAACACCCCCGGCCACCTCCGCGGTACGGCCCGAACCCGCCACCCGCCGCCGCCCGGCCAGCCGGCACCCGAGGCACTTGTCATGCCCGGCCCGCGCCCCCGAGTCCCGCACCCGCCAGCCCCACTCGTCCCGGGGCCGGATCCCCGGCCCCTTCCCCCAGCCGGCCAGATGCAGCGCCCAGGTGACAAGCAGACCGACCACACCGATCCCGAGCCCACCGGCGATCAGCACACCCGAAACGAAACAGACCCCCACCCCCGCCACAGCGGCCCCGACACTCCCGATCCCTGTTCCGACCCACCCGGCGACCGTGTGCCCGTGGTCATACTGATGTGCGCTCACGTGCTGCCCCCTCCCGCGAGGGCTCATGGAGACTGGTCCCCCGAACCCCTCACCCACTAAGCATTTGACGGCCCAAACATCTCACGAACTAAGGGACCTGGGAATGCAAGCCAAGCCGCGTCCGGCCGCCACGCCGGAGCAGGCACTGTCGGCGATGGACCATCTCATCGCGACTCACCTGGTCGGACAGCACGAGATCGCCCAACAGGTGGGCCTGAGTGTGACCGACCTCACCTGCTTCGCCTACGTCATCGAGGCCGGCGAGAACCTGCCCACGGCCGGCGACCTGGCAGCCCGAGTCCACGTCACCACGGGCGCGGTCACCGGCATCCTCAACCGCCTGGAGCGCGCCGGCTACATCACCCGCCGCCCCGACCCGACCGACCGCCGCCGCATCCGCGTAGCCGCCCGGCCCGACGCGGTCGCCCGCGTCCGAGAGGTCTACGAGCCGTACTACGCCCGCCTCACGCAACTCTTCGCGGACTACTCCCCCGACGAAATCGCGGTCCTGAACGACTGGTTCACCCGCGCGAGCACGCTGGCGGCGGACTACTTGGAGGAACACTGCCGGACTGACTGAACGCCGGCCCAGAGCAGCACCGTCCGATCGACCCGACGCTCAGCATCTGCCACGCTGCCTACACGTCTTCGGCGCCGGCCTTCTGAGACTGCTCGGCCACGAAGGAGCCGAGACCGGGCTCCGTGTACGTCAGCCCTTCCTCGCGCAACGCGCGGAGCACCTTGTGCGCTGTCGCGTTGGCGACCCCGAACTCCGAGGTGAGCTGCACGACGGAGGGGACTCGGTTACGCGGAGGGTAGGTGCCGTCCGCGATCCGGCGCCGAACCACATCGGCCACCTGCCGCCAGCGAGGAATGTCAGGAACGAACTCGATCACCCCACTAGCATGCGCATGCTTGGACATCCGTGCCATGACCGACCTCATCCACCGACTCGCCACCCGGGCGGCCGTCTTCTTCTGGGGACCTGGCACGAAACCACGCCGCCGACCGCCGGCACCCGCCCCGCCCGTCGCCCTGCCCGTCGCCCTTCCCCAGCACCTCACCCCACCGCAGCCCGTACACCTCCGACGACACTCCGCTGGACGTCACAGCGATCAAATCCGTACGTCCGTACCTGATCGCTCATGAGCAACGCGAGCGTGGGCGCGAACTGGCCATGGCCGCGCTGGGCCAGGACATGCCCGGCCCGTACTGGATTCACGGGCTGGAGGTGGCCTGATGCCGGACGCACCCCGTCTGCTTCCCTGGTCCGGGCCCGAGGGCAAGCACTGCTACCTGATCACCGACCACCACGGCGGACCGATCTCCCGACTCGCCGACGTCACGGAGTCGACCCAGCTCCACATGGGCAACCAACTCGTCGACCACGCCCTCGCCCTGCTCCCCAACACACAGCCCGGCGACCTCCGCTACCTCGCCGAGCGCCTGACCGAGGCACTACGGGATGCCCTCCGCATCGCCGAGAGCCGCGGCCGGCGCCTGAACCATCCGGGCAAGTTCTAGCCGCGACGGCGCATCACTGCGTACGCACGAAAACGCCAGGGGCCCGGATCTCTCCGAGGCCTCTGACCTGCGCGCACTCGGCAGGATTCGAACCTGCGACCTTCTGATCAGTAGCTCTGTGTGGATCGGTTGCCGGAGGTCCCAGCGGTCGCTTCGAGGGCTCTGAGTGACGCTGCTGAACAGGGCGGTTGCTGGGGGTTGCTGTACTTCTCTGCCGTACCGCAGCCTGACGCCTCAACCCGGATGCCGTAACCGATCGGACCGCTACGCGCCAGGAGCCCGGTACTGGACCTGCTCGGCTGTGCGCAGGGCCTCGATCGTTTCGTCGACGGTCAGGAGAACCGTCGTCTCGAACGAACTCAGCGCGCCGCCCCCGCTGATCGCCAGCGCAACCGCGGCCATGGACACGTTGTCCGGAGCCTCCCACAGGTTGTAGCCGTCGTGCGTGCCGAAGGCATACCAAAAGCCATGGAGCTTCCCGCCGACGGACTCGATGTACGACTGAGCGGCCAGTGCGCGGTCCTCCGGGCGGACGATCAGCCTCGCCCAAGTCTCCGGGGTGTAGCTGAACCTCGATAGGTAGAGCGGCATCATGTCTCCCTTTCTTTCCATCAAGGGATGCCCTCGCGGGGCGGGAAGGCGTCGGCAGAGACCCGCGCATCCCCCGAATGGCCGGGGACGATGACCGCCCATCGAGCCAGGGAAACGCCACAAGCTCCGGAGTGATCCGGGACCTCTGGCGTTGTGTGCACTCGGCAGGATTCGCAACCTGAACCGCTCCTTCGAGGCGCACTGCCTCCACGCCGACGTCCGTAAGGTCCGCTTCCACGACCTGCGCCACACCTGCGCCTCGCTGCTCCACGAACAGGGCGCCGACGCCCGCATGATCATCGAAGTGCTCGGCCACAGCTCCATCCGCGTGACCATGGACATCTACACCTTCGTACGGCTGGACTCCCAGCGCTCCGCCTTCGATCGCGTCGGGAACGCCCTGAGGGTGACGCCAATGAGTCGGAGGATGACGGCGGCGCAGCCGATGTCCCGGTACCCGTCCAACCGCGATTCGAGAAGTTCTACGCATAACCGAAGACGGCTCTTCGCACGGATATTCAGGCTTCCACGCCGCCGAGACGGCCGTCGCTCCACCGCGAAGGCCGTCGGGCTTGGGTCTACGAACAGCAGCCTGAGCCACCCGTGGCCGTGCTTGGCTGTCCGTTGTCGAGGTCGTCGTCGTGGCCGGCTGCGATCCGTGCCCATTGCGCAGTCGGCCGTCCGTCCTTGCGGAACTGCTGGCCGAGCGTCTCGTACGGCTGCGGCCAGCCGGACGGGGAGTCCTCCCAGGTCTCCTGCCGCCCGTAGACGGTCATGTCGAGGATGCCGTAGGACGGCGCCATGGGTTCAACGCCGCGGCCGGTGGTCCAGTACGTCTCGTAGACATGGCCCCCATCGCGGAGGTAGCTCGCCTTCATCCCGAAGTAGCGGCCGTCGACGAGCCGTGCGTGCGACTCGGCGGGCACGGAGTACCAGGGCATGTCCCAGCCCATGAAGCGGCGGTAGCGGTCGGATTCCTCGTACGGGCCCTGGCAGAAGACGGCGAAGGTGACGTCACGCTGGTGCAGATAGGACAGTTCGCGGACCTGGCCGGTGAAGAAGGTGCAGCCCTCACACTGGTCGGCGGCGGGGCGGCCGTCGTGCCACATGTGATACGACACGAACAGCTGGGTGCGGCCCTCGAAGACATCGATCAGGGGGACATACCCCTTACCTCCGATGAGCGGGACCGACGGGTCCACCTCGGTCACGGGCAGCCGTCGCCGGGCGGCAGCGATCGCGTCGCCCTCGCGGGTGTGCGCCTTCTCCCGGACGCGCAGGGTGTCGATTGCGGCCAGCCACTCCCGGCGGGAGACGACCGGCGGCTTGTTCACATCAGTCATGGCCGTACTGACCCTGCAGCTCGCAAGAAATCATCGGTGGAGCCCGTGGCGGGCGCTACTGACCGCGATCTCGCCGGATGGCACGGACCCCGCACCCGTCCTCCGAGGCGGTTGCCGTCAATCACTGCCGTCAAGGCCGAAGCCAGAGGCCCTGTGGAGTGATCCACAGGGCCTCTGACGTGCTGTGCACTCGGCAGGATTCGAACCTGCAACCTTCTGATCAGTAGCTCTGTGGATCGGTCGCTGGCGGTCACACTGGTCGCGGTACGGCCGTGTGGGTGCTCAACCGGACAGGGCCGGTTGCTGTGGCCGCTGTACTTCGCTGCTGTACAGCACCAGTTTGGAAGATCGCGTAACCGGGTGTGCCGTAACCAGGCACGACGCTGACCTGCGCATCCGTAGGGCGCCGTCCGACGTTCCCCGCTGTTCCCCGTCGCTTGCTGGCCGATCGGGCACGCAGGGGGCACGCGTGCCCTTCTCGTACGCCCCCAGGCTGTCAGGGTGATTCTTCCCAGGCTGCGGAACGTAGGTGGGCGCGGCGGGCGCGGTCCCACGGAATAGCAGTTGCCCTAGCGGTCACAGACCGCCAGGATCGCGTGCCGTGCCTCGCTTCCTCCCTGACCTCGCCCCCTGGCGGTCTTCCCGCGACTTCCGGCTGATGTGGTGCTCGGGGCTGATCACGAACTTCGGCAGCGCCCTGACCATGGTGGCCGTGCCCGTCCAGCTGAAGGAGCTGACCGACTCACCCCTTGCAGTCGGCGCAGTCGGCGCAGTCGAGCTGATACCGCTCATCCTCTTTGGGCTCTACGGTGGTGCGCTGGCAGACGCCCTCGACCGCCGCAAGTTGATCGTGTACACGGAGGCGGCACTCGGCCTGCTGGTGGTCGCCCTCCTGGCCAACGCGTTGCTTCCCCACCCCATGGTCTGGCCGCTGTACGTCGTCGCGGCGCTGAGCAGCGCCCTCGGCGGCCTACAGCGCCCGGCGCTGGACGCGATGGTGCCCCGCGTCGTCCCGCACGACCAGCTCACCGCAGCCAGTGCCCTCAACGCCCTGCGTTGGCAGATCGGTTGGATCGCGGGCCCCTCCCTGGCGGGCTTCCTCATCGCCCTCGCAGGTCTTCAGTGGGCGTACGTCATCGACGTCGCCACCTTCGCCGTCTCGGTCGCCCTCAGCCTGCGCCTGCGGTCGTCCCCGGCCGCGCGCGGCGCCGGGAAGCCGTCGCTGCGCTCGATCGCGGACGGCGCACGCTACGCGTGGAGGCGCAAGGAGTTGCTCGGCACCTACGCTGTCGACGTGGCACAGACCGGCCTAGGGTTCCCCATCGCGGTCTTCCCCTTCCTCGCCGACGACCTCGACGCACCCTGGTCCCTGGGGCTGATGTACGCGGCGCTGCCCGCCGGTGCGCTCGTGGTGAGCCTCACCAGCGGCTGGTCGTCCCGCATCCATCACCACGGCCGTATGCAGATCCTCTCGGCCACCACGTTCGGCCTCACCATGACGATGGCGGGCCTGGTGCACAACGTCTGGCTGGTGCTGCTCTTTCTCACCGTTGCGGGCGGCTGCGACACGATCAGCGGCATCTTCCGCCGGACGATCTGGAACCAGACGATCCCCGACGAGCTGCGCGGCCGCCTCGCTGGCTTCGAGATGCTCTCCATCGCGGGCCTTCAACTGGGCCAGGTCCGCGCCGGGGGCATGGCCGCCCTCGTCGGCGTCCGCACCTCGGTCTGGTCGGGCGGCCTCATGTGCGTGGCCGCCGCCGGCCTGCTCGCCATCTCGCTGCCGAAGCTGATGTCCTACGACGCCCGTACCGATGAACATGCTGCACGTCAACGCATGATCGCAGCAGAGAGGCATAACTCCACTGCCGTGGAGACCGGCATGCCCAGTGAGGATAGGCAGTCCCAACGCTAGAAAGACGGCGAGCAGGAGCAGGCCGCTGAGGAGTGATCGGCGTTTCTGGCCGCGTTGATGTCAGCCGTTGATGTCAAAGGCCCCCTGGGATGATCCCAGGGGGCCTTTGACCTGTGTGCACTCGGCAGGATTCGAACCTGCAACCTTCTGATCCGTAGTCAGATGCTCTATCCGTTAAGCTACGAGTGCTTGTTCTGTTTTTTTCGCCGCTCTCGGGCCTTCCGGCTCGCTCGCGGCGACAGGAAGAACATTACATGACCGCCGCCGCCATGTGAAATCCGTTTGCCACACCCCTTGTGACCTGGGGAAATGACCTCAGAGGCGCATCGGCGACGGGGCCGACGACAGCGAAGCCCCGGTCGGGTGACCGGGGCTTCGTGATCAGGTGCGGAGGCGGAGGGATTTGAACCCTCGATGGGCTTTAAGACCCAAACCGCATTAGCAGTGCGGCGCCATAGACCGGACTAGGCGACGCCTCCAGGCACATCCTCCCGCGCGAGCGCGAGTCGGTGCGTGCCGATGATGACACAGTCGAGCGTGCTGTCACCAATCGACCCCCACGGTACTAGGCGGGAAGGGCGCAGGGCAAAGGCCTTGTCCGGGCAGTAGCGGGAGGTGTGCCGGGGTGTGCGGTGGTGGGGTGTGCGGTGGTGTCGTGCGGCGCCTCGGACCGGCGCGCAACGTACCGGGCCGCGCCGCGTTAGTCAGGTCATGTCGATGTCGCATGCCATTCGCCGGGGTCACCCCGGAAACGCGTCCCAGGCCTCCCGGGCCTCCCGAACCTCCCGGACCATCGCTCGTCCCGGTCTGCGGCGGCTCGTCGTCGGGGCCGCCGCCTCCGTCGCCGCCTTCGGGGCGCTGGCCGCGGTGTCCCCGGCCGCGTACGCCCAGCCCGGCCCGTCCCCGGCCGGGCTCGGTGGCCACCAGGGCCCGGACCGGGACCATCTCACCGTCACCGTGCGGAACGCGGGCGGTGAGGTCGACGGGACGTATGAGCTGTACTGCGGGCCCGACGGCGGCAGCCATCCCGACCCGCGCGGAGCCTGCGCCGCCCTGGAGCGGGACACGCGGTGGGGGAAGGACGTCTTCGCACCCGCCCCGGAAGGCGGCTTCTGCACCATGCAGTACGGCGGGCCGGCCACCGCGCACGTCACCGGCACCTGGGCCGGACGGCCCGTCGACGCCACGTACGACCGACGTGACGGCTGCGGGATCGCCCGCTGGGACCGGCTCGTACCGCTGCTGCCGGACATGGGATCCGAGAAGCACCCCTGAGGTAACCCGGGGCGGTGGTTCCCGTGGCGTCGCTCGCGCCCCTATCCGGCCACCTCACGCCCTCATCCGGCCACCCGGGCAAAAAGGTACAGAAACACTGTCCTCGTAAAGGTCCCGCGAAGGTCCCGCGACGTCGTTGCAGGAGGGGCGGGCGTTTCCGGTTACTCGGTCGTCAGTTCGGGGTCACTTGCTCGTGCGACCTCGCTCTCATCCGGCGTCGCGAGCGCAACCGGAGCCCTTAGACTCCCTCGCGTGACACGCTGCGGGACGGTTGGCAAGATGGCCCGAGCGGTTGGCAAGGTGCGGTAACAGGGAGGAAGCGTCTCGTGAGCAGCAGGCCATCCCGAGGCGCTGCTCGCCTCGCAGCCATACTGGACGCTCTTCCCGACGCGTTGGTGCTGGTCAACGCCAACGGGACGGTCGTCAACGCCAACACCATCGCCCTGGAGGCCTTCGAGACGCCGGGCACCGCTCTGGTGGGGCGCGGGCTGCTCGATCTGCTGCCGCAGTTCGACTCCAAGCTCATCCCGGGGTCCATGCGGCGGCCGGAGCACCTCGATCCGCATGCCCGGACCAAGCCGACCCGGATGATCGCGCGCAGGACGGACGGGACCGAGTTCCCCGTCGAGGTCACCAGTGCGAATCTGGAGAACGGGCAGCAGGCCTACGACGGTTACGGCTACACCGGCGACGAGCTGCTCATGCTCGTCGTGCGGGACCTGTCCGGGACCGTGGACACCGAGGCCGAGCTGGCGCGGTCGCAGCGGCAGACCGAGATGATCCTGCGGGCCGCGGCCGAGGGCGTCGTCGGGACCGACACCGACGGGCGGATCGTGCTCGTCAATCCGGCCGCCGCCCAGATACTGGGTTTCCGGGCCAGCGATCTCGGCGGGCGCGCACTGCACGATCTCGTGCTGCACTCGCGCGCCGACGGATCGCCCTTCCCGTACGAGGAGTCGCCGCTCGCCGACACCCTGCGCTCCGGGCGCAAGCACCGGGTGCGCGGGCAGATGCTGTACGCCAAGGACGGCGGCAAGGTGCCGGTCGATCTGACGACCGCGCCCGTGCGCGACGGCGAGCAGCTCGTCGGCGCCGTGATGACCTTCACCGACCGGCGGCCCTACGACGCCGTCGTCGAGGAGAAGGAGGCGGCTCAGAAGCGCCACGCGGAAGAGCTGGAGCGGATCGCCGAGGAGCACGCCTCCGAGCTGACCGCGCTGCGCCAGCAGCACGTGACCGAGCTGGAGGAGCTGCACGAGCGGCACGCCGAGGAGCTCGGCGCGAACGAGGAGCGGTACGCCGCCCTCGGGGAGCGGGAGAAGGACCGCTACGAGGCGCTCGCCGCACGGCACGAGCAGTTGCTGACCCTGCTCGGGCAGTCGCTGCGCGGGCCGCTGGAGGAACTGCGGCGTGAGCTGGCCGCGCTGGCCGCGGACGACGCCGGGCAGCTGTGGCCCGAGGCCAACCAGGTGCTGCACCACCTGTCCGCCGGGTATTCGCGCATCACGACGCTCATCGACAACGTCCTCGGCTATCAGCGGCTGGACACGGGCAGCGAGGGCATCTCCCGTACGAAGGTGATGCTGGACGCCGTCGTCGCCGCCGGTGTCGACGGGGCCGTCGAGCTCATCGGGCCCGGGCGGGTGCAGTTCGCCGTGCACGCGCCGCCCATCGAGGCCGAGGTCGATCCCCGGCTGCTCGCGACCGCCCTCGCGCATCTGGTCGCGGACGTGGCGGGGGTCGACGCGACCGGCAACACGCCCGTGTCCGCGGGCGGCTACATGGACAACACCGTCGTGGTGGCGGCGGCCCAGCGCGGCGAGGTCGTACGCATCGAGGTGCGCGGGCCGTACGCCGGCGGTGACACCGTGCACGAGCCCATCGTCCGCGGGATCGTCCGGGCTCACGGTGGTGTGCTCCAGACGCATGAAGTGCCGGGGATGAGCGGTAACGCCTACGTCCTCGAAGTGCCGATCGGGGGCGGGGCCGGGGCCGTTGCCGCGGATGCCGCCGCCCAGGCGGTTGACGAGGGGCTGCCCGCTGCCTCCGGTGATCAGACGTCCGGTGGGCAGACCTCCGGTGGAGGACGGCGCCGGGCGCGGCGGTCCAACACCGATGCGTTCCTGGACGGTGACGTTCCGGCTGAGGGCGACGACGGGGCCGGTGGGTCCGGTGCCGAGGGGGCCGCGCCCACCGGGCGGCGCAGGAGGCGGGCCGCCGGGGAACCGGCTGCCCTTCCCGCGCAGGCTTCCGGTGAGGGTGCGGCCGCGTCGGGCGGTACCGGGCGGCGGCGGCGTGCGGCCGAGAACGCCGGTGCGGCTCCGGCCCTGCCCGTCGGGGGCGCCGTCCAGGGCGTCGCCGAAGGGGCCGTCGTCACGGCCGCCGAGCATGCGGCGGGGACCGCCGCCTCGGGTACGGGACTGGGCGGGACCGTTCCGCCGCAGGGCGTGCCCGCGCCCTCCGAGCGGCGGGCCCGGCGTGAGGTCCAGCCCGGCGAGCAGCACGCGCTGCCGCCGGCACTGCCCGCGCCGTCCGGCGAGGCCGCCGCAGCTTCAGCCGACGCGGCCCAGGGCCAGGCCCAGGCTTCGCAGCCGACCGGGCGTCGGCGGCGTGCGCTGGCTGCTGCCGCCGAGCGGGCGGCCGCGCAGGAGGCGGCGGGGCCGCGTGCGGTGTTCGCCTTGCCGCCGGCCGAGGCGGATCAGGCCCCGGCCGGACCGGCCGGACCAGCCGGCGCCGCCGACCAGGGGCAGCAGGTCGCGCCAGGTGGTGTGCCCGGTCAGGGACAGGGGGCCGGTCAGGGGCAGGTGCCCGGTCAGGGACAGGGGGCCGGTCAGGGGCAGGTGCCCGGTCATGGTCAGGTGCCGGGGCAGGGACAGGGAGCCGTGGCGGTTCCCGGTTCCGCTGCCGCCGGTGACGGACGGCTCGAGGAAGGGCGGCACGACGCCGTCCCGCACGACCAGTCGGCCGATCACACCCCGCCCCAGCCGCACCCCACGAGTGCGCCGACCGGGCGTCGGCGGCGGGCCGTTGCGGCTCAGCCGGCCGACGGGGCCGGAGCGCAGGCGCCCGGTACGGCGTCTCCCGTGGCTGGTGCGCCTGGGCAGGGGGCGGGACAGCAGGCCGGTTCCGTGCCCGCGGGGACCGAGCAGGGGGGTCCCGCGCAGCAGGACGTCACCGGTCAGGTTCCGGTGGGTCAGGCCGGTCCGGGACAAGGCACCCCAGGTCAGGGTGTGCCCGTCCAGGCCGGGGTGGCTGCCGGGCAGGTCGCGCCCGGTACGGCTGTGCCGCCGCAGGGCGTGGCGGTTCCGGCGCAGGGGAACGCAGCTCACGCGCAGGGCAACGCCGTGCACCCGCAGGACAACGCCGTTCCTCCCCAGGGGAACGTCCCGCACGCGAGCGTCCCCCAGCCGCAGGGCACCGCAGTCCCGCCCCAGGGTGTCGCCGCGCCCCCGCAGAGCATCGCCGTACCCCCGCAAGGCGTGTCCGTCCCCGCCCCGGGCGGTCTCGGGCACAGCGTGCAGGCGGCCCTCCCGGGCCAGGCGCTTCAACCCGCGTCCCTGAACCAGCCCCACGGCGCGCAGCCACTGCCGCAGCAGGGCGTCGTCACACCGGAGCAGCAGCCCTCCGCCAGTCAGCCGCTCCCCGCCGAGTCCGCCCCCGGGCAGGGCACCCCGGCTCAGGGAACCCCCGCTCCGGGCACCCCACCCCAGGGCACCGCCACCCCCGGAACCCCATCCCCGGTCCCGGCCCCAGGCACCCCCGCCCCCCAGCCACAGACCTGGCCCGCCGCCGACCACACCTCGGGGGCCGGTGTCGCCGTACCTCCGAACGGTCCGGCACAGTCCGTACCCACGAACGGCGCGGCACAGTCCGCAGCTCCCAACGGCGCCGCCGCACACCCCGCCTTCCCCCCGAACGGCACCCCCGCGGCCCAGGCCCCGCAGCCCCACACCCCGGCGCCGGGCACCCCGATGCCCCCGGAGGGCGCAACGCGGGCGGCTCAGCCGTTGCCCGCGGAGGCGGCCGCGCCCGTCGACCCGAACTCCACGCAGGGGCGGGCGATCAGCGTGCGGACGCTGGGCCAAGGCGTGCCGTTCAACCGGCAGGCGGCCCACGTGCAGCAGCCGTCGGGCGGGCCCGCCGCGCGTCCCTCGGCCGCTTCGGCCCCGCAGGCGCCGGGTGCGCCCGCGGCCCCCTCGGCGACGCCGCCCCCGCACCAGTCGGGCGGATCGGGTCGGCGCCGCAAGCTCGGCACGCCGCCCGACCCGGCCGCGCGGACGGAACAGGCCGGTCGGAGTGACCAGACACCCCGCCAGGAAACGGCGCCGCGCCCGGAGCAGGCCGCGCGCCCGCATCCGACGGCCGAGCCGACGCCCGCGCAGGGCACCGCACCGGTCCCCGCGCCCGTCCCGGCGCAGCCGTCCCTCGCTGGTCAGTCGCGGCTCGCGCAGATGACCGAGGGTGGTGGACGGTCGTACGCCATAGGCGCGCCGGACGAGAACGCCGCCGAGGGTCCGGAGCCGCTGGACGGGCCGGGCGGTGCCGTCGAGGTGGCCGATCCGCCGGTGCCGCAGCCGATGGACGACGAGTTGCCGCCGGAGCCGCTGGACAACCCGCGGCGGCTGCTGGTGTGGCCCGCGCCGGACCTCAGCACCTCGCAGGCGCTGAGCGACCGCGGTTACCGGCCCGTGATCGTGAACTCGCGCGAGGAGGTCGACGCGCAGATCGCGGCCTTCCCCGCCGCGCTGTTCGTCGACCCGCTGACCGGGCCGATCACGCGTACGGCGTTGCAGTCGCTGCGGCAGGCCGCAGTCGCCGCCGAGGTGCCCGTCCTGGTCACGGCCGGACTCGGGCAGGCCTCGCGGGACGCGGCCTACGGTGCCGATCCCGCCGTCCTGCTGAAGGCGCTGGCGCCGCGCGACAGTGAGCAGCACCCGCCGCGGGTGCTGCTGATCGAGGAGCACGCGGAGATCGCGCTGGCGCTGACGGCGACGCTGGAGCGGCGCGGGATGCAGGTCGCGCGGGCGGCGAGTGACGGCGATGCGGTGACGCTGGCGGGGCAGTTCCGGCCGAACCTGGTCGTGATGGACCTGATGCAGGTGCACCGGCGGCAGGCCGGGATCGTGGACTGGCTGCGCGCGAACGGGCAGCTCAACCGCACCCCGCTCGTCGTCTACACGGCCGCCGTCGACCAGGCCGACCTGCCGCGGCTGGCCGCCGGAGAAACGGTGCTCTTCCTCGCGGAGCGGTCCACCAGCGGCGAGGTGCAGTCCCGGATCGTCGAGCTGCTGTCCCGGATCGGGACCAACTAGGGCCTGTCGTTTGGATCACGCCGCAGACGCGGGGTCTGGCACACACCTCTGCGGCGTTGTAGTCGGTTGCCGGCACCGCGCAGAACAGTCGCTTCCCTGCGACCTGATCCAAACGACAGGGCCTAGGGGAGTCCGAGCGCGCTATCGGGCCGAGAGGCGGCGGGCCGCCTCCTTGACCGAGGTGCGCAGGCGGTCCCGGTCGGGGTCCTCGCCGCCGACCAGGATGCGCCGCATCTGCGGCACGACCGCGGTCCAGTTGGCCAATGCGGTCAGCAGGAACAGCAGGTCGGCCGCCGGGATCGCGTCGGTGACGACCCCGCGGTCCTGGCCGTCCTGGAGGGCGGCGACCTTGCGGGCGTAGTGCTCCTGACGGTCGGACTCGTGGGGCAGTTCGGTGTCGCCGTACTCCAGGCCTTCCCAGAAGAGCAGGCGCAGCAGCTCCGGGTGGGCGGCGTGGTAGTCCATCAGGCGGTCGATCCAGCCCTCGATGTCGTCCGGGTCGATGGGGACCGCCTCGGCGAGGTGGAGCATCTTCCTTTCGAGGACGATCGCGAACAGCTCCGCCTTGTTGCCGAAGTAGGCGTAGATCAACTGCTTGTTGGCCTTCGCCTCGGCGGCGATGCGGTCGATGCGGGCGCCGGCGATGCCGTGCCGGGCGAACTCCGCGACCGCCGCCTCGAAGATCCGGGCCTTGGTGGCGTCGGGGTCCCTTGCTGCTGCCATGGGAAAGAGGGTAACGCGCCAGGTAACCAACTGTTTGGTTGACAGGGAATCGAAGGGCGACCCACACTGTTGCCCCATTGTCCAACCAACCAGTTAGTTGTTAGAGCCGACTCCAAGGGGTCCTCCTCCCATGCCGTCAGCGACCACAGCCACGACCACCTCCCGCCGGGCCGGCGCGGCCCCCGTGCGCCAGGCGCCTACGCCCGCACCCGGTCTCTTCCTCACCCTGATCGCCGTGTGCAGCGCGGTTACCGCCGCCAACATCTACCTCGCCGCGCCGCTGCTCTCGCTCATGGCCCGCGACTTCGGCTCGGCGCCCTCGGCCGTCGCCTGGATCGCCTCGGTCGCGCAGCTCGGCTACGCGGTCGGCCTGCTGTTCTTCGCCCCGCTCGGCGACAGCGCGAACCGGCGCCGACTGGTCGGCGGGCTCACGCTCGTCACCACCGTCGCACTGGCCGCCAGCGCCGCCGCCCCGGGTGTCACCGCCCTCGCGGTCGCCGTGTTCGTCGCCTCGGCCGCGACCGTCATCCCGCAGTTGCTCGTCCCGCTGGTCGCCGAACGCGCCCCGGCCGAGCGGCGTGCCCGTCATGTCGCGGCCGTCGTCGCGGGCCTGTTCACCGGCATCGTCGCGGCCCGGGTGCTGGGCGGACTGGCCGGGCAGGCCTTCGGCTGGCGCTGGGTGTTCGCCGGCGCTGCCGTGCTCACTCTCGTCCTGGGACTCGCGACCGCACTCGTCCTGCCGTCGCAGCGGCGGCGGGAAGGCCCGCTGTTCGCCGGACTCGCCGCGCTGCCCTCCGTGCTGCGCCACTCGTCCGACCTGTGGCGCGCCTGCCTGCGGCAGGCCGGGATGTTCGGGGCGTGGAGCGCGCTGTGGACCTCGCTCGCCCTGCTGCTGACCGGGCCGGCGTACGGGCTGTCCACCGCGACGGCCGGACTCTTCGGGCTGTTCGGACTGACGGCGACCGCGGTGGCACCGCTGGCCGGCGGGCTCGTGGACCGGTTCGGCGCGGAGCGTGTCGTGCGGTCCGCGTATCTGCTCGCCGGCGTGTCCGTGCCGCTGTTCTGGCTGGGCGGGCGGGTGCTGGGGGCGCTGTTCGCCGCCGCCGTGCTGATCCACGCGGCGCTCGTCGCCTCCCACGTCGCCAACCAGACCCTCGCCCTGACCGCCACGTCCACCCCGGCCACCGCCAACACCGCCTATGTGGTCGCCGGTTTCGCGGGCGGTGCCGGCGCCTCGGCCCTCGCCGGGTTCGCCTTCAGCCACTTCGGCTGGGTCGGGGTGTGCGCGGTGGCGGGCGTGTGGCTGGTGCTGGGGTGGGGGGTGACCGCCGTACGGCGGTGACGGCGGTCCTGATGAGGCTGACCTCCGTACGACGATGACGGCGGTCCTGATGAGGCTGACCTCCGTACGACGATGACGGCGGTCAGGCCATGCGTGCCCAGAGGTCAGAGCCGGGTGATGTCCAGCTCCCCCTCCGCGTACCGCCTGCGCAGCACCTTCTTGTCGAACTTGCCGACGCTCGTCTTCGGCACCGCCTCGATGACCGTCCAGCGCTCCGGGAGCTGCCACTTGGCGATCTTGCCCTCGTCGGCGAGGAAGGCGCGCAGGGTCTCGAAGGTGGCGGTGGAGCCTTCCTTGAGGACGACCGTGGCCAGGGGGCGCTCGCCCCACTTGTCGTCGGGTACGGCGACGACGGCCGCCTCGGCCACCTCGGGGTGGGACATGAGGGCGTTCTCCAGCTCCACCGACGAGATCCACTCGCCGCCGGACTTGATGACGTCCTTGGCACGGTCGGTGAGGGTGAGGTAGCCGTCGGGGGAGATCGTCCCCACGTCGCCCGTCTTGAGCCAGCCGTCCTCGCTGAACTTGTCGGCGGGGCACAGGGGGTCGGCGCCCGGGCCGTTGTAGTAGGCGCCGGCGATCCACGGGCCGCGCACCTCCAGCTCGCCGGCCGACTCGCCGTCCCAGGTGAGGCGTTCGCCGCCCGGGCCGGTCAGCCGGGCCTCGACGCCGGCCGGGAAACGGCCCTGGGTGAGGCGGTAGGCGAACTCCTCCTCCGTGCCGACGGCACCGGCCGGGGGACGGGCGACCGTGCCGAGCGGGGACGTCTCCGTCATGCCCCAGGCGTGGCAGACCCGCATGCCCAGCTTGTCGAAGGCCTCCATGAGGGACGGCGGACAGGCCGAGCCGCCGATGGTGACCTGGGTGAGGGAGGAGACGTCGCGGGGGTGCGCTGTCAGCTCGGCGAGCAGGCCCTGCCAGATGGTCGGGACGGCGGCGGCATGGGTCGGCTTCTCGCACTCGATCATCGCGGCGAGCGGCGCCGGCTGGAGGAAGCGGTCCGGCATCAGCAGGTTCACGCCGGTCATGAAGGTCGCGTGCGGCAGCCCCCACGCGTTTACGTGGAACTGCGGCACCACGACCAGCGAGGTGTCCTCGTCGGTCAGGCCCATCGACTGGGCCATGTTGACCTGCATGGAGTGCAGGTAGATGGAGCGGTGGCTGTAGACCACGCCCTTGGGGTCGCCGGTGGTGCCGGAGGTGTAGCACATGGAGGCGGCCTGGCGTTCGTCCAGCTCCGGCCAGTCGTACGAGGTGGGCTTCCCGGCGATCAGGTCGTCGTACTCGTGGACCCGCGCGGTCGCGTCCGCGAGCAGGGAGCGGTCCCCGGCGCCGGAGACGACCACGTGCTCGACCGTCTTCAGGTGCGGGAGCAGCGGGGCGAGCAGGGGGAGCAGCGAACCGTTGGCGATGATCACGCGGTCCGCCGCGTGGTTGACGATCCAGGCCAGCTGCTCGGGCGGGAGCCGGAGGTTCAGGGTGTGGAGGACCGCGCCCATGGAGGGGATCGCGAAGTAGGCCTCCACATGCTCCGCGTTGTTCCACATCAAGGTGGCGACCCGGTCGTCGTCGGCGACGCCGAGGTCCTCGCGCAGGGCGTGTGCGAGCTGGGCCGCGCGGGCGCCGATCTCGGCGAAGGAGCGACGGTGCGGCTCGGCCTCACCGGTCCAGGTGGTCACCTGTGATGTCCCGTGGATCGTCGACCCGTGGGTCAGGATCCTCGAGATCAGCAGCGGTACGTCCTGCATGGTGCTCAGCACGGCGTCCTCCCGGGGCGACATTGCCTGCGCGGTGGTAAGAGTTGCGCTGATTCTGCGCACATACCGCTTGGTATGTCACTAGGACCGGGCGATCGATCACGTCACGGCTGCCGACGGAACCGCTCACCGGCGGCCGACACATCCGCTCAACTACGGACAAGCCCCAGCTCAGCGTCCTCGCGGAGCTTGCCGAGCGCGCGGGAGACGGCCGACTTCACCGTGCCCACCGAGACGCCGAGCACCTCGGCCGTCTGGACCTCGCTGAGGTCCTCGTAGTACCTGAGGACCACCATCGCCCGCTGCCGGGCCGGCAGCCGCATGATCGCCCGCCACATCGCGTCGCGCAGCGCCTGCTGCTCGGCCGGGTCGTCGCCGCCGGGCACCGGCTCCGGCTCGGGCAGCTCGTCGCAGGCGAACTCGTCGACCTTGCGCTTGCGCCACTGCGACGTCCGTGTGTTCAGCAGCGCCCGGCGCACATAGCCGTCGAGGGCGCGATGGTCCTCGATACGCTCCCAGGCGACGTACGTCTTGGCGAGCGCGGTCTGCAACAGGTCTTCGGCGTCGCTCGGGTTGCCGGTGAGCGAGCGGGCGGTACGCAGCAGCACCGGCTGGCGGGCCCTGACGTACGACGAGAACGACGGGTACGGAAGGGTCTGCGCCGCTGGTGCAGCGGCCTTCGACGCGCTGGTGCAGACGAGTGTGGTCATGGCTCAACGCTATGAGCGGGGCCACCTCCAGCGGATCGGCCGCAGGTCCCGAAGCGGGGTCCCCCTCAGGTTGTAGGGGTAGGGCTTGCTGCACCTCCTGTAGGTGGAGCGGAGGACCCGGGGTACTGCGGGTTCACCCCTGAGGGCCGGCGGTCAGTACGAGCCCCGACGTGGGCACGCCCGTCCCCGCCGTCACCAGGACCCGCTCCGCACCCGGTATCCGGTTCACCGCCGTCCCCCTGATCTGCCGGACGGCCTCCGCCACCCCGTTCATCCCGTGCAGGTACGCCTCCCCCAGCTGCCCGCCGTGCGTGTTGAGCGGCAGGCGTTCCTCGGCCACGAAGTCCGGTGCCTCGCCGGGTCCGCAGAAGCCGAGCTCCTCCAGCTGCAGCAGCACGAACGGTGTGAAGTGGTCGTAGAGGATGCCCACGTCGATGTCGGCCGGCGCGAGCCCCGAGGTCCGCCACAGCTGCCGGGCCACCACCGCCGTCTCGGGCAGGCCGGTCAGGTCGTCGCGGTAGAAGCTGGTCATCTGCTCCTGCGCGCGTCCCGCGCCCTGGGCGGCCGCCGCGATCACGGCCGGCGGGTGCGGCAGGTCGCGGGCCCGTTCCACGGAGGTGACGACGAGTGCCTGTCCGCCGTCCGTCTCCTGGCAGCAGTCCAGCAGCCGCAGCGGCTCGGCGATCCAGCGGGACGCGGCGTGGTCGGCCAGGGTGATGGGCCGGCCGTGGAAGTAGGCCGCCGGGTTGGTCGCCGCGTACCTGCGGTCGACGACGGCCACGTGCCCGAAGGCCTCCGGTGTCAGGCCGTAGGTGTGGAGGTAGCGCCGGGCCGCCATCGCCACCCACGACGCCGGGGTGAGCAGGCCGAACGGCAGCGCCCAGCCGAGCGCCGCGCCCTCCGCCGACGGCTCCCGGTGACGTACCCCGGAGCCGAAGCGGCGGCCCGAGCGCTCGTTGAAGGCCCGGTAGCAGACGACCACGTCCGCCACTCCCGCGGCGATCGCCAGGGCCGCCTGCTGGACGGTGGCGCAGGCCGCGCCGCCGCCGTAGTGGATCCGGGAGAAGAAGGAGAGCTCGCCGATGCCCGCCGCCTGGGCCACGGTGATCTCGGGGCTGGTGTCCATGGTGAACGTGACCATCCCGTCCACGTCCGCCGGGGTGAGGCCCGCGTCCGCCAGGGCCGCGCGCACCGCTTCGACGGCCAGGCGCAGTTCGCTGCGGCCCGAGTCCTTGGAGAACTCGGTGGCCCCGATGCCGGCGATGGCGGCGTGCCCGCCGAGTCCGTCCCGCCCTCGCAGGCTCATCCCGGAACCCTCACCGTCACCGTGCCCGTGACGTGCTTGCCGATGCCGTTCGCGCCGACGACCCGGACCGTCACCAGGTCCCCGTCGGCCTCCTCGACCGTGCCCGTCAGCACCATCGTGTCCCCGGGGTGGTTGGGCGCGCCGAGCCGGATCGCCACCCGGCGCAGCTGCGCCCGGGGCCCGAAGTGGTCGGTGATGTACCGGCCGACCAGGCCGTTGGTCGTCAGGATGTTCATGAAGATGTCGGGGGAGCCCTTCCGCCGGGCCAGCTCCGGGTCGTGGTGCACGTCCTGGTAGTCCCGGGAGGCGATCGCCCCGGCGACGATCAGGGTGCGGGTGATCGGGATCTCCAGGGGCGGGAGACGGTCGCCGGCGTTCACCGCGTCACCCCCTGGAAGACGGGCAGCACCAGCTCGTCGTCGTACCGCCGGAATTCCAGCCGCACCGGCATCCCGACGCGCACCTCGTCGTACGGCACCCCCACCACGTTGCTGACGATCCGCACGCCCTCCGCGAGCTCGATCAGCCCGACCGCGTAGGGGGGCTCGAAGGCCGGGAACGGCGGGTGGTGCATGACGACGTACGAGTAGACCGTGCCCTCGCCGCTCGCCTCGACGGTGTCCCACTGCGGGGAGCCGCAGCTGTTGCAGCCCGGCAGCCAGGGGAAACGCAGGGTGCCGCAGCCGGTGCAGCGCTGGATCAGCAGCGCGTGGCGCGCCACGCCCTCCCAGAAGCCGGCGTTGTCGCGGTTGACGACGGGGCGGGGGCGACGTTCCTTCGGGTCCTTCGGCCGGCCTGCGGGGGCGTATTTGAGGATGCGGAAGCGGTGGGTGCCGGCGAGTTCGCCGCCCGCCCTGATGTCCGTGCGGGTGGTGACGAAGTAGCCCGTCCCGAGCTTCGTGGTCTTGCGGCCGGACACCGACTCGATCACCGAGTCGAAGGTGATCTCGTCCCCGGGGCGCAGGGGGCGGAGGTACTCCTGCTCGCAGTCGGTGGCGACGACCGCGTCATGGCCCGACTCGTCCAGCAGGCCGAGGAGTTCTTCGTACGCCGCCGTGCGTTCCGGGCGGCGGGAGAGACCGGCCATGGTCCACGCCTGGAGCATGGTGGGGGGAGCGATGGCGTCCGGGCCGGCGTACGCCGGGTTGGTGTCGCCCACGGCCTCGCACCAGTGCCTGATCATCGGCTCGTTGACGGGGTCCCGGCCGACCCCGGTGGCGGCGGCCGGGCGGCCCTCGTAGGCCTTCAGGCGCGCCTCTAACTCGTCGTGGACCTCCGGCTCACCAGTCACAGTTTCTGACTGTCCGTCAGATCAAGTGCCTCGTCAAGCCCCCGACAGACACCGAAAACGCCTGCGCGGCGGTACCGAATCACCGCCGCCCAGGCGCTTGTCACCCCACGAAGCACACCCACACAGGACGCGGGCCGATGCCGGCACACCGGCCCGCTCAGCTCACCACCACAGCGGGGCGAAGCTGACGGCGGTACTGGCGTTGCCCTGGTTGACGGCCGTGAACGCCGAGCCGTTGACCTGGGCCGTGCCGCTCTGGTTGGAGGCACCCTCGCCGACGGCCTGCTGCCGGGTGGTGGCCGAGTTACCGAAGTTGTCGCCGCCGACGCCGCTGCCGAGGATGCCCTGCTCGGCCTCCGTTCCCGTCCGGCCCTCCACCCCGGAGCGCCGCATCCGCTCCCCCTTTCCTTTTTCGAACGTACGTACGAAACTAGGAGCATGGCCACCACCGACCGGCAGGCCACGACGCTGGCCCTCGCACACGCCCTGTCAGCCGCCGAACGCGGACTGGCCGTCATCCCCCTGTCCCGCGCCAAGCTCCCGGCGCTGCGCTCCCCGCACCGCGACGACCCCGTCCCCTCCCCCTGTCACGGCGAGTGCGGCCGGCTCGGCCACGGGGTCTACGACGCCTCCAGCGACCCGGCGCGCATCCGCGAACTGTTCGCCGCGGCGCCCTGGGCGACCGGTTACGGCATCGCCTGCGGCCTGTCCCCGCACCATCTGATCGGCATCGACCTGGACGTGAAGACCGGCACGGACTCCTCTGCCGCCCTACGGGAGCTGGCGCTGCGACACCTGTTCACCATTCCGCCGACGGTGGTCGTCGTGACCCCGTCCGGCGGGCGTCACCTGTGGCTGAGCGGCCCGCCCGACGTGGTCGTCCCCAACTCGGCGGGCCGCCTCGCCCCCGGCATCGACATCCGGGGCGCCGGCGGCTACCTCGTCGGCCCCGGCTCCCGCACCGGCCAGGGCGTCTACGCCGCGGCCCCGGGAACCGCCCATCTGGCCCCCGCCCCCTGCCCGCGCTCCCTGCTGCGCCTGCTCCTCCCGCCGCCCCGCGCCCACCACCCCACACCCCCGGCGACCGGCGGCCACGGCCAGGGCCTGGTGCAGTTCGTCCTCGCCGCGCACGAGGGCCAGCGCAACACCCGGCTGTTCTGGGCGGCCTGCCGGGCCTACGAGGACGGCATCGGCCCCGCGCTCGTGGACGCCCTGGTCGAGGCCGCACTCAATACCGGCCTGTCCGAGCGCGAGGCCCGGGCGACGATCGCGTCGGCGGCACGGATGACGGGGCACCGGCCGTGAGCGGCACCCCGTCCATGAGCACCGAAAGACCTCCATGCAACAGCACGTCAAATCGCCGGCCCTGGCGCTCGCCCGCCTCGTCCTGGCCTCCGGCCGCTCGGTGGATCTCGCCGAGCTGCGGTTCACGTCGACGTACGGCGACCTGCTGGAGGGCTATCCCTGCAAGCCGGTGAACGACCTGCGGATCCGAGGGCTGCTGCGCGCCGCCGAGCGGGCCCGCCCCGGCACACCGGTGCACCTGGTCCCGCCGCCGCGCGCATACCCCGACCAGTACGCGGGCGGCCTCGGGCCCGTCGAGGTCCTGCCCGCCGTGGCCTGCGTCGGCGCGTTCCACTCCACGGCTCTCGATCCGGCCCGCGACCCGGTCGCGTACCGCTCCCGTCTCACTGTTGTCTGGTTCCAGGCCACGCCTCGCCTGCCGTCGGGCTGCGACGCCGAGCCCGCGCTGCGGGACCTGGACTGGACGGGACTGGCCCGGGACGCCCGGGCGCTTGCGTAGGGTCGTCCAATGAACGTTTCCCGTACCCAACTGCTGTGCTGGCAGCTCGAGTTGACCTGGTCGTTGTTCGAGTACCACCTGGAGCGGCTGGAGCCGGAGGACTTCCTCTGGGAGCCCGTGCCGCACTGCTGGACGATGCGCAGGGGCCCCGACGGCACCTGGGTACCGGACTGGGCGGAGACCGAGCCCGACCCCGTGCCCGTCCCCACCGTCGCCTGGGTGAGCTGGCACATCGGCTGGTGGTGGAGCGTGGCCCTCGACCACGCCCAGGGCCGCCCGCCCCGCGACCGCACGGACGTCGTATGGCCCGGCGAGGGCACACCGACCATCGAGTGGCTGCGCGGCCTGCGCACGCAGTGGCTGGCCGTCCTGGACGGTCTCACGGACTCCGACCTGGACGCCGCGGCACGGTTCCCCTGGCCGAACGACCCCCAGTACACCGTCGCGCACATGGCGGCCTGGGTGAACGCGGAACTGATGAAGAACGTGACCGAGATCGGCCACCTGCGAATGCTACGCGCGGCGTCGGCCTGAGCAGGACCGCGATGCCGCTGTCGGTCTTACGTCCAGAACACAAATGGCAGGCCTGTGACCTGGGACAAAGCGGTTCGTTGAAGCGGGCATGCGATCTCGTCTGCTCTCCCGTGCCGCTGCTCTGCTCGTCGCGCTCGTCATCCTCCAGGGCGGTTCGTCCGCCCTGGCCGCCGAACCCGGCGGCGGTCGTGGCGGCGGTGGCGGCAGCCGGTCGGGGGCGATCGATCCGATCACGCCGTTCTCCCAGGGCGCCTCTGCGCTCGCCGGGATGGCCCAGCCGTTCTACAACGCGTTCAGCCAGGCCGTGTCAACGGGCCCGAGGGTCTAGGGGGTTCCGGGCGGTGCGTGACATCGTGGTGGCATGAGCATCGACGTTCGGCCGGCCACGGTCTTCGAGGACGTCCGTACCGTGCTGGGGCCCAAGTCGCCCGGCGCGAACGTCTGCTGGTGCCTGAGCTACCGGATCCCCTCCAAACGCAACAACGAACTGCGCGGCCCGGCCCGAGGCGAGTACGTCGCCGAGCTGTGCCGCGCGGATCCGCCCCCCGGCGTGCTCGCCTACGACGGCGACGAACCGGTCGGCTGGGCCGCCGTCGCCCCGCGCGCGGACACCTCCTTCGCCCGCAACCGCAAGATCCCGCACGTCGACGACCTGCCCGTCTGGTCGCTGTGGTGCGTCCGGGTACGCCCCGGTCACCGGAAGCAGGGCATCTCGCACGCCCTCATCGCCGGCGCGGTCGAGTTCGCCCGCGCCCACGGCGCACCGGCGGTCGAGGCGTACCCCCTCGACAACGGCGACGCCAAGGTCGACCTGACGATGGCGTACCCCGGCCTCCGGAAGAACTTCGAACGCGCCGGCTTCAGCTACGCGGCGGACACCACCTCGGTGCTGGCCGGCCATCCCCGGATCCTGATGCGGCTCGACCTGCGAGGCCACAGGCGCACGTAAAGGCCCGACCGCTGGCGACGGGGGATGCACCAGCGGTCGGGCTATGGCCAAGGGTAACAAGCGCTTGCCCATGGGAGTCGACGGTTCGTCAGCAAAGCCGGGGTTGTGACTCGTATCACTCAACTGCCTTGGTTACGGGGCCTGTTGTGCGGCCGGGCACCGTCAGGGCTCGCACGGCGGGTCGTACGACAGCCGGGGCAGGTACTCGCGCCAGGTCTCCGGCGTCAGCACGCCCCGGGTCATCGTGCAGACGCGGCGTGCGGCCTCGTCGACGTCCAGGTTCCAGAGCCGGATGGTGTCGGTGCCGCTCGACACCCCCAGCATGTGGTTGCTCGGGCTGAACGCCAGGAAGGTGCCGCTCTTGGCGTTGGGGCTCATCGACTGGCCGATCGGGCCGGCCTTGGAGGGGTCGGAGACGTTCCAGAGCCGGACGGTGCTGTCGTTGCCGCCGCTGGCCAGGGTGCGGCCGCCCCGGCTGAAGGTCAGTGACACGACCGCCTCCGTGTGGCCGGTGAGGCTCCTGCGCTGCGAGGCCTTGGAGGGGTCCTCGATGTCCCAGAGCCGGACCGAGTTGTCGTCGCCGCCGCTGGCCAGCGTGTGACCGTCGGGGCTGTAGGCGAGGACGTTGACGGCTCCGAGATGGCCCTTGAGAGGGGCGCCGCGTAGCACGGCACGTCCGCGGTCCGTCGCGTTCCACAGCCGGATGGTGCCGTCGGCACTGCCGCTGGCGAGCGTATGGCCGTCCGGGCTGAAGACGAGGGAGTTGACGTACCCCTTGTGACCGGTGAGGGGCGCGCCGATCGGACGGGGGCGGGACGGGTCGCCGACGTCCCACAGCTGGATGGTGCGGTCGTCGTAGGCGGTCGCCAGGAGGCGCCCGTCCGGGCTGAAGGCCAGCGGGTCGGCGAACCGGATGCGCAGGGGGACGGGCGACCCGTGGGGGACGGGGCGGTCCGGATCCCCGACGTTCCACAGCTGCACGGCCCGGTTTCCCGTCACCACCGCGAGGGTGCGGCCGTTGCTGGAGAACTCCAGGGAGCGTACGCCGCCCTTCGGCCGGAACGGTTCGCCCATCGGCACCGGCCTGCCGGGCTTGCGCACGTCCCACAGCCGGACCCGTCCGTCGAGCGCCGCCGTCGCGAGCACCCGCCCGTCCGGCCGGAACGCTCCGGTCCGGCCGATCATGTCCGCCGTCGGCAGCGACCACAGCCGGACCTTGTTGTCGCCCGTCCCGGTGGCGAGGGTGCGCCCGTCGGGGCTGAAGCCGAGCGCGTACATCTCGCCGCTGCTGCCCGCCAGGGGCCCGCCCACCTGCGACGGGTACGCCGGGTCACTGACCTTCCACAGACTCGCCGTGCTGTCCGCGCTGGCGGCGGCGAGCATGTTGCCGTCGGGGCTGAAGGCCACGGACCACACCGCCCCCGTGTGGCCGGTGAGCGGCGCTCCGATCGCTGCCGGGCGACGCCGGTCGGTCATGTTCCAGAGCCGGACGGTCTCGTCCGCGCTGCCGCTGGCGAGCGTACGGCCGTCGGGGCTGAAGGCCACGGAGTGCACCGTGTCGGTGTGGCTGGTCAGCGGCTCCCCGACCGGCTCCGGACGCCGGGGCTGCGTCACGTCCCACAGCCGGATCGTGCCGTCATCACCACCGGCCGCCAGCGTCCGGCCGTCCGGGCTGAACGCCACCGAGCGCACGGCGGCCTTGTGCCCGGTCAGCGGCTTGCCCAGGGCCTTCGGACGCTTCGGGTCGGCCACGTCCCACAGCCGTACGGTGTGGTCGTCGCCGACGGAGGCCAGCGTGCGCCCGTCCGGGCTGAAGGCGATCAGGTAGATCGTGCCGTCATGGCCGGTCAGCGGTCGGGCGAGCGGCTGCGGCTGGGCAGGGTCTGTCACGTCCCACAGCCGGATCGTGCCGTCGTCGGCGGCGCTGGCCAGGGTGCGGCCGTCCGGGCTGAAGACCGCGCTGCTCACCCAGCTGGTGTGGCCGGTGAGCGGCTTGCCCAGGGGCTTCGGGCGCTTGGGGTCGGCCACGTCCCACAGCCGTACGGTCCGGTCGTAGCTTGCGGTGGCCAGGGTCCGGCCGTCCGGGCTGAACGTCGTGAGGTAGACGGCGCCGGTGTGGCCGACCAGCGGCGTGGCCAGCGGGGCGTTCACGATGGAGATCAGACGGCTGTTCGCGCCCTTGTCGTCCGGCCGCAGCCGGTGTGCCACCAGGTCGAGCTGCGCCGACAGCGACGGATCCGTGTACTGGACGCGATCGGCCTGGGCGAGCACCTGCTCGAACACGGCCTCGTCCCGCTGCTTCCAGGCGACGACGGCCGCTCCGACGGCCAGCACCGCCAGCACGACCAGGGCCGCCACCGCGCTCCGGCTGATCCAGATGATGCGCCTGCGCAGCCTGACCGAGGCGGCCAGGAACTCCACCGCGCTGCGGGTCAGGAACGTGTCCCCGGCGGATTTCGCCCACCCGTGGGCCTGTTCCAGACGGGAGCCCCGGTAGAGCAGTGAGGTGTCGCGGTCGGACTCCTCCCAGGCCCGGCCGTCCTCCTCCAGGCGCTGGCGCAGCAGGTTGCCCTGCCGGTCCTCGTCGATCCAGTCGCGCAGCCGCGGCCAGGCGTGCAGCAGCGCCTCGTGGGTGATCTCCACGGTCTCCGCGTCGAGCGTCACCAGCCGGGCGCGGACCAGCGCCTCCAGGGACTCCTCGGTCTTGCCGGGGTCGGTCGACTCGTCCGCCAACTGGCGCCGGGTGCCCCTTCTGCGCGTGGCCTGGGTGTCCTCACCCAGCCGGACCAGCCGGAGCAGGAGCAGCCGGGCCGCCGTGCGCGCCGCCGGGTCGAGTCCGGACCAGGCCCGCTCGGCGGTCGCCGCGACCGCGCCCTGGATGCCGCCGGCCGCGCGGTACCCGGCGAGCGTCAGCCGGCCCGCCTTCCTGCGCTGCCAGGTGGCCAGCAGGGCGTGCGAGAGGAGCGGCAGCACTCCCGCGTCGTGCTCCCCCACAGCCCGAAAGGCGTGGGAGGGACCCCCACCGCGCGGGCCGTCGGCGCTCACCTCCCGGACGATCAGCTCCGCCAGGCCCGGCTCCAGCTCCAGGCCGACGGCCTTGGCCGGGCCCGTCACCGCCTCGCGCAGCTCCGCGGTGGTCAGGGGTCCGAGCACCATGTGCCGGTGCTGGAGCGCGTCGGCCAGTTCGGGATACCGGAGGCACCGCTCGTAGAAGTCGGCCCGTATGCCCAGCACCACGACCGCCGGGGCCGGGTCGCCGTCGCCGCCCGGCGAACAGGCGGCGTGCAGCACCTCGACGAACGCACGCCGCTCCGCCTCGTCGGGGCAGAGGGTGAACGTCTCCTCGAACTGGTCCACGATGACGACCGGCCGCGCGCCGGCCGGCGCCTCGCGCCGCGCCCAGGCGGCGACGGCGGCACGGATGTCACGGACGTCACGGCCCCTTTGGACGGGTGGGTCCACCGTGGTGCTTCGGACCCGTGGGTCCGCCGTGGTGGTGGCGACGGGGCCCTCGCCGGTGGGTTCGTCGGCCGCGATCACGGCCGAGACGACCGGGCCCAGTTCGGGGATGCACCGGGTCAGCTCCGCCAGCGGATCACCGCCGGGTACGAGCTGCACGACCTCCGTGGCCCGGCCCTCCCCACCGCCGTCGTCACCGCGGTCGCCGTCCTCGCCGTCGTCGTCCAGCGCGCCGTCCCGCAGTGCGGGCACCAGCCCGGCGTTCAGCAGCGAGGACTTCCCCGCCCCCGACGCACCCACGAGCATGACCAGGCCGCCCGTCTCCGCCACGGCCCGGAGCTGGGCGACGAGCGCGTCCGTGCTCCGCTCCCGGCCGAAGAACCACCGGGCGTCCTCCCTGCGGTAGGAGGCCAGGCCCCGGTACGGACACACCCCGCCGGGCGCCGGCGGGCCCTCGGCGGCGGACCGCTCCTGCTCCGCGGACGCCGCGCCGCGCTCGCCGACCGGGTCGGCCACCGCGGCTTCCCACAGCCGCTGCCACTGGCCGAGGTCGTACAGGCCCGGGGACACCGGCGTGGGCCGCGCCCGCCGCGCCTCGGGGATCAGCACGTGCAGCACCGCCGCGAGGGCGGTGAACTGAGCGGGTACGTTCCGTGCCCGGCGCCAGTCGCTGATGCGCTGCGCGGACACCCGGACGGGACGCCCGCGTTCGTCGACCCGCTGGAGCCGGACGACCGCTTCGGACACACGTTTGAGTGGAGGGTTCCCGGCTTCCTTGTACAGCAGTGCGAGGCGCTCCGCGAAAGCGGTGCGTGCCCCGGAGTCGGAACCCAAGGTCTCCACTCCTTAACTCCCCGCGCCTGGACGTCCGGACCGGAAAACTCACTCTATATGTCTGACCTGCGGTAATACCGCCTACCCGGAACCGGAGACTCCTCGTCGGTGGCCGAAACTGGCAGGATCCGGACGCAGCAGCGCACTCATCCGGTCGACTTCCAGCGAAGTCGGACGACCGCGACCCCACCGTTCGGCACCGGTCCCCACGAGGGGAGGGACCGGTGCCGGACGACGTGGTGATCCTCCCCACCAGGCCGCGCTCTGCAACCCCGGACGACTGACGACAACCCTGGATAACTGACGGACCGTCAGCTATGGTCGGCCTGCCGTTCGCCTGCCGCTGCCAAGGCCGGCCTGCCGTACCGCTTCCGGAGCGACGTACAGGGGTGAGCACAGTGCAGACACGTCCCGAGAGCCCACGACCGCAGGGCGCCCCGCGCTGGGTGGCGATGTTCCACCAGCCGGCCACGCAGACCTGGCGGGCAGCCGCGGAGTCGCCCCACCGCTCGCCCGTGCTGCACGCCCTCGGCGAGATGACACAGACCCTGCGGGCGCGTGGGGAAGAGGTGACCTGCGCCCTGTGGGGGCCGAAGGACGGCGAGTGGCACCGGTTCGACACGCCCCTGAAGCAGGCGTCGCGGTCCCAGCCGGGTCCGCAGGCCTCTGCCTCCGAACCGACCAAGCTGGCGCAGCGCATGACCGGCCGCCGCCACCAGGTCCTCATGTCCGGGCTGAGCAGGGCGGGCCTCTACGACCTCTCCCCCGAGGACGAGGCGACCGTCCAGGAACTCGTCGAACGGCTCGACGAGGCCGCCGTACGCCGGGTCGCCCACTGGCTCGCGGCGGCCGGCGCACGCTAGCCGGGCCGGTTCAGCCGGTCTCGCGCTGGGCAGTCAACACCTCAGGGCCCGCCGGCTTCCTGTATCGGCCGGTGGGGGACGAGGGGGATGAAGGGGATGAAGGGGCAGAAGATCTCTGTCGACCGCGAGCTCTGCTACGGCTCCGCCGAGTGCGTCCACAGGGCCCCGGCGGTCTTCGAGTTCGTCGACGGATTCGGTGTCGTCCGCCCGGGCCACGAACAGATGGGCGACGCCCCGGAGATCCTGGAGGCGGCGGAGAAGTGCCCCAGCCAGGCCATCAGCATCACTGACGCGTCCTCGTCACCGGACGGGCCGTAGCGAGGACCGGTGCCGGTACCGAGCCTGCTCGCGGTCTTCGCCCACCCCGACGACGAGTCCCTCACGGCGGGCGGCACCCTCGCCCGGCACGCGGCGGGCGCCCGCACGGCGGTCGTCACGGCCACCTGGGCGTCGGACACCCCGCGCGCCGCGGAACTGGCCGACGCGCTCCACATCCTCGGCGCAGACAAGCCACGCCTGCTGGGGTACGCCGACTCCCGCGTCCCGCGGTCGGCCCCGGGCAGACCACGCCTGTGCGACGCCCCGCTCGACGAGGCGGTGGGCGGCCTGGTCGCGCACATCCGGGACTTCCGCCCGGAGATCGTCGTCACCCACGACGCCTACGGCGGCCTGACCGGTCACGAGGACCATGTGCACACCCACCGCGTGACCCTGCTTGCGGTCCACGCCGCCGGACTCGAACGCCTCTACCCGGACGCCGGGGAGCCCTGGCAGCCGAGCGCCCTGTACCTGTCCACGCACCCGCACTCCGCCGTCCGGGAGTGGGGCGGACACCTGGCCCCCGCGGGCAAGGCGTTGCGCACGGTCCCGGACGACCGGGTCACGGCGACCGTCGACGTCACCCCCTGGCTGGACCGGAAGATCGCCGCCGTACTGGCGCACCGCACGGAGGTGCGACGGGGCGCCGCCCCGGGCCTGATCGCCGCCTTGCCGGAGGCCGAGCGGGGGCGGTTGCTCGGTACCGAGTGGTACGTCCGCCACGAGCTTGTCGCGACGGCGGGGACGGGGACGGAGCTTCTGCCGTAGGCGGGTGACCGGCTCAAGTCAGGGCCCCGCTCGCTCAGGTCGTCGATCGGCTCAGCTCAGTGCCCCACCGGAAAAGGCCACCGAAGCCCCGCCAACGCCCGGGCCCTGGCCTCCACGACGGCCATCCGGGCAGCGCGCTCGGCCCGGTCCACATGGGCCGTCTGCCCGGTCACCTGCCCCTCCCACTTCCGGTACAGCAGCCCCACCTCGCCCGAGAACCACCCCCGGCTCACGGCGTTCAGCGCGAGCAGCAGCCCCGTGTCCTCCGAAGCGGGCAGCGCCATCCAGCCGCCGAGGGCGAGCAGCAGTTCCCGCCGTACGAACAGCGACGCCGGATGGACCGGTGCGAGGAAGCCGTTGGCCTTCCAGTGCTCGAAGACGGCCCCGCGCTCGATCGGCCCCTGGTCGGGGTCGCCGGGAAAACCGACCGTCGACCCGTCGGGCATGAGGTCCAGTACCCGCGACGTCGCCCACCCGAGGCTGCGGTCGGCCTCCAGCGCCGCCAGATCCCGCGCGAGCGTGCCCGGCGGCAACTGGTCGTCGGCGTCCAGGACCTTCACGTACGCACTCTCGGCATGCGCCAGCGCGATGGTCCGGGCGACACCGGGCCCCCCGGCCCGGCCCTGCCGGAACGTCACCCGCTCGTCATCGGGCACGTACGGCCGTACGGCCTCGCTCTCCCCGTCCTCCTGGATCACCCACTGCCAGTCCCAGCCCTCCGGCAGCCACTGCTCGCACAGGGACTTGTGGGCCTCCGGCAGAAACCGGGCCGACGGGCCGTGCACAGCGGTGACGACGACGATGCGCCGGCTCACGCCGGCACTCTCGCTGCCACGACGGTTCTTGGCGGCCTCAGCACTTCTTCAGCGTTCCCTTGGTGTGCACGACTTCTGAGTCACAGACCCAGCCCTTGGTCTGGGTGCCGACGATACGACCGTAGATCCACTTGTTCCCGTAGGAGTTGTTGACGTAACACCAGTAGTAGAACGTCGTGCCCTTGACGAAGGTGCCCACCTTGCCGCACTCCGTGTACGGCCTGGTACGGACGTTGGCGGGCCCTGGCCGCTGCCGACGCCGAAGACGGCATCAACACTCAGCTGGTCCGGTCGCGGAATCTCTGGTCAGGACCCCGGTGCCGATGGCACCGGGGCAGTTGACGTGCTCGGACGCGGGCGCTGCCGCAACCCCAGGTCTCCTGTTGCGAATTGGAGAGAGGGCCCGGGCCCGTGGTGGTCAGCGATCTCTGCCGAGCAGCGCGGCGCCGGGCGTCCTCAGTCGTGCGGGTGCAGGACGACCTTGGTGTAGCCCTCCGTCCGCTTGTCGAACTTTTCGTACGCCGTCGGCGCCTGGTCGAGCGGCAGCTCATGCGAAACGACGAAGCTGGGCTGCGCACGGCCCTCGATGATCATGTCACGCAGCTGACGGTTGTAGCGCTTGACGTTGCACTGCCCGGTGCCCACGCGCAGCCCCTTTTCGAAGAGACGCCCGATGGCAACCACCAGCATGCCCTGCTTCGCCTGCTCGTCCGGTCCGCCGGGGTCGCGCGGGACGTACAGGCCCGGCACACCGAGAGCGCCCGTCGGCCGGACCGTCTCGACGAGCGAGTTCAGTACGGTCGCCGGTTCCTCGCGGTCCTCGCCACGTGCCTGGGCCTGGTAGCCGACGGCATCGATGCCCTTGTCCGTGCCTTCACCCGCGGTCTGCTCCCTGATCTGCTCCACCGGGTTGCCCTGGGTGAAGTCGATCGGTACGGCGCCGATCTCCTCCGCCTTCTGCAACCGCTCGGCCACCCGGTCGACCACGAACACCTTGCTCGCGCCGCGCAGGATCGCCGAGTAGGCGGCCATCAGACCGACCGGGCCACCGCCGTACACGGCGACGCTGTTACCGGGGCGCACGTCGGCCAGCTCGTTGCCGTGGTAGCCGGTCGGGAAGATGTCCGCCAGCAGGACGAAGTCGGTTTCCTTCTCGGTGCCCTCAGGGAGCTTCAGGCAGTTGAAGTCCGCGTACGGCACCCGTACGTACTCGGCCTGGCCCCCCACGAAGGGTCCCATCGCCACGTAGCCGTACGCACCGCCGGCGAAACCAGGGTTCACCGTCAGGCAGAAGCCGGTGAAGCCCGCCGTGCAGTTCTTGCAGAAGCCGCAGGCCACATTGAAGGGCATGACAACGCGGTCTCCGCGGCTGAGCGACGTCACACCGTCACCGGCCTCCTCGATGACGCCGAGGTTCTCGTGGCCGAAGACGATCCCCGGCTCGGCGGCCGTGCGGCCCTCGTACATGTGCAGGTCCGACCCGCAGATAGCGGTGGACGTGACACGGACGATCACGTCGTTCGGGTGCTGGATTCGGGGATCCTCCACTTGCTCGATCGCGACTTCGAACGGTCCCTTGTAGACGACGGCCCTCATGATCGAACCCTTCCACTGGGTGTGGTTGTTCGCTCACAGATCGGAACGGAGGCGCCGGGGGACCCGCTGCATCCGTCGGGACCAGGTCCCCAGCCTTGCAGCTCACCGGTCTTCTGTGTCTTGGCTCATACTCCAGCCTGGTGCATGATGAGATGATTTGCATCTAGAGGCTGCAAAGTCCTATTCCGCACCACTTCGGAAGGATTCAAAACCTTGTCGCGACGTCTCGGCACGCTCCTCGTCCCGGTATCCGGCCTGTCCGGCACGACCTATCCGGAAGGGACCCGGGTGGCCATACGGGGCAGCGGAGGCTCCGTCGACGGATTCGTCGACGGAGACTGGCTGCCGCTCGCATGGTGGGAGTTCGCGGACACCCAGCCCGAGGGCACCCCCGACACCCTGGCGTAGCGCCCGGCACGGGCAGGGGCGTGGTGCCCGGCCGGGGCGTGTCAGCCGGCCCGGGTCCCGTTTCGGTGTGCGGCGGGCCGGGGACTCGGAACCGGACAGCAAGGCCGGCCGGAGCGCGTGTGCGGCCAGCTGACTGCGCCTGCGCGCCGACCTTCGGTGAGAGGACGCGGCCATGGCGAAGATCCTGACGGTGCTTTATCCGGACCCCGTCGACGGCTACCCGCCCAGGTACGCCCGGGACGAGATTCCCGTCGTCAGCGGCTATCCCGGAGGGCAGACGGCGCCCACCCCCCAGAGCCTCGACTTCAAGCCGGGTGAGCTGGTCGGCTGCGTCTCCGGTGAACTGGGCCTGCGTCCGTTCCTCGAGGACCGGGGCCACACACTGGTCGTCACCTCCGACAAGGACGGGCCCGACTCCGTGCTGGAGCGCGAGCTCCCCGACACCGACGTGGTGATCTCGCAGCCGTTCTGGCCCGCCTACCTCACTCCTGACCGGATCCGGCGTGCGCCGCACCTGAAGCTGTCGATCACAGCCGGGATCGGTTCGGACCACGTGGACCTTCCGAGCGCCATCGAACACGACGTCACCGTCGCGGAGATCACTTACAGCAACAGCATCAGCGTGTCGGAGCACGCGGTCATGCAGATCCTCGCCCTGGTCCACAACTACCTGCCCGCCCATGAGTGGGTCACCGCCCGCCGAGGGTGGAACGTCGCCGACAGCGTCTCGCGGAACTACGACCTGGAGGGCATGGACGTCGGCGTTTTCGGTGCCGGACGGATCGGCCTGGCAGTGCTCCGCCGGCTGCGGCCGTTCGAGGTGAAGCTGCACTACAACGACGTGCACAGGTTGCCACCGGAGCTCGAGCGGGAGCTGGGGCTGACCTGGCATCCGGACGCCCGTTCCCTGGCGGCCGCCGTGGACGTGCTCTCCATCCACGCGCCGCTGCACGCCAAGACGGTGAACCTCTTCGACGACGAGATGCTGGCGACCATGAAACGCGGGTCGTACATCGTCAACACGGCTCGCGCGCTGATCGTCGACCGGGACGCCGTGGTACGCGCTCTGGAGCGAGGCCATCTGGCCGGCTACGCCGGTGACGTCTGGTACCCGGAGCCACCGGAAGAGGACCACCCGTGGCGCACCATGCCGCACGAGGGCATGACACCGCACGTATCCGGTTCGACGCTCTCCGCGCAGGCCAGGTACGCGGCCGGCGTGCGGGAAGTCCTGGAGTGCTGGCTGGACGGCCGCCCGATCCGTCAGGAGTACCTCATAGTGGAGGGCGGCAGGCTTGCCGGGACCGGGGCTCGCTCCTACACGGTCTGACACGTCCACCCACCGTGATCACCACGCAGAAGGGGTGCCTCCGTTGAGAGACACCCCTTCTGCCCTGCAAGGTCTATGACCTCGGCGGAGGCGGTGGGATTTGAACCCACGGTGACATCGCTGCCACGACGGTTTTCAAGACCGTTCCCTTCGGCCGCTCGGGCACGCCTCCCCGCGCCGGCCGTGATCGGCGGCGCGGGGACAAGGGTAACGGGTCGGTGCAGGCCGGTGTGGGTCAGTTGTCGCCGATGCGCGAGCCCAGGGTCACGTCGACCGTGTGCTGCTTGCCGTCGCGCTCATAGGTGATCGTGACCTTGTCGCCCGGCTGGTGGGTCCAGATCTCGCCGATCAGGGTGGGGCCGGAGTCGATCACCCGGTCGTCGAGCTTGGTGATGACGTCGCCGGGCTTGAGGCCCGCCTTGGCGGCCGGGCCGCCCGGCTCGACCGGTGCGGCGGCGCCGCCCGCGCCCTCCTTGGAGATCTGCGCGCCGCCCGAGGTGTCATCCAGGGAGACGGACGCGCCGATCTTCGCGTACACCGGCTTGCCGGTCTTGATCAGTTCCTGGGCGACGTACTCGGCCTGGTTGATCGGGATGGCGAAGCCGAGGCCGATCGAGCCGGACTGGCCGGTGCCGAAGCCGCCGTTGCCGGTGGACTGGATCGCGGAGTTGATGCCGATGACGTTGCCCTGCGCGTCCAGCAGTGGACCGCCGGAGTTGCCCGGGTTGATCGAGGCGTCGGTCTGCAGGGCGCTCATGTACGACGCCTGGCTGCCGCTGCCGTCACTGGAGGCGACCGGGCGGTTCTTGGCGCTGATGATGCCCGTCGTCACCGTGTCGGACAGGCCGAAGGGGGCGCCGATCGCGATGGTCGCGTCACCGACGGCCACCTTGTCCGAGTCGCCGAGGGTGAGCGGCTTCAGGTCGTTCGGGGTGTTCTTGAGCTTGATGACCGCAACGTCGTAGCCCTGCGCGTGCCCCACCACCTCGGCGTCGTACTTCTTGCCGCTCGGGAACGTCGCGGTGAGCTTGCCGCCGTCCACCGCGCCGGCCACGACGTGGTTGTTGGTGACGATGTGTCCCTGCTTGTCGAAGACGAAGCCCGTGCCGGTGCCGCCCTCACCGCTGTTGCTCTCGGCCTCGATCGTGACCGTGCTCGGCAGCGCCTTGGCGGCCACGCCCGCGACCGTGCCCGGGTCGCGCTTGACGTCACCGCCGCTGGTGGAGGCCGAGACCGTCGTCGAGCCGCTGTTCTCGTCGTTGTTCTTGGCCAGCGTGTAGCCGAGACCGCCGCCCAGGCCGCCCGCGGCCAGCGCGGCCACCAGGATCGCGGCGACCAGACCGCCGCGGCCACGGCCGGACTTCGGCGCCGGCTGCTGGTACGAGGAACCCCAGCCGCCGCCGGAACCGGAACCGTCGCCGCCGTACGCCGGGGAGCCCGGCGGCGGGGGCGGGGGCCAGGAGGGGTCGGGGGCGGAGGAGGAGACGCCGTGATGCGCGACGTCACCAGGAGCGCCCTGGCCGTGGGCGGACTGCCCCTGGGATTCCTGTCCGTACGGTCCCGGTCCCTGGGGTGCCTGTCCCTGCGGCGGCTGTCCCTGGGGGGCCGGAGCAGCGGGAGCGTCCACCGGCACGGGGGGTGCGGACGGGGCGGGGGGTACCGCGGTGCCCTCGTTCTCGGTGCTCACAGCTTCTCTCCTCGATCCACGGCTGTTTCCTGGGGCGCACTCGGTCACGCTTTTTCACGCTGGCGACGGTCCGGCGCGATACAGCTGTGCTTGTCCCTTTGTATGCCGTCAGCTTTTCCCACTGGCCGTCAGAGCACCATAAGCGGTGGCTGTGGGTCCGGGGCCATTCTTTATATAGGGCATTACTGACGAAAAGGATGCAATTCCAATGCCTCCGTCCGGACCTGTGAATCCGCCGGGTCCGTCCGACCAGACGCGTACCCGCGTGCGGTGGCACCATGACGCGGTGACTCACGCACGGCAGCATGGGATTCAAGTCGTCGCCCACCGCGGGGCCTCCGAGGACGCTCCGGAACACACCCTGGCCGCATACACCAAGGCGATCGAGGACGGCGCGGACGCCCTGGAATGCGATGTGCGCCTGACCGCCGACGGCCACCTGGTGTGCGTACACGACCGCCGGATCAACCGTACGTCCAACGGCCGCGGCGCGGTCTCCGCCTTGGAGCTCGCCGACCTCTCCGCCCTGGACTTCGGCTCCTGGAAGACAGGCGAGGCCTACAAGGGGCGCGACGAGGACCCCGACTGGGAGCACCGCCCGGAGGACCGTGAGGCGACGTCCGTCCTCACCCTGGAGCGGCTGCTCGAACTCGTCGCCGACGCCGGACGCCGGGTGGAACTGGCCATCGAGACCAAGCACCCCACGCGCTGGGCGGGGCAGGTCGAGGAGCGGCTGCTGGTCCTGCTGAAGCGGTTCGGACTCGACGCCCCGGCCACCGCCGAGGAGTCCCAGGTGCGGGTCATGAGCTTCTCGGCCCGCTCGCTGCACCGCGTGCGTGCCGCCTCGCCGACCCTGCCGACGGTCTACCTGATGCAGTTCGTCTCGCCCCGGCTGCGCGACGGACGCCTGCCCCTGGGCGTGCGGATCGCGGGCCCGTCGCTGCGGATCGTGCGCAACCACCCCGTCTACGTGGAGCGCCTGAAGCGGGCCGGCCACCAGGTGCACGTGTGGACCGTGAACGAGCCCGAGGACGTGGATCTCTGCGTCGGCCTGGGCGTCGACGCCATCATCACCAACCGCCCGCGCGCTGTGCTCGACCAACTCGGCCGCTGAGGTCCCACGGAGGTCCGACTCCTGGAGTCCGGCGGATGTCCGGAGGGGTCCGGCGGCAGTGGTCGACCACACAAGTCCCACCAGACCCACGCACACCTCTTGACCCCACCCATTGACGGGCGAGATCCTCGCGTCTCGGCCAAACCGATGAAATCCAGCCACACGATTACAAGGAGTGCTCCGGCGCGTTCGGTCCGTATTCGATCGTGGCGAATGCGTCACAGGACGTTGATTGGCCGGTTTCCGGTACAGGCCAATGGGGCATCCACACCGTGGCGTGGGGCGAAGGAGGTCTCGGGGGTGGCGTTGGTGGTGGCACAGGAGGTGCCCACGTCGTCGAGCATGGCCGTACCCCATGGCCCTGCGGGCGTGGGGGAAGCGAGGCACCGTATGCGCGCGCAGTTGCGCAGAGGTGGCGTAGCGGAATCGGTCATCGACGACGCTGTACTGATCCTTTCCGAACTTTTGAGCAACGCGTGCAAACACGGCAGGCCCCTGGGCGACGCGCTCTCCGGCGACGGTGACGTCCGTGCCGCGTGGCGCGTGGACCCCTCCGGCCGGCTCATCGTCGAGGTCACGGACGGCGGTGGCCCGACCCGCCCCGCCCCGGCGACCCCGTCGGTGACGGCACACGGCGGCCGCGGGCTGAACATCATCACCGCGCTGGCCGACGACTGGGGTGTCCGGGACGACATCCGCGGCGAGGTCACCGTGTGGGTCGTCGTCCACGCCGACGTGTACGACCCGGACGCCGGCCACCGCCGCGACGACTTCGCGACACGGGTCACGGCCCCGGCGGTGTCCCAGATACCCGGGCTGGACTTCGCGGACGCCTTCGACGACATGGACTGACCCGGCGCCGGCCGGACACGGCCTTTCCGGTCCCTCACGGTCGTCTTCGGGTCCCTCACGGTCCTGTTCCAGTACCTCACGGCCTTCTTCCGGGTCCCTTCCGGGGCGCCGCACCGCGCGCCGTTGTCCACAGGACCGGTGTTGTCCACAGGACCCCGTCACCCGTGGCGCGAACGGCTAGGCTCGCGACCGTACGAGACGAGCCGTAACCGGGAGACCCATCGATGGCCAAGAAGCGACCCCAGACGAAGGCCAAGCGCCCGCAGCTCACGGACGGAGAGATCCCGGTCGTCGGCGCCCGCGAGCCCTGCCCCTGCGGCAGCGGCCGCCGCTACAAGGCCTGTCACGGCCGGGCCGCGGCCCACGCCGCGACCGAGCTGGTGCACCGCCCCTTCGAGGGCCTGCCCGGCGAGTGCGACTGGGTGGCCCTGCGCGAGCTGGTCCCGGCGGCCACAGCCGGGCTGACGCTCAAGGACGGCCTCCCCGAGGGCGTCCCGGCGGTCACGCTGGCCACGGTCCTGCCGATGGCCTGGCCCGCCCTGCGCCGCGACGACGGCTCGGTCATGCTCGGCCTCCAGAACGACACCTCGTCGGGCGACATCAGCCGCGACCTCGCCGACATCCTCCAGCGCGCCCTTGAAGCCGAGCCCGGCACACCGGTGCAGGGCCGCCGCGCCCCGGCCGACGGTCCGCGGCTGCAGGATCTGCTCGACCCGGAGGGCGCCTTCGAGCCAGAAGTGCACAGCGGCTTCGAGTTCTGGGTGCCGGATCCGGAGAACGCCACCCCGGAGGTGACCGCCTCCCTGGAGCGGGCCAACGCCGCGGCCATCCCGACCGTCAAGCTCCAGGGCGTGGACGCCGCGTACTGGTGCGAGACGCCCGAGAAGAACCATCTGCGGTGGGTCATGCCCCACCCCGAGGAGCAGCTTTTGGACGCTCTCGCGCGGCTGCACGCGGCGGGCCGGTCAAGCCTCGGCGAGGGCACCCGCCTGGTGGGCTCCTTCCGCGCTCACGGGCTCACCGTGCCGGTCTGGGACCTGCCGAGCGGGGTCACGGCCGAAGACGTGGAGAAGCCGGCGGCGGAGTTCGCCGAGCGCCTCGCCGCCGCCCTGGCCACGGACGCGCCGCTCACCGCGGACGAGCGCCGCGCGCGTGGCGGCCTCACCAACCGGCAGGTCACACTCAGCTGACGGATCGTCACAGGGCCCGGTCCGGCCGCTCGGCCGGCCGGCCGGACCCTCGTGCTCCGGACAGGTGACGCCCTTCACAACTCCCGGCCGGGACAAGCCAGTCGGTGACTGGAAAGGGCGAGACCGAATTTGCGAACCGCCGATCTCTTGTTACCGTTCCTGTAGCCCGGTTGCTGGTGCATCCCCCGTCGCCAGCAACCGGGTCTTTCTCTGCGCGCGACGGTTCACGGAACGCAGCCTTTCGTCAACTGCCCGCTTCCGTAGGCGTGTTGCTCCCGGAGCGCAGCAGCAGCGGCCCCTGGCCGGCCTGTCGGGCGAACTCCGCGACCGCCGTGTACGCCGCCAGATCCCCGCGCGCGGGCTCGCGGGGCGTCTCACACGTCCCCGGCTCGTCCTCGGCACCCACCGCGCACGTGATGCGCACGGTCCGGGCGCCGGGCCCCATCAGGCTCAGTACGGCGTCCAGCGCCTCGCCGGTCGCATTGCGGTAGTAGGTCCGCGCCCAGGTGTCCGAGGCCTGCGTCACGACACAGGTCTGCGCCTCGACGCCGTCGGGGGTGGAGAGTTCGGGGCCGCAGCGCGCGGTGGTGGACAGGCCCGGGCCGAGCGCGGGGAGGCCGGCCGCGGCGGAAGACGCCTCGCCGTCCGCGGACGGCGAGGAGGAACGTACGGCGTCCCGTCCGGAACCGGACACGGAACCGCCGCGCACACCGGCACCGCCCGCCGAGCCCCCGGAATGTGTCGCATCCCCTGAATCCGGGGACCCAACGGAGAAATCCGGGGACCCCGCGGACGCCACCGCCAGCGGCAGTGCGACCGCGCACGCCGCCACGACGCCCGCGAGGGCGAGCAGTCGGAACTTCCGGGGTGGGAACTTTCGGGGTCGGACTTTTCGGGGGTCCCGGGAGCGGCCCCGGGAATGACGCGGCATGGCCCCGGAACATAACGCGCCGGGCCGGAACCCGGGCTCGGCGCGCCCGACAGCCCTAGAACTCGGGCGCGCTCACACCCGTACGAGTGAGGGCCTCGACCACGGCGTCCACCACGGCCTCCACATCGGGCACCCACGGCGAGGCCGAGCCGGGCAGTGGCGCCCGCTCCCAGCGGATCTCGCCCTGCCCCGTCTCGGACGGCGGCAGCGCCAGGTAGCCGCCCTCGCCGTGGAAGCGGAGGGAGCCGGGCACGAAGTCCTTGGCGTAGAGCAGTTCGCCGAGCTGCTCCATGGAGTACGGCTTCACGAGGATCGCCCAGCGGGCGGAGGACGCGACGACCGGGCCGAGCCGCATGCCCATGCTGTCGAGCGCGTCGAGGGCGCGGGCCGCCGGCAGGGCGGGCAGGGAGACCGCGCAGGGCGCCTTGCCGCCGGTGGCCAGGACGATCGGCGCCGTGGGCCGGTTGCCCCACCACCAGCGCACCATGCGCCCGTCCGTGGTGGCCGCGAGCAGGCCGGGGTCGAAGGGGTGCGCGCCGGGAACCGTGCATTCGGGGTCCGGACAGCCGCAGCGGCTGCGCCCCTCGGGGTCCGCCGCCACGCCCGGGAGTACGGGCCACTGCCATTGGGTCGCGTAGGTCAGGGCCGCGCCGATCAGCTCAGGCCTCCCGTCGCTGCGCTGGGACAGGAGCCTGCGTCGCCTTCCGAGGATCTCGCGCATGAGCGCTCGTTCCTTTCCGTTGCACGCCGGCAACACCGTGGTCCACATCACATCATGTGTCGATCACTTCACTGTGCGTACCTGTTGGCGCATCACACCCCTGCCGTGCGCAAGGGGAACCCCTATGGGTCGAGCATTGACTGCCTCCGCGGCCGTCCCGCCCATACTGCGTCTATTCAAAAGCACGGGCGTGGCGTAGGGGTGGCGAAGTATGGCGTTTGCCGTCGCGCGTATTTCTCTCCGCCTCCGCCACGGGAGGATGGGGCACGGTCGTCGGTGGCTAAGACGCTCGGCTCCGTCACCAGGTTCCGGGTAGTTCTCAACCACCCCTGGCCTTCACCGAGTACGTACCCATCGCGACCGTTGTGACGCTCCGTCGAGCAAGCCCAGTCGACCGCAATAAGCCGTCCCATGCGGCAGTTTTAAGCCAACTTTACATTTAGGCAAGAAGAAGGGGAGTTGTCCCCTCGGACCTCACGGACACCAGGAATCCCATCAGGACAATGCTGGACATCTCCTCACGAGTGCGTGTACATGTGGAGACACTGCTAGCGGCGCAGAATGACATGGGGGTTTGCGATGCTTTTGAGCAGTACGCGCTGGTCGGAAAGCCGGACGCCATGAACGCCCCGCACCCTCCGAAAGTGGCTGGAATCGATTCAACGGTTCCCTCGCCCGCACACACTGTCGCGCCCGTCGCGGCGGGCGGTACGTCCCCGTCCGCCCCGGCAAACCCCCCGGCCCCGCCGGGCGCGGTACTCCAGGACCGTCTCGCCGGCTGGGTCTCCGACCTCACCACCCTCCACGAACTGACCGAACGCCTGGCCCGCACCTCCGCGCTCGACGAGGCGCTCCAGGAATTGCTGCGGGCCGGCGCCGCCCTGGTGGGCGCCCGCCGCGGCCTCGTCGTCCTGGAACCCGGCGACGGCCTCGGCCCGGACACCACCATCGGCCTGGGCCTGGCCCGCGCCGACCTCGGCCACATCGAGACCGTGCCCCGCAGCGCCCTGTCCTACGGCCGGATCCTCGACGGACTGCCCGGCGGCGAGGACGGCATCACCGAGCCCGACCTGTTCGCCGAGGAGGGGATCGACCCCCGCCACCGCGAGGTCGCGGCCCGCCTCGGCTACGCCGCCAGTCACGCCCTCCCTCTGACGACCGAGTCCGCCGGCCGCCTCGGCGCCGTCGTATGGCTCTACGACGAACCCGCCGAACCGAACGAGCGGCAGCGCCACCTCGTCGGCCTGTACGCCCGGTACGCCGCCGAACACCTGGCCCGGCTCCTGGAACTGGAGCGCACGCGCGCGTCCATGGCGACCATGTCGGATGAGCTGCTGCCCGCGCGGCTGCCGCGGGTGGCCGGTGTCCAGCTCGCCGCCCGGCACCGCACCGGCCCGCGCGGCGGCGGCGACTGGTACGACGCGCTGCCGCTGCCCGACGCCGCCCTCGGCCTCGCCGTCGGGTCCGTCACCGGGGCGGGTCCCAGCGCGGTCGCCGCGATGGGGCGGCTGCGGGCGTCCCTGCGCGCCTACGCCGTGATGGAGGGGGAGGACCCGGTCGCCGTCCTGTCCGACCTGGAGCTGCTGCTGCGGCTGACCGAACCGGCCCGCTCGGCCACCGCCCTGTTCGGCTACTGCGAACCGGCCGCCCGCAAGATCACGCTGGCCGGTGCGGGACACAGCCCGCCGCTGCTGCTTGGACAGCGCCGCACCGAGTTCGTGGAGACGTCGGTCTCCGCCCCGCTGGGCATGCTCGCCTGCTGGGAGGCGCCGAGCGTGGAGATCCTCGCCGAGCCCGGAGAGACCGTTCTGCTGTACACCGACGGGCTGCTGCACCGCACCGGCGAGACCACCGACCGCGCCTTCGCCCGGCTGCACACGGCGGCGGCCGGAGTTCCCCGGGCACTGCGGCGCGACCCCGGCGCCATCGCCGACCACGTCCTGCGGAGCGTGCTGCCGGACGGGCTGGACGCGGCCGACGGTGCGGAGGACGTCGTGCTGCTGGCGGCGCGGTTCGAGTAACGCTCCTCGTCATAGCCCTGAGGACGCTTCCGCGCCGCCGTACAGTGGAGGGCGGTCCAGTGCCGTATCGAGGAGGATGACCGCCGTGGCAGAAGAGCCTTCGGACACCCCGGAGACTGCCGAAGAAGAGCCGATCAAGCAGCGGAAGAACGGACTGTACCCCGGCGTGTCGGACGAGCTTGCCGAGAACATGAAGAGCGGCTGGGCGGACACCGAGCTGCGTGATCTCCGGCCCATCCCCCAGGCCGCCGAGACCGCCGCCCGCCGGGCCGCGCTGTCCGCGCGCTTCCCGGGCGAGCGGCTGGTGATCCCCGCGGGGAACCTCAAGACCCGCTCGAACGACACCGAGTACGCCTTCCGCGCCTCCGTCGAGTACGCCTACCTCACCGGCAACCAGACCGAGGACGGCGTCCTGGTCCTGGAGCCCAAGGGCGAGGGCCACGAGGCGACGATCTACCTCCTGCCGCGGTCCAACCGGGAGAACGGCGAGTTCTGGCTGGACGGCCAGGGCGAGCTGTGGGTCGGCCGCCGCCACTCCCTCACCGAGGCGCAGAAGCTCTACGGCATCCCCGCCTCCGACGTGCGCGAGCTGGCCGGGGCGCTGCGCGAGGCCACCGGTCCGGTGCGGGTCGTGCGCGGCTACGACGCCGGCATCGAGGCCGCGCTGACCGACAAGGTCACCGCCGAGCGCGACGAGGAGCTGCGGGTCTTCCTCTCCGAGGCGCGGCTGGTCAAGGACGAGTTCGAGATCGGCGAGCTCCAGAAGGCCGTCGACTCCACCGTGCGCGGCTTCGAGGACGTGGTGAAGGTCCTCGACAAGGCCGAGGCGACCTCCGAGCGGTACATCGAGGGCACGTTCTTCCTCCGCGCGCGGGTGGAGGGCAATGACGTCGGCTACGGCACGATCGCCGCGGCCGGGCCGCACGCCTGCACGCTGCACTGGGTGCGCAACGACGGGCCCGTGCGGTCGGGCGATCTGCTGCTGCTCGACGCGGGTGTGGAGACGCACACGTACTACACCGCCGACGTCACGCGCACACTGCCGGTCAACGGCCGGTTCAGCGAGATCCAGCGGAAGATCTACGACGCCGTGTACGAGGCCCAGGAGGCCGGGATCGCGGCGGTGCAGCCGGGGGCGAAGTACCGGGACTTCCACGACGCCGCGCAGCGGGTGCTGGCCGAGAAGCTGGTCGAGTGGGGGCTGGTCGAGGGGCCGGTGGAGCGGGTGCTGGAGCTGGGGCTCCAGCGGCGGTGGACGTTGCACGGGACCGGGCACATGCTCGGGATGGACGTGCACGACTGCGCTGCCGCGCGGACCGAGACGTATGTCGACGGTGTGCTGGAGCCGGGGATGTGCCTGACCGTCGAGCCGGGGCTGTACTTCCAGGCCGATGATCTGACGGTGCCGGAGGAGTACCGGGGTATCGGTGTGCGGATCGAGGACGACATCCTCGTGACGGAGGACGGCAACCGGAATCTGAGTGCGGCGTTGCCTCGTCGGGCGGACGAGGTCGAGGCGTGGATGGCCTCCGTCAAGGGCTGAGTTCCGGGTGTGGGTGTGGGGGCTGGTCGCGCGGTTCCCCGTGAGGTGACGCCATCCGGCCAGCGGCCAAAAAACCGCAGGTCAACGGTAGTTGGCGTGTGAGATCATGGCCGACCTTGCCGGTCCGACTCGGGGAACAGGCGCGATCACCATGAAGAACGTCCAGACGGCGCTGACCATGCAGGACGCCATCCTCACCCTTCAGAAGTACTGGAGCGACAACGGCTGCATGATCACGCAGCCGTTGAACACCGAGGTCGGAGCCGGTACGGCCAACCCGGCCACGGCGTTGCGGGTGCTCGGTCCCGAGCCGTGGAGCGTCGCCTACGTGGAGCCGAGCGTGCGGCCGGACGACTCGCGCTACGGCGAGAACCCCAACCGGCTCCAGACCCACACCCAGTTCCAGGTCATCCTCAAGCCCGACCCGGGCAATCCGCAGGAGCTGTACCTGGGCAGCCTGAAGGCGCTCGGTGTCGATCTGGGCGCGCACGACGTGCGGTTCGTCGAGGACAACTGGGCCTCACCCGCGCTCGGCGCCTGGGGGCTGGGCTGGGAGGTCTGGCTGGACGGCATGGAGATCACCCAGTTCACCTACTTCCAGCAGGTCGGCGGTGTCGCCCTGGACCCGGTGTCGGTGGAGATCACGTACGGCCTCGAACGCATTCTGATGAACCTTCAGGGCGCGTCCCACTTCAAGGACATCGTCTACGCGCCGGGCATCACGTACGGGGAGGTGTTCGGGCAGAACGAGTACGAGATGAGCCGCTACTACCTCGACGACGCCGATCTCGACACCAACCACCGGCTCTTCGAGGCGTACGCGGCCGAGGCCCGGCGCCTGCTCGACCTGGAGCTGCCGGTCCCGGCGTGCACGTACGTGCTCAAGTGCAGCCACACCTTCAACGTGCTCGACGCGCGCGGCGCGATCAGCACCACCGAGCGGGCCAAGGCGTTCGCGTTGATGCGCGGCCTGACGCACGAGTCGGCCAAGCTGTGGGAGCGGCGGCGGGCCGCGCTGGAGCATCCGCTCGGGGTGGCGGCCGCGCCGGCCCCGGCCCGGCGGGCCGCGCTGCCCAAGGTGTCCGGCGTCGAGACGCTGCTGTTCGAGATCGGCGTGGAGGAACTGCCGTACGCCGACGTCCCCGCCACCACCGAGGCGGTGCGCGAGTCGGTGACCGCCAAGCTGGCCGCGACCCGCCTGCGGCACGGGGCGATCACCGTGATGGCCACGCCGCGCCGGATCGTGATCACGGTCGACGGCGTGCAGCCGCGCGAGCGGGACACCATGCGCACCGTGCGCGGCCCCAAGGTCGCCGCCGCCTTCAAGGACGGCGCTCCGACGCCTGCCCTGCTGGGCTTCGCGCGCAGTCAGGGGGCCGAGCCGACCGACGTGCGGATCGTCGACGTCAAGGGTGTCGAGTACGTGGCCGTCACCCGGCACGAGGAGGGGCGTCCGGCCGTCGAGGTGCTCAGCGATCTGCTGGCCGAGGTCGTGTCGGGGCTGCGTGCCGGCCGCAACATGCGGTGGAGCGATCCGGGTCTGTCGTTCTCACGGCCCGTGCGCTGGCTGCTCGCGCTGCTGGGCCGTACTCCCCTGCCCGTGGTGGTCTCCTCGCTCGCCGCGGGCGACACGACGCGGGTGCAGCGCCAGGCGCCCTACCCGGTCGTCCGCGTGACCTCGGCCGAGGGCTACCCGCACTTCCTGCACATGCACGGCATCCTGCTCGACCGGGAGGCCCGGCGCGGCGCGGTGGTCCGCGGTGCCCTGGAGGCGGCGGCCGAGGTGGGCGGGCGGATCGACGTGGCGGGCCAGGCCGATCTGATCGACGAGATCACCGACATCCTGGAGTTCCCGTATGCCGTGCGGGGGTCGTTCGACGAGCGCTATCTGGAACTGCCCGCGAGCGTCCTGACCACCGTGATGCGCAAGCACCAGCGCTATCTGCCGGTGCTGGACGGCGAGCGGCTGATGCCGCACTTCGTCACCTTCGCCAACGCCCTGTGCGACGACGACGTGGTGCGGGCGGGCAACGAGGCGGTGCTGCGGGCGCGTTACGAGGACGCCGCGTTCTTCTGGCGGGCGGATCTGAAGGTGCCGCCGGCGGAGTTCCGACGCCGACTGGACAAGCTGACGTTCGAGGACCGGCTCGGTACGGTCGCCGACCGCGCCGACCGCATCGCCTCCCTCGCCCTCGACCTGGCCTCACGCGCCGGGCTCACCGAGGAGGCGGTGGGCGTCGTCCGGCGCGCCGGTGCGCTGGCGAAGTTCGACCTGGCGTCGCAGATGGTGATCGAGTTCTCCGGACTGGCCGGGGTGATGGCCGAGGAGTACGCCCGCCGGGCCGGCGAGTCCGCCGAGGTCGCCCGGGCCCTGGCCGAGATGGAGCTGCCACGCTCCGCCGGCGGCGCCCTGCCGGCCGGGGACGCGGGCGCCGTGCTGTCGCTCGCCGACCGGTTCGACCTGGTGACGGGCATGTTCGTGATCGGCGCCGCGCCGACCGGGAGCTCCGATCCGTACGGGGTGCGCCGGGCCGCGATCGGGCTGCTCAACGTGGTGCGGAGTCTGCATGCCGTGGCCGGGGTGCGGGTGAGCGAAGGATTGCGCGCGGCGGCCGTACGGTACGCCGCGCAGGGCGTCGAGGTCCCCGCCGAGCGGGTCGCCGAGGCCGCCGAGCTGATCACCCGGCGTTATGAGCAGCAGCTCACGGACGCGGGGCACGAGCATCGGCTCGTTCAGGCCGTCCTGGTGTGGGCCGACCTGCCCTCCCACGGCGACCGCACGCTGGCCACGCTGGAGCGGCACATCGGCACGGAGGCGTTCGAGGCCCTTGCTGCAGCGTTCCAGCGGGTGGTGCGCATCCTGCCCGAGGGCGGCGTCGAGGCGGCGGATCTGTCATTGCTGACCGCGCCCGCCGAGCTGCGTCTCGCCGAGAGCGCCGACGCCGTGCGCCAGGCCCTGCACGGCCGCGAGGACGACCTCGGCGCGCTGATCGAGGTCTCCGCCCCGCTGGTCGAGGCGATCAGCGCCTTCTTCGACGAGGTGCTGGTGATGGACCCCGACCCGGCGGTGCGCGCGGCCCGGCTGGCGCTGCTCACTCAGGTGGCGGGGCTGGCGCGTACGACGCTGGACTGGGGCGCGCTGTAAGAGGCGGACGTTTTGAGGGGGCGGACGTTTCACGTGAAACACCGCGCCTCCGAACCGACAAGGCGTCGGCAGAGGTCAGACCGCCATCAGCGGCGCTGCGTCCTCGCGCCACTTGAGGACCTTGTCGAAGCTCACCACAGCCCCGCCCCGGCCCGGCTTGTTGCCGATGTGGACATGGTCGGCGAGCTCCTCGATGAGGCACAGCCCTCTGCCGTTCTCCGCGTCGGTGTGCGCGGGCCGGGTCGGCGGTCGGGACCGGCCGACGGAGGCCGCGGGGAACCCCGGGCCCGCGTCGGCGACCTCGATCCGGCACTTCTCACCGTCGAGGTACGCCGTGACCCGGTACGCCTCCGAACCGGGGCCGCCGCGCGCCCTGTCCCCGCCGTGCTCCACGGCGTTCGCGCAGGCCTCGCTGAGGGCGACGGAAAGGTCGTAGGAGATATCGGGATCGACGCCCGCGGTCTCCATCGTGCCGATCAGAAGGCGCCTGGCGAGCGGCACGCTCGCAGCTTCGCGCCGCAGATGGAGTGACCACCAGATGCTCATGCTCCAGCCTCCCGGCCGCGGCTCGACATACCGTTACGTATTGCCCTGAGTCTCCGCATGTAAGCGTGAAGTTGACGTGATGCCGCCCATACGGCGGATGCGCCCTATCCCTGATCGGTGTATGCGGGGCGGGCGGAACCAGAAAGTGATGTTCCGGTCGTACGGCATCTTGCGGACCTGCCGCACGAGGTCTGCGGGGCCAGTGCGATGATGAGCCCGCCATGACTGCCCCCCACGCGTGCGCGACGCGCTCCGGACTCACGCTCCGGATCCTGCGGGCCGCGGTGTTCGCCGCGGTCTGTGTCGTGCTGGCCGGGGCAGGTCACGCGCTCGCCTCCTGCGACGGCATTCCGCTGTGGACGCTGGGCGCCGGGTTCCTCGGAGTGGCCGCGGTGGCGGCACCGTTCGCCGGGCGCGTGCGCTCGCTGCCGGGGATCGCGGCGCTGCTCGCGGCCGGTCAGACGGTGTTGCACACGCTGTTCGGACTCGGTCAGCACGGTACGGCCGCCGCCACCTCGTCGTTGCCGGCGGGCGCGAGCGACGCCGCGCTGGTCCAGCAGGCCGCGCGGCTCGTGTGCGGCACGACGGCGGCGGCGATCAGCCCGGCGCAGGCCCACAAGATCCTCACCGACGCCCGGATCCAGCCGGCCACGGGCGCGCACACGCACCTGCCGGCGGACGCCGGGGCGTCGGCCTCGCTGTGGCCCTCCCTGCCGATGCTGCTCGGCCACGTCCTCGCGGCGATCGCCGCCGGCTGGCTGCTGCGTCACGGCGACCTGGCTCTGCTGCGACTCACCGAACTGTCGGCGCAGGGTGTCACGGAAGGGGCGCTCGTGCGCTCCCTGCGGGCCGCGCTCGCGCTGGTACGCGCCCTGCGCGCCGGGCTGCCGGCTGCGCCGGAGGCATGTCCGCGCCCCGTGCACGCCGTGCGACCCGCGCCTGCGATGCCGTGCACGACCGCACTTCAGCACACGGTGATCCGGCGCGGCCCGCCGGTCGCCACGGTTCGCGCATCCGCACTCGCCCTCGCCGCCTGACGCGACGCGACCACACTCCGCCTTTCGTACGATCCGGATGATTCGGACGACTTGGAGGAGGGCCGCCGTCGTGCGGCACGCGCGCGTGCGCGTATCCCTCTTCCACATCCGACCCGACTCACAGCGGAGTGCTCCTTCCATGAAGGCTTCCCGTATCGCCGCGGCCGGTGCCGCCGCCGGTGTCACCGTTCTCGCCTTGTCCGCCCCCGCCTTCGCGCACGTCACCGTGCAGCCCGAGGGCGACGCCGCCAAGGGCGGTTACGCGGTCGTCGACTTCAAGGTCCCCAACGAGCGGGACGACGCCTCGACCACCAAGCTCGAGGTCACCTTCCCCACCGACCACCCGCTGGCCTCGGTGATGCCGGAGCCGATGCCCGGCTGGAAGATCGAAGTCACCAAGTCCGAGCTGGACAAGCCGCTGGAGATGCACGGCGAGAAGATCTCCAAGGCCGTCACCAAGGTCACCTGGACCGCCGACGGCAAGGGCATCGAGCCCGGCTACTTCGAGAAGTTCCCGGTCTCGATCGGCCAACTGCCCGAGGACACCGACCAGCTGGTCTTCAAGGCCCTCCAGACGTACTCCAACAAGGAGGTCGTCCGCTGGATCGAGGTGCCGCAGGAGGGCCAGGAGGAGCCCGACAACCCGGCCCCGGTGCTGGAGCTGTCCGCCGCCTCCGAGGACGGGCACCACGCCTCCTCGGGCGACGAGGCCTCCGACGCCAAGTCGGCCGAGAATGCCTCCGCCGACACCGCCGCCGACACCGCCTCCTCCGACAGCACCGACACCACCGCCCGCGTCCTGAGCATCGTCGGCATCGTGGTCGGCGCGGCGGGCGTCGCCTACGGCGTGCTGGCCGGGCGTCGGCGCACCAACGCCTGACGCCGCTTCCGTTGCACGGCGCGTGCCGGGTTCCCGCCCCCGGACGGGGGCACCCCCGGTGCGCGCCGGATCACCGACATCTGGGACATTTTTCTATGCGCACCAAGACCTTCGCCGCGGCCGCTGTGCTCGCCGCGGCCTCCCTGACCCTGACCGCCTGCGGCAGCGGCAACGACAGCGACACGCCCGTCGCCGTGGTGTCGGAGCAGGCCGGTACCGACAAGGCCGCCACCGTCCTCGACAAGCCGTTCGAGAAGCCGGACCTGGTCCTCACCGACACGCAGGGCAAGAAGTACGACCTCCGCAAGGAGACCGAGGGCAAGCCCACGCTGATCTACTTCGGCTACACCCACTGCCCCGACGTGTGCCCGTCGACGATGAGCAACATCGCCGTGGCCAAGAAGCAGCTGCCCAAGGCCGAGCAGGACGAACTGCGCGTCGTGTTCGTCACCACCGACCCGGGCCGCGACAAGCCCGCCGAGCTCGGCAAGTGGCTCAAGGGCATCGACTCGAAGTTCATCGGCCTCACCGGCGACTTCCCGACCATCCAGGCCGGCGCCCGCACCCTCGGCATCTCCATCGATCCGCCGCACAAGGACAAGAACGGCAAGATCATCTCCGAGCACGGCACCCAGGTCATCGCCTTCTCCCCGAAGACCGACGGCGGCTATGTGCTCTACGGCGAGGACGCCACCGTCGACGACTACACCAAGGACCTCCCCAAGATCGCCAAGGGGGAGAACCCGTGAGGCGGCGACTCGGCACCGCGGCCCTCGTCATAGCCGGGGCACTGGCCCTGGCGGGCTGCGGCGGTTCGGACTCGGGATCCGGGGACTCCGGTTCCGGGAGTGGCAAGGCGGAACTCTCCGTGGGCTCCGCGTACATGCCGCAGCCCGTCTCCGACGAGATGGCGGCCGGCTTCTTCACCGTCACCAACAAGGGCGGTGCCGCCGACGAGCTGACCTCGGTCACCAGCGACGTCGCCGGCCAGGTCACCGTGCACGAGACCGTCGGCTCAGCCATGCAGGAGGTCAAGAGCCTGAAGGTCCCCGCCCACGGCGAACTCGTGCTGAAGAGCGGCGGCAACCACCTGATGTTCGAGCAGCTGAAGCGCAAGCCGAAGGAAGGTCAGACGGTATCCGTCGAGCTCCACTTCGCCCACTCCGGCCCCGTCGAGGTCGAGATCCCGGTGAAGTCGGCGACCTACCGCCCCAAGACCGGACACTGAGGGAGGGACCCCTGTGACGCAGACCATCGCCCCCCGCGTCCGGACCGTGGTGCTGCTGCTCCTGGCCGCGGCCTGCGCACTCCTCGCCGGCGCCGGACCGGCCTCCGCGCACGCCGCGGTGACCGGCAGCGACCCCGCGCAGGGGGCGGTGGTCGACAAGGCACCGGCCCGGATCTCGCTCACCTTCTCCGAGCAGGTCGCGATGTCCGGCGACTCGCTGCGCGTGCTCGACCCCGAGGGCAAGCGCGTCGACGCGGGCGAGCCGTCCAACGTCAGCGGCACGACGTACGCCGTGCGGCTCCATTCCGGCCTGCCCGACGGCACCTACACGGTCGCCTACCAGGTGGTGTCCGCGGACAGCCACCCCGTCGCCGGCGCCTACACCTTCTCCGTCGGCGCCCCGTCCAAGACGTCCGTGACGGTCTCCGGACAGGCGGCCGACGACGGCGTGGTCGGCTGGCTGTACGGCTTCGGGCGGTACGTGTCCTACGCCGGGTTCATCGTGATGGCCGGCGGCGCCGCCTTCGTACTCGCCTGCTGGCCACGCGGCTGCGGAGTGCGGCCCGTGCAGCGGTTCGTCGTCTCCGGGTGGCTCGCGCTCACCGCCGCGACCCTCGCCCTGCTGCTCCTGCGCGGCTCCTTCACCGGCTCCGGGAAGGTCGCCGACATCTTCGACCTGTCCCTGCTCGGTCAGGTGCTCCAGACCAAGACCGGCGCGGCCCTGGTGTCCCGGCTGCTGCTGCTCGCCGCGGCGGCGCTGTTCATCGCCGTGCTGTTCGGGGCCTACGACAAACGGGAGGACCCCCAGGAGAAGCGGGACCTGACCTTCGGTCTCGCCATCGGCGGCGGCGTCGTGGCGGCGGGGCTCGCCGCGAGCTGGGCGATGTCCGAGCACGCCTCGGTCGGACTCCAGGCGGGCATCGCCATGCCGGTCGACGTCGTCCATCTGCTCGCCGTCGCCGGGTGGCTCGGCGGGCTGGGCGCGCTGCTGGTCGCCCTGTACCGGGCCCCCGCCGACGCGCCCGTCGACGCGTCGGCAGTTCGCCGCTTCTCCCGGCTCGCCTTCGGCAGCGTCCTCGCACTGATCGCGACCGGGACGTACCAGTCCTGGCGCCAGCTCGGCTCCTGGTCGGCCTTCACCGACACCCGCTACGGACAGCTGCTCCTCGCCAAGATCGCCCTCGTGGCCGTCCTGGTCGGCGTCGCGTGGGTCTCACGCCGGTGGACGGGGCGGCTGGCGGAGACGGTGCCGGCAGCGGCGGAGCGGGAGAAGGCGCGGGTCGGAGCAGGGGCTGAGGCCTCTGGTGACGCGGTGCCCGAGGTGGCCGGTGCCGACCGGACCGACACGGACACCGAGACCGACACCGACGCCGGCGAGCAGTGCGATCCCGAGCCCGCCGACACCGAGCGGGCCGCGCAGCTCGCCCGGCAGCGGGCCGCCCGGGACGCCGCCCGGCAGAAGCGGCTGCGGGACGCCGACCCGAACCGTTTCGGCCTGCGCCGCTCCGTGCTGGCCGAAGCCGGCATCGCGGTCGTCCTGCTCGCCGTCACCACCGTCCTCACGCAGACCGAGCCGGGACGCACGGAACAGGACGCCAGGGCCGCCACTTCGTCCTCCTCGTCCACCTCGCCCGACACGGGCGTGTCCGGGGCACTGACCCTGAACATGCCCTTCGACACCGGCGGCGAGAACGGCAAGGGCATCGTCACCGTCGACCTCGACCCCGCACGCGTGGGCGACAACGAGATGCACGTCTACGTGGAGCGGCCCGACGGCCAGGCCTTCGACATCCCCGAAGTCAAGGTCGACTTCACCCTGAAAGCCAAGGACATCGGGCCGCTGCCCGTCGTCCCCGACCACATCGCAACCGGACACTGGTCGGCGAACGGAGTGCAGATCCCCATGGCCGGCGACTGGAAGGTCGACGTGACCGTGCGGACCTCCGACATCGACGAGGTGACCGTCTCCAAGAACGCGCAGATCGGCTGAACCACCATGGCTGACCAGTCCATTCCGGAAACCCGTACCCCCGGCACGGCCCCGGCGGAGACCGAAGCGGCCCCGGCCGACGAGGGCATCCCACGGCGACGCCTGCTCGGCACCGCCGGCGCCACCGGGCTCGTGCTCGGCACGGCAGGCGCGGCCGTCGGATACGCCGCCGCCCCCACCGAGGCCGCCGCTCCGCTCGCCTCGCTCGGCACCGACCGGGCGATGTTTCACGGGAAACATCAGCCCGGCATCACCGACGGCCTCCAGGCCCGCGGCCACCTCGTCGCCTTCGACCTGGCGGCGGGAGCCGGCCGCAAGGAAGCCGCCGCCCTGCTGCGCCGCTGGTCGGAGACGGCCCGGCGGCTGATGGCGGGCGAGCCGAGCGCCCACGACGACACCGACGTGGCACGTGACGCCGGCCCCTCGTCGCTGACGATCACCTTCGGCTTCGGCCACAGCTTCTTCGGCCGGACCGGCCTGGTGAAGCAGCGCCCGACCGCCCTCGACCCGCTGCCCGAGTTCTCCTCCGACCACCTCGACAAGAACCGCAGCAACGGCGACCTGTGGGTGCAGATCGGCGCCAACGACGCCCTCGTGGCCTTCCACGCCCTGCGCGCGATCCAGAAGGACGCGGGCTCGGCCGCCCGGGTCCGCTGGCAGATGAACGGCTTCAACCGCTCACCGGGCGCCACCGCCCACCCCATGACGGCCCGCAACCTGATGGGCCAGATCGACGGCACCCGCAATCCGAAACCGAGCGAGGCCGACTTCGATCAGCGCATCTTCGTGCCGCAGAAGGGCGAACCGGCCTGGATGGCGAACGGCTCCTACGCCGTCGTACGCCGGATCCGCATGCTCCTCGACGACTGGGAGAAGCTCTCCGTCAAGGCGCAGGAGGACGTGATCGGCCGCCGCAAGTCCGACGGCGCGGCGCTGTCCGGCGGCACCGAGACCACCCCGATGGATCTGGAGAAGACGGACGCCAAGGGCAACCTCGTCGTCCCGATCAACGCCCACGCCCGGATCACGCGGCCCGACCAGAACGGCGGCGCGGCGATGCTCCGCCGCCCGTTCTCCTTCCACGACGGCATCGACCCGGACGGCGTCCCCGACGCGGGCCTGCTCTTCATCTGCTGGCAGGCCGATCCGCTGCGCGGCTTCGTGCCGGTGCAGCGCAAGCTCGACCGCGGGGATGCCCTGTCGCAGTTCATCCGGCACGAGTCGAGCGGGCTGTTCGCGGTGCCCGGTGGGGCCGCCGAGGGCGAGTATGTGGGACAGAAGTTGCTGGAGGGGTGACAGCTGAGCTCTGTGCGGGTTGTTGGGGATAGCGCTTCCGCGAGCCCATTAGGGTGAGGTCATGCCAGCGAGCTATGCGTATCTCGGCCCCGAGGGCACCTTCACCGAAGTCGCCCTGCGCACGCTTCCCGAGGCCGCCACCCGGGAGCTCATCCCGTACGTGTCCGTCCAGTCCGCGCTCGACGCGGTACGAGCCGGCGAGGCCGAGGCCGCGTTCGTGCCGATCGAGAACTCCGTCGAGGGCGGCATCACCACCACCCTCGACGAGCTGGTCGCCGGCGCGCCGCTGATGATCTACCGCGAGGTGCTGCTGTCGATCACCTTCGCGCTGCTGGTCCGCCCGGGCACCAAGCTGTCGGACATCAAGACGGTCTCCGCCCACCCGGCCGCCCAGCCGCAGGTGCGCAACTGGCTGAAGAAGAACCTCCCGGACGCCCACTGGGAGTCGGCCGCCTCGAACGCGGACGCCGCCAGGCTGGTCCAGGAAGGCCAGTACGACGCCGCCTTCGCCGGCGAGTTCGCGGCCGCCCGCTACGGCCTCGAAGCCCTGGAGACCGGGATCCACGACGCGGAGAACGCCCAGACGCGGTTCGTGCTGGTCGGCCGGCCCGCCCGGCCCGCGGCGCCGACCGGCGCGGACAAGACCTCCGTGGTGCTGTGGCAGCGCGACGACCACCCCGGCGGCCTGCGCGACCTGCTGGGCGAGTTCGCCACCCGCGGCATCAACCTGATGCTGCTCCAGTCCCGGCCCACCGGCGCGGGCATCGGCAATTACTGCTTCTGCGTCGACGCCGAGGGCCACATCTCCGACCGCCGGGTGGCCGAGGCCCTGATGGGCCTGAAGCGGATCTGCCTCCAGGTGCGCTACCTCGGCTCCTACCCGCGCGCGGACATGAAGCCGGGGGATGTCCAGCCTCCGCGGCTGGGTACGTCGGACGACGAGTTCGTGGCGGCGGCGGACTGGGTGGCGCGGTGCCAGGACGGCCGGTTCTAGGACCGGTTCCGGGCGGGCTTCAAGCTGGTCGTACCTGCTGATTGTCGTTATCCACAGAAGTTATCCACAGGTCCGCTTCTCGACCTGGGGACAAGTCGACAACGAGGCGTGAGTCAGTCGACAAATCGCCCTACGGGCCCCTGATGTGTCCATCGGCGGGCAGGTCACCCTTCGTCCACCGTTTTCCCTTGCGTAACTCTTCGGGGTGACCCATTTCCACTCGAAAGTGAGGGTAGGGCAGGTTTGTATCGGGAATTCTTCGGTGCGGACGGGTCTTCCGGAGTGATCAATTCCGAAGTCCACAGATCTTCCACACAGCCTGTGGATAACTCTTCGGCGGGTGTGGATCCCTGTGGACAACCGAGTCCCAAGTCCCGTTTCCCACAAGGGATTCGAGTCAATGCCGCGCCCTGCGGATGCCTCGTTCCGGGGAGAGAGGGTCGATTTATTGACACTGCACGCAATTCGCCCATAACGGTACGTAAGCCACACCCGGAATAGTGAGTCGTGGGCGGTCATCCCACACCGGTAGCCTTGAGCGCGTGATTGACCTTCGCCTGCTCCGTGAGGACCCCGACCGTGTGCGCGCGTCGCAGCGCGCCCGTGGAGAGGATGTCGCGCTCGTCGACTCCCTCCTGTCTGCCGACGAGCGGCGCAGGTCGTCCGGCGTCCGCTTCGACGAGCTGCGCGCCGAGCAGAAGGCGCTCGGCAAGCTCATCCCCAAGGCCTCCGGAGACGAGAAGGCCGAGCTGCTGAAGAAGGCGGGTCAGCTCGCCGCCGACGTCAAGGCCGCCGACGCGGACCGCGACGCGGCCGCCGCCGAGACCCAGGAGCTGCTCCTCCGCCTCGGCAACCTCGTCCACTCGGACGTACCCGTGGGCGGCGAGGAGGACTTCGTCACGCTGGAGACGCACGGCACGATCCGCGACTTCACCGCCGAGGGCTTCGAGCCCAGGGACCACCTGGAGCTCGGCCAGATCCTCGGCGCGATCGACGTCGAACGCGGCGCCAAGGTCTCCGGCTCGCGCTTCTACTTCCTGACGGGCGTGGGCGCCCTGCTGGAGCTCGCCCTGGTGAACGCGGCGATGGCCCAGGCCACCGCGGCCGGCTTCACGCCGATGCTGACCCCGGCCCTGGTCCGCGCCCAGTCCATGGCGGGCACCGGCTTCCTCGGCCAGGCCGCCCAGGACGTCTACCACCTCGCGAGCGACGACCTCTACCTGGTCGGCACGTCCGAGGTCGCGCTCGCGGCGTACCACATGGACGAGATCCTCGATGCCGACAAGCTCCCGCTGCGGTACGCCGGCTTCTCGCCCTGCTTCCGCCGCGAGGCCGGCTCGCACGGCAAGGACACCCGGGGCATCTTCCGGGTGCACCAGTTCGACAAGGTCGAGATGTTCTCCTACGTGGCTCCGGAGGACTCGCAGGCCGAGCACCAGCGGCTGCTGGAGTGGGAGAAGCAGTGGCTGACCTCGCTGGAGCTGCCGTACCGCGTGATCGACGTGGCGAGCGCCGACCTGGGCGCCTCGGCGTCCCGCAAGTTCGACTGCGAGGCGTGGATCCCGACCCAGGGCAAGTACCGCGAGCTCACCTCGACCTCGGACTGCACCGAGTTCCAGTCCCGCCGACTGTCGATCCGCGTCCGTGAGGGCAAGCAGGTCCGGCCGCTGGCCACGCTCAACGGCACGCTGTGCGCCGTGCCGCGCACGATCGTGGCGATCCTGGAGAACCACCAGCAGGCCGACGGCTCGGTGCGGGTGCCCGAGGTACTGCGCCCGTACCTGGGCGGCCGGGAGGTCCTGCAGCCGGTGGCCAAGTGACCACCGTCGGTTTCCCGTACCAGCTGATCGCCACCGACCTCGACGGGACGCTGCTGCGTTCCGACGAGTCGGTGTCGCCCCGCACCCGTGACGCGCTCGCCGCGGCCACCGCGGCGGGCGCCGCGCACATCGTCGTCACCGGCCGCGCGGTCCCGTGGACCCGGCACATCCTCGACGACCTCGGCTACCAGGGGCTGGCCGTCTGCGGCCAGGGCGCGCAGGTGTACGACGCCGGCGCCCACCGGCTGCTGACGTCGGTGACGCTGGACCGGCAGCTGGCCGGGGTGGCGCTGGCCAAGATCGAGGCGGAGGTCGGCCCGCTGTACCTGGCGGCGAGCCGCGACGGCCTGGCCGGCGAGGTGCTGGTGGGTCCCGGCTACGCGACCCACGGCAACCTGCCCGCGACCCCGTTCACGGACGCGTCGGATCTGTGGACCGCGCCGCTGAACAAGCTGTACATCCAGCACCCGACGCTCTCGGACGACGAGCTGTGCGAGGCGGCCAGGCGCACCGCCGGCGGTTTCGTCACCGTTGTCATGGCGGGCGAGGGCATCGTCGAACTCCTGCCCCTGGGCCTGTCCAAGGCAACCGGTCTGTCCCTGGCGGCCCGCAGGCTCAAGGTGAAGGCGGCCGACACGATCGCCTTCGGGGACATGCCCAACGACATACCGATGTTCGCCTGGGCCTCCTACGGTGTCGCGATGGCGGACGCCCATGAGGAGCTGAAGGCGGTGGCCGACGAGGTGACGTCCTCGAACGAGGAGGACGGGATCGCGGTCGTGCTGGAGCGGTTGCTGGGCTGAACGCCGGGCTCATTGCCCGGTGTTCACGGCGCTCGGCGGAGGATGCACGAATCGAACGTGCGCGGGCTTTTCCAGGCCCGACCATGACTCGCTTTTGATCGAACACAGCGCAAGCCAGTGCCTTACCACTCGGCCAATCCTCCGGGTGGGCGGCCCACGCGAGTGCGATTCGCGTGCTCGAAGCGGCCGCCCCGGGCAGCTCCCCGTATGGGGCGGGCTCCACGGAGGGGTAGCGACTACTCCGGAACCCGCCGCGGGCTGCCCTGAAGGGAGCTGGACGTACTGCCGTGCATGGGCATCGTCCCGCTCCTCTCCCAGAACGTGGCGCCGGACTCATCGTCCGGCAGGGACGACAACTACTCTGCCCGCCGGACGAATTGGGCGCCACTGAATAAATCGGCGGCCGGTCCGGCTAGCGCCTGCGCCACCTGCGCCTGCGGGCCTTGCTGAAGAACCAGCCCGCGGGTGGCTCGTCGGAGCGCCAGGGCTGTGGCTCCGGCTCCTCGCGGCGCCAGCGCTCGGCGAGCATCCGGGCGCGGGCGGACGGCTCGGAGGTACCGGCGGAGCGTATGAAGTCCTCGTCCAGGACTACGCCGTCGAGGTCGTCCCAGGTGCCGTCCCCGGCCCCGGATCCGGACTGCCCGTGGTCATCGTAGTGAGCCCCCTCGCCCGCCATCCCCGTCCCCTCCCAGCCTTCCAACTCCCGTGCGTTTCCTTACATCCTGTTTGCCCAGTGTGCCCCGGCAGAGGTGAAGCCCCCGTCAAGGCCGGGGCACGTCACTCCTCGCCGGCGAGTGTCAGCGAGCGCAGCTTCTGACCGGCGTACCAGGTGGCCAGCGCCGTGACGGCCACCAGCAGGACCGTCGCCGTGGTGAGGCCGACGTCCGAGGTCACCATGTCGGCGCCGGACACCTTCTGGGCCACGGCCAGCGCCCACTGCTGGACGCTCAGCGTGCGCGCGCCCGGCACCAGGGAGCCGAACAGGGCCTCCCAGACCAGCGCGTAGACGAGCCCGAACACCACCGCGTGCCGGGAGACCGTGCCGAGCAGCAGGAACAGGGCCGCGTAGGCGATGGACGCGACGAGTGCCGCCACCGTGTAGGCCACGGCGATCTGCTGGCCGTTGCCGTTCAGGATGAAGCCGGCGATGAGCGTCGGCACCGCGGAGAACACCATCGTCACCGCGATCGCGACGATCAGCTTGGTGAAGATGATCGTCGGCCGTTTGATCGGCTTGGACAGCAGGTACACCACCGAGCCGTCGTCGATCTCCGGTCCGATCGCGCCGGTCCCGGCGATGACACCGATGATCGGCACCATCGTGGCGAGGGCGAGGCCGCCGAGCAGATTCGCCGCCGTCTGGTCGTCCGCCCCGGCGAGGAAGCGCACCACCACCGAGATGGCGATGAGCAGCAGCGGCAGGGCTCCGAGGATGAGGGCCCGGCGTCGGCCGAGCAGGGCCCGGTAGGTGAGCCGGGCGACTGTGGGGTCGTACATCATGGCCTCCTACGCCGCGACGAGGTACGAGAAGACGGACTCGAGGGACTCGTCGGACGGCGAGACCGTGAGCAGCCGGATGCCGTGGTCCCTGGCCACCCGCGGCAGCAGGGCCGTGAAGCGGCCGAAGTCGACGGCCTGGATGCGCAGCGCGCCCTCGGCGAGGTCGACCTCGATGCCGGACGTCGACGGGTCGGCGATCAGCGCGGCCGCGAGGGCGCGGTCGTCGCTGGAGCGCACCAGGTAGCGGTGCGGCCGGTCGGTCATCAGGCGTCGGATCTTGCGGAAGTCACCGCTGGCGGCGTGCCGGCCGGCGACGACGACCTCAATGTGCCAGGCCAGTTGCTCGACCTCTTCGAGGATGTGGGACGAGAACAGCACCGTGCGGCCCTCGTCGCCCATGCGCCGCAGCAGGTCCATGAGCTGCATGCGCTGGCGCGGGTCCATGCCGTTGAAGGGCTCGTCCAGCAGGAGCAGCGACGGGTCGTGGACCAGGGCGGAGGCCATCTTCACGCGCTGGCGCATGCCCTTGGAGTACGTCTGGATCTTGCGGTCCTGCGCGTACTCCATCTCGACCGTCGCGAGCGCCTTCTGGGCCGCCTTGGCGCCCAGGCCGTGCAGCTCGGCGTTGGCCAGGACGAACTCCTGCCCGGTGAGGAAGTCGTACATCGCCTCCCGCTCGGGGACGACGCCGATGTGCTGGTAGATCTGCTCGTTGCGCCACACCGGCTGGCCGTCGAGGGTGACCGTGCCGGTGGAGGGGGCCAGGAAGCCGCCCATCATGTTGATGAGGGTGGACTTTCCGGCGCCGTTGGGGCCGAGCAGGCCGGTGACGCCGGGGCCGACGGTCATGGTGATGTCGTTGACGGCGACCACGTTGCCGAACCAGCGGGAGACGTGGTCGATGGAGAGCGTGGTCACAGTCCCACCTTCTTGTAGCGGCGCATCAGGAGGCCGTAGCTCGCCGCGATCAGGCCCAGGGCGAGGAGGACGTAGACGACGCCCTCGGCGTTGCTCGGGCCCACCCCGCCGGGGAAGGCGGAGGTCGCGCCCAGGAACGCGGACTGCACGCCGTCGATGATCGTGATCGGCGAGAACAGGCCGATCCACGGCACGGCGTCGCCGCTGCCCTGTGCGTCGGCGATGGCCTGGAGGGTGGAGACCGCGCCGTAGGTGATCGTCAGCACGGCGATCACGGCCGCGATACCGAAGCCGCGGCGCGGGGTGAACGACGCGATGACGAGGCCGATACCGGCGAACAGCAGCGAGAGCAGTGCCACGGAGACCAGTCCTTGTGCGAATCCCTTGGTCTGGTCGGCGAAGTCGAGCTTGGCCAGCAGCGCGCCCACGTAGAGCACGAGCAGGGGACCGGCGGTGAGGATGAACAGCGCCGAGGCCAGCGCCGCGAACTTGGCGCGGACGTAGTCGGCGGTCTCGATCGGCCGCGAGAAGTACAGCGGCACGGTCTTGAAGCGCAGGTCGCGCGAGACGGACTGGGGCGCCTGCGAGGCGACGTACAGGCTGATGACCGCCTGCATGACGATCGCGTAGCGCGTGTAGTCCACGGGCAGGGCGTTGGCCTTGGTGGCGACCGCGACGGCGACCATGATGGCCGCGGGCACGCACATCACCACGAACAGCAGCATGGGCAGCACTTTGGACTTGACCGAGCGGCCGAGGCCGTAGGAGCCGCGCAGCGACTGCGAGTACAGGGAGCGGCGGGCATAGGCGCGGCCCAGCCGGGGGCCGTCGTAGCTGCGGTAGCCGATGTTGTGGATGCGGGTCTGGTCACCCGGCGCCGGGGCGGATGTCCCCGTGGAGTGCTCAACCGCCATGGCCGACCGCCTCCTTCCGCTGCTCGTACTGGTCACTGGTCGTGAAGACCTCGGAGATGTGGTGCCTGCGCTGCTCCATGCGCACCAGGCCGAGTCCGAGGTCCGCGATCACGTCCCGGACCAGGTCGTACGTCTCCTCGCCCTGGGCGGTGAGCAGCAGGATGTGGCCGGCGCCCGGCAGGCCGCTGCCGTCCTCGACGCTCACCCCGCGCGCGTGCAGCGCGTCGCGCATCGCGCGGGTGCCGTCCGGGTGCTCGTCGGTGTCGGTGACCTCGATCGCGAGGGTCGTCGTGGTCTGGGTGAAGTCCGTGGTGGAGCTGGAGCGCAGGAGCTTGCCGCCGTCGATGACGACGACGTGGTCGCAGGTGCGCTCCAGTTCACCCAGCAGGTGCGAGGTGACCAGGACCGAGATGCCGAAGTCGGTGTGGATCCGGCGGATCAGGCCGAGCATCTCGTCGCGGCCGACCGGGTCGAGGCCGTTGGTCGGCTCGTCGAGGAAGACCAGCTGCGGATCGTGCACGAGGGCCTGCGCGAGCTTCACGCGCTGCTTCATACCGGTCGAGTAGCCACCGATGGGGCGGTAGCGCTCCTCGTACAGGCCGACGTGGCGCAGGGTGTCGGCGGTACGCTCGCGTGCGGCGGTGGGCGGCAGGCCGGACATGCGCGCCATATGGACGACGAACTCGGTGGCCGAGACGTCCGGCGGCAGGCAGTCGTGCTCGGGCATGTAGCCGACACGCTCGCGGATGTCGGCGCCCTTGGTGGCGACGTCGAGGCCGAGCACTTCGGCGCGGCCCTCGGTGGCGGGGGACAGACCCAGCAGGATCTTGATCAGTGTGGACTTGCCGGCTCCGTTGGCTCCGACGAGTCCGGTCACACCGGGCCCGACGTCCACGGAGAGCCGGTCAAGCGCGGTCACCCTGGGGAACCGCTTGCTCAGGCTTTCGGTCGCGATCACAGTCACGCTTCGAAGGTAGGGGCAGCGATCGTGGCGGTCGTCACTCCGCAGAGCTGTCTTCGGGTCAACCTGGAGTAGTACGGGCCCTTAGGGGACCTGCTTCTTGAGAGTTACCACGACCGGGAACAGGCGCGGGACCACGCCGGGGAGCACTCTATTGACGAACTCTCTAACAACTGCCAGATTCGCCGGATGACGTTGCTCACGGGCGCGCGGGAGCGCTGGGTGCGGACCGGCGGAGTCGAGCTGTGCGTGGCCGAGGTGGGTGATCCGCGGCGGCCGACGGTGGTCCTGGTGCACGGCTACCCAGACAGCAAAGAGGTGTGGTCCGAGGTCGCCGCGCGTCTCGCCGGGCACTTCCACGTGGTGGCGTACGACGTCCGCGGGCACGGCCGGTCGACGGCGCCACGGCCGCTGCGGGGCGGGTTCACACTGGAGAAGCTGACGGACGACTTCCTGGCCGTCGCGGACGCGGTCAGCCCGGACCGGCCGGTGCATCTGGTCGGGCACGACTGGGGCTCGGTGCAGGCCTGGGAGTTCACCACCGTGCGGCGCACCGAGGGCCGCATCGCCTCCTTCACCTCCATGTCCGGGCCGTCCCTGGACCACTTCGGCCACTGGATCAACAGCCGTGTGAAGCGGCCGACCCCGCGCCGGGTCGGCCAGCTCCTCGGGCAGGGCGCCAGGTCCTGGTACGTGTACCTGCTGCAGACGCCCGTGCTGCCCGAGCTGGCCTGGCGCGGCCCGCTCGGCAAGTGCTGGCCCCGGGTTCTGGAACGCGTCGAGAAGGTGCCCCGGGGTGACTACCCGACCTCGTCCCTGCCGTCGGACGCGGCACACGGGGCCTGGCTGTACCGGGACAACGTCCGGCCCCGGCTGCGCAGGCCACGCCCGGACGCGTACGCCCACGCGCCCGTGCAGATCGTGACGCCCCTGGAGGACCGGTTCCTGTCGGAGCGGCTCCACGACGGACTGGAGCAGTGGGTTCCGCAGCTGACCCGCAGGACCGTTCAGGCGGGGCACTGGATCCCGCGCACCCGTCCGGATCAGCTGGCCTCGTGGATCGAGGAGTTCGTGACGTCCGTGGAGAGCGGGCGGCCCCCGTTGGCGGCGAGCGGCAGGCACGCCGAGCGGTTCGGCGGGCAGCTCGTGCTGGTCACCGGGGCGGGCAGCGGCATCGGGCGGGCGACGGCGCTGGCGTTCGCCGAGGCCGGCGCGCGCGTGATCGCCGTCGACCGGAACGCTGAGGCGGCGGCCAGCACCGCCGAGTCGTCCCGCCTGACGGGCGCCCCCGCGGCCTGGGCGGAGACGGTCGACGTCTCCGACGAGCAGGCCATGGAGAAGCTCGCCGAGAAGGTCACCACCGAGTACGGCGTGGTGGACGTCCTGGTGAACAACGCCGGGATCGGACTGTCCGGTTCCTTCTTCGACACCACGCCCGAGGACTGGAAGAAGGTCCTCGACGTCAACCTGTGGGGTGTGATCCACGGCTGCCGGCTCTTCGGCCGGCGGATGGCCGAGCGCGGGCAGGGCGGCCACATCGTGAACGTGGCGTCGGCGGCGGCGTACCAGCCGTCCCGGGCGCTGCCCGCGTACAGCACCTCCAAGGCGGCCGTGCTCATGCTCAGCGAGTGCCTGCGGGCGGAACTCGCCGGGCAGGGGATCGGTGTGACGGCGGTCTGCCCCGGCTTCGTCAACACCGCCATCACGTCCACGGCGCACTTCGCCGGGGTCGACGCCGGCGAGGAGAAGCGGCTCCAGCAGCGCGCCGCCCGTCTGTACGGGCTGCGGAACTACCCGCCGGAGAAGGTCGCCGCCGCGATCCTGCGGGCGGTGGTACGCAACCAGGCCGTGGTCCCGGTCACGCCGGAGGCGCGGGGCGCGCGCTGGCTGTCGCGGTTCGCGCCGGGGGCACTGCGGCGGATCGCGCGGGTGAAGCCGCCGGTATGACCCCAAGGCGCTTGATCTGAAGGCCAGTTGTCCACAGAATCGCCAATTCCCCTGTGGATAACACCACTTGGCTGTGGATCAAACCTCCAGGGGAAACTCGATCGCGTGATTCAGGTCTCTCCCGCACCCTGATGGGATGGACGCAAGACGCACCGTCAAGGTGTCGAAGTACCTCTCGAAGCATCTGCGCCACCAGCCGGAGCAGATCGGGCTGGCCCTGGACGAGGGTGGCTGGGTGGAGATCGACACGCTGATCGCCGCAGCCGCCGCCCACGGCTTCCCCTTCACCCGTGATGAACTCGACCACGTCGTCGCCACCAACGACAAACGGCGTTTCGCCGTCGAAGACACCCGGATCCGCGCCAGCCAGGGCCACAGCGTCCAGGTCGACCTCGGCCTGCCGACGGCGACCCCGCCCGCGTACCTCTACCACGGCACCGTCGCCCGCACCCTGGACGCCATCCGGGCCCAAGGGCTCAAGCCGATGAACCGGCATGCCGTGCATCTCTCCCCCGACCGCGAGACCGCGACCCGCGTCGGCGCCCGCCGCGGCCGGCCGATCGTGCTGACCGTGGACGCGGCCGCCATGCACCGCGACGGTCATGTCTTCCATGTGAGCGCGAACGGTGTGTGGCTCACCCAGGCCGTACCGCCACGGTATCTGCGCTTTCCCGGGCCCGCTGACCTGCTGTGCAGGACGAGCCGCGCACGGTGACTGTTTCACGTGAAACACCGGTCACCCGCGATGCCCCCTTAGGCTCGATGCCATGAGTCTGCGTCTGAGCACCGTGATCCTCCCCTACCGCCGCTGGCTGGAGGGCGGCCGTTCGACCTGGACACGCGCCGAGCAGCTCGGCTTCCACACCGCGTACACCTACGACCACCTGTCCTGGCGCAGCTTCCGGGACGGCCCCTGGTTCGGCGCCGTACCGACCCTCACCGCCGCCGCGACCGTCACCGACCGGCTGCGGCTGGGCACCCTGGTGACCTCGCCGAACTTCCGGCACCCGGTGACCCTCGCCAAGGAGCTGATCTCCCTCGACGACATCTCCGGCGGGCGGGTCACGCTGGGCATCGGCGCGGGCGGCTCCGGCTTCGACGCCACCGCGCTCGGCCAGGAGCCGTGGACCCCGCGCGAGCGCGCCGACCGCTTCGCCGAGTTCGTCCCGCTGCTCGACCGGCTGCTCAGCGAGGACGCGGTGTCGTACGAAGGCGACTTCTACTCGGCGCACGAGGCACGGAACGTCCCCGGCTGTGTGCAGCGCCCCAGGTTGCCGTTCGCGGTGGCCGCGACAGGGCCGCGCGGGATGCGGCTCGCCGCCCGGTACGGGCAGGCCTGGGTGACCACCGGCGACCCCAAGCTGTACGAGAACGGCACTCCTGAACAGTCGGTTCAGGCCATTCGCGGTCAGGCGGAGAAGCTCGCCGACACCTGCGCCGAGATCGGCCGGGACATGAGCGACCTCGACAAGGTCCTGCTCACCGGATTCACCCCGGATCGTGGCGGCCCGCTCCAGTCCCTGGACGCCTTCGTCGACTTCGCCGGCCGGCACACGGAACTGGGCTTCACGGAGATCGTGATCCACTGGCCCATTCCCGACTCGCCCTTCGCGGCGGACGAGAAGGCGTTCGAGCAGATCGCCATGGAGGCGCCGGCGCAGTTGCGCTGAGGTCCCTCGGGCGGCTCGGGTGCGGTCGGGCCGAGGCCTCGGGCGGCTCCGGTGGAGTTGCGCTGCCCCCTGCGGGAGGCGCCCTCGGGATGTTCCTCGTGAGGGCGGTATCCACTCACCTGTGCGGACTCCCGCCCGCCCGTGCAGGCATATGCGGGACAATGGCCGGGTGACCTCAGCGACCCGACAGCCCGAGACCGCGGCCGAGACCCTCCCGCCGCGGCTGATAGCCACCGACCTCGACGGCACGCTGCTGCGCGACGACAAGTCGGTGTCCCCCCGCACGGTGGCCGCGCTGGCCGCCGCCGAGGAGGCGGGCATCGAGGTCTTCTTCGTCACCGGCCGCCCGGCCCGCTGGATGGACGTCGTCAGCGACCATGTGCACGGCCACGGACTGGCGATCTGCGGCAACGGCGCCGCCGTGGTCGACCTGCACGGCGGCCCCGGCTCCCACCGGTTCGTGAAGGTACGGGAGCTGGAGCGGGCGAACGCGCTGGACGCTGTACGGCTGCTGCGTGATGCGGCTCCGGGCACGGTGTACGCGGTGGAGCAGACGTACGGCTTCTACCAGGAGCCGGCCTACCCGAAGCTGCACATGGAGATCCCCGACAGCCTCGCCCCGGCGGAGGAACTGCTGTCGCCGGACCACCGTGCGGCAGGGGAGCCGGTGCTGAAGATCCTCGCCTACCACCCCGAGATGGATCCCGACGCCTTCCTGACCCTGGCCCGGCTCGCCATCGGCGACCGTGCCAACGTGACCCGCTCCAGCCCCAGTGCCCTGCTGGAGATCAGCGGTCCCGGGGTGTCCAAGGCCAGCACGCTCGCCCTGTGCTGCGCCGAGCGCGGCATCTCGCACGAGCAGGTCGTCGCCTTCGGCGACATGCCGAACGACGTGGAGATGCTGACCTGGGCCGGCCGGTCCTACGCGATGGGCAACGCCCACCCGGACGTGATCGCCGCGGCCTCGGGACGGACGGTCGCGAACAACGAGGACGGGGTGGCGGTCGTGATCGAGCAGCTGCTCACGGAACTGCCGTAGCTGTCGCGGCCATGGGGATGCGGCTGCGGCTCCCGCCGGGGTCAGAGCGACACCCCTCGCGCCGCCAGCCATGACACCGGATTCACGGAGGAGCCCATCTCCGGCGTGACCCTGGTCTCGAAGTGCAGATGTGGTCCGGTGGAGTTGCCCGTACTGCCCGACTGGCCGATCCACTGGCCGGGTCTGATGTGCTCCCCCTGGTCGACCGCGACAGACGCGAGATGGGCGTACTGCGTGTAGTAGCCGCCCGCGTGCCTGAGCACGATTTCGATGCCGAAGGGCCCACCGCAGGACACCTTTTCCACCCGGCCCGCGCCCACGGCCCGCACGGGCGTGCCGATCGGCACCGCGAAGTCCTGCCCGGTGTGCCGGCTCGACCACCGCGCACCGCCGCTGCCGTAGGACGCGGACAGCTCGTACGTCTCCACGGGTGCGACCCAGTCGCTCGTGAAGCCCGTCTCCGGCTGGTCGAGCCGCACGGCCCCACGGCACGCTCCGGCGGCGACCGAGGCGTCCGCCTGCCCCTGGAGCCGCGAGCGTGCCGTTTCCAGCTTCTGCTCGATGTCCGCCTTGAGACCGGCGAGTTGCGTGTTCCGCTTCTCCAGCGCCTGCCAGTGGGCCGCGGCCTTGGCCTCGTCCGCGGCGAGCCGTGCCTCGGCCCGGCGGCTCTTGGAGATCGCGTTGTTCACGGCGAGGTTCGTTTGCGAGAAGGCGTGCTGACCTCGCATCAGGTCGTCGGGGCCGTCGGCGAGGATCATCTGCGCGGCCACCGGCAGACCACCGCTGGAGCGGTACTGGGCGCGGGCGATCCGGCCCAGGTCCTCGTGCAGAGCCGCGATGTGCCGCCGCTGACCGTCCAGGAGCTCCTCGGCCCGCTGGGCTCTGGCCCGTTGCTCCTCGGCCTCCTCGCGCCCCGCCTCGTACTGCTGTGTCGCCACCGCGGCCTCCTCGTACAGCCGCGCCACCTCGGCGCTGAGACCCGAGTCCCCGTCGGTGCCGCTCCCGGGTCCCTTGTGCGCCGCCGTCGGCCGGGCCGCGAGGACCGCCAGTGCACACAGCAGAACCGGAACGAGCAGCCGCTGGCGGCGATATGAGCGCATGTCAGTGATCGTCGCCCAGGCGGATCGCCCCGGCCCTGTTCTCGTCGTACGGTTGGGGGACCGGCTGCCCCGAACGGCTCAGTGCGGCGCCGGTCGTGTCCCCGCTAGGGTGCGGCCACCAGCGACTCCGACGCCGCCTCCCGCTCCGCCATCTCCCGCAACGGCCCGTCCACGGCCACGATCTCCGCGTACGCCCCGCGCTGCACGACACGTCCCCGGTCCAGCACGATCACCTCGTCCACCGCCTCAAGACCCGCCAGCCGGTGCGTGATGAGCAGCGTCGTACGACCCTCGGTGGCGGCCAGCAGGTCGGCGGTGAGCGCGTCCGCGGTCGGCAGGTCCAGGTGTTCGGCGGGCTCGTCGAGCACCAGGACGGGGAAGTCGGCGAGGAGTGCCCGGGCCAGCGCCAGCCGCTGCCGCTGTCCTCCCGACAACCGTGCCCCGTGCTCGCCGACGAGCGTGTCGAGCCCGTCGGACAGGCCGCCGGCCCAGTCCAGCAGCCGGGCCCGGCCGAGCGCGGCACGCAGTTCGTCCTCGGTGGCGTCCTTCTTGGCGAGCAGCAGGTTCTCGCGCAGCGAGCTGTCGAAGAGGTGCGCGTCCTGCGCGCACAGCCCGACGAGCCCGCGTACGTCGTCCCCGTGCAGCGCGTACGCGTCCACGCCCGCCAGCGTGTACGAACCCGCGTTCGCGTCGAGGAAGCGCAGCAGCACCTGCGCCAGCGTCGTCTTGCCGGAGCCGGAGGGTCCGACCACGGCGACCCGGCGGCCCTCTTCGAGGGTGAGGTCCAGCCCGGCGAGCGCGTCCCGGTTCTGCCCCGCGTGCCGCGCGGCCAGTGCCTTGACGGCGATTGGGAACGGCGACGCGGGCGCCTGCCGGGGGTGCTCGGGCTCCCCCACGGGCTCCGGGGCGTCCAGCACCTCGTACACCCGCTCGGCGCTCCGGCGCACCCGCTGCCGGTACTGCACGGCGAGCGGCAGCCCGAGCACGGCCTCGAAGGCGGCCAGCGGCGTGAGGACGACGACGGCCATGGTCACGCCGTCCAGCCGTCCGGCGGCGACCGCCTGGGCGCCGACCAGGGCGGCGGCCGTGACGGTCAGGCCGGAGATCAGCGCGGTGAGCCCGTCGCCGAGTGCCGTGGCGGTGGCGGCGCGCGAGGCGATCCGGGTGAGTGCCCCGTCGGCCTCGCGGGCCTGGGCGGTCCGCGCGGGCAGGGCACCGGCGACGGTCAGCTCCGCGGTGCCGGTGAGCAGATCGGCCACCCGCGTCGCGAGCACCCCGCGGGCGGGCGCCAGCCTGTGCTCAGCTCGCCGTGCGACGGCACCCGTGACGAGTGGCACGCCCGCCCCCGCCGCCAGCAGCCCGGCCGCGAGCACGGCCCCGGCCTCCGGCAGCAGCCACGCCGTGAAGCCGACGGACGCGGCCGACACGACGACGGCCGCCCCGGCCGGCAGCAGCCACCGCAGCCAGTAGTCCTGCAACGCGTCCACGTCCGCGACCAGCCGGGACAGCAGATCGCCCCGGCGGGTCCGGCGCAGCCCGGCGGGCGCCAGCCGCTCCAGCCTGCGGAACACCGCGACCCTGGTGTCCGCCAGCATCCGCAGCACGGCGTCGTGCGAGACAAGGCGCTCGGCGTACCGGAACACGGCCCGCCCGATCCCGAAGGCCCGTGTCGCCGTCACGGCCACCATCAGATACAGCACGGGCGGCTGCTGCGAGGCCCGCGAGATCAGCCACCCGGAGGTGGCCATGAGCCCTACGGCACTCCCGAGCGCGAGACTCCCGAGCAGCAGCGCGAGTCCCAGCCGCCCGCGCCGGGCACCGGACATGGCGCGGACGCGCGCGAGGACCCCGCTCGAAGCGGACCGGCCGCCGGGCTTGGTCGGAGAGGCCGCGGCGGGCAGCTCGACCTCGGCGGAAACCGGTCCGGTATTCCGGACCGCGGCGGATGCGACAGACACCGCGGAGGACGCGACAGGCACCGGGGCAATCCCGGGCTCCGCCAGCCGCACCACCCGGTCCGCCACCCCCAGCAGCGCCGGCCGGTGCACCACCAGCAGCACCGTCCGCCCGGCCGCCAGCCGCCGTACCGCCGTCACGACCTCGGCCTCGGTGGCCCCGTCCAGCGCGGCCGTCGGCTCGTCGAGCAGCAGCACGGGCCGGTCCGCGAGGAACGCCCGGGCCAGCGCGAGCCGCTGCCGCTGCCCGGCGGACAGCCCGGCCCCGTCCTCGCCGAGCGCGGTGTCCACACCCTCGGGCAGCGCGTCCACGAACTCCAGCGCCCCGGCGTCCCGCAGCGCCCGCCGTACGGCGTCGTCGTCGGCGTCGGCGTCGGGCCGCGCCAGCCGTACGTTCTCGGCGATCGTCCCGGCGTACAAATGCGGCCGCTGCGGCACCCACGCGATCCGGGACCGCCACTGCTCCAGGTCCACGTCGGCGAGGTCGACTCCCCCGACCCGCACCCGTCCCTCGGCCGGCTGCACGAACCCCAGCAGGGCGTTGAGCAGCGTCGACTTGCCGGCGCCGCTCGGCCCGACGAGCGCGACCGTCTCCCCGGGGTCGACGGTGAAGGACACGTCCGAAACGGCGTCCGCCGAACGCCCCGGGTACCGGACGGTCAAGCCCTCGAAGGACAGCGCACCTTCCGGCACGGCCCCGGAGCCGGACGCCGGGACGGGCGTCTGAAGGACCTCGAAGATCTCCTCGGCCGCGGCGAGCCCCTCCGCCGCCGCGTGGTACTGCGCCCCGACCTGCCGCAACGGCAGATACGCCTCCGGCGCCAGAATCAGGATGACCAGGCCGATGTACAGGTCCATCTCGCCGTGCACCAGCCGCATGCCGATCGTCACGGCCACCAGCGCCACCGAGATCGTCGCGAGCAACTCCAGCGCGAAGGAAGAGATGAAGGCGATCCGCAGCGTCCGCATGGTCGCCTGCCGGTACTCGCCTGTGATCCGCCGGATCGACTCGGCCTGCGCCTTGGCCCGCCCGAAGACCTTCAGCGTCGGCAGCCCCGCGACGACGTCCAGGAAGTGACCGGACAACCGCGACAGCAGCCGCCACTGACGGTCCATCCGGGACTGGGTGGCCCAGCCGATCAGCACCATGAAGACCGGGATGAGCGGCAAGGTGCCCACGATGATGGCCGCGGAGACCCAGTCCTCGGTGACGATCCGCGCCAGCACCGCCACCGGCACGACCACCGCGAGACCCAACTGCGGCAGATACCGCGAGAAGTAGTCGTCGAGGGCGTCGACACCCCGGGTGGCCAGGGCGACGAGCGAACCGGTCCGCTGCCCGCTCAGCCAGCCCGGCCCCAGCTGGGCGGAACGCTCCAGCAACCGTCCCCGCAGCTCGGACTTCACCGCCGCGCTCGCCCGGTGCGCGGCGAGCTCGGTGAGCCAGCCGACCAGCGCCCGGCCGACCGCGACGGCCGCCAAGAGCAGCAGGGGAGTGCCGAGTTCGGACACCGCCATGCGGTGCTGGAACGCGCCGACCACCACCTCGGCGATGAGCATCGCCTGGGCGATGACCAGCCCCGCCCCGATCGCCCCCAGGGCGATGACCGCCACCAGGAAGACCCGGGTGGCACGGGCGTACCGGAGCAGACGCGGATCGATTGGTTTCACGTGAAACACACCTCAGTGCACGGTCTCGGCGATGTGCTGCGTACCGATCCGCTTGCGGAACACCCAGTACGTCCAGCCCTGGTAGAGCAGGACGACCGGGGTGGCGATCCCGGCACACCACGTCATGATCTTCAGTGTGTACGGGCTGGACGAGGCGTTGGTGACCGTCAGGCTCCAGTCCGGGTTCAGCGTCGACGGCATGACGTTCGGGAACAGCGTCAGGAAGAGCATCGCCACCGTGGCCACGATGGTGAGCCCCGACAGGGCGAACGCCCAGCCCTCACGCCCCGCCCGCGCCGCGACCATGGCCACGACGAGCGACGCCACGGCCGCGACCAGTGCGACGAGCGACGCTCCGTCACCTCGGTCGGACTGCGTCCACAGCAGGAAGGCGAGGGCCAGCAGGGCGGTCACCATCCCGACCCGCAGCGCCAGCTTCCGCGCCCGCTCCCGGATCTCCCCGACCGTCTTGAGCCCGACGAACACCGTCCCGTGGAAGGTGAACAGCGCCAGCGTGACCAGACCGCCCAGGAGCGCGTACGGGTTGAGCAGGTCCAGAACACCACCGGCGTAGTTGAAGTCCTGGTCGATCTTCACGCCCCGCACGATGTTGCCGAAGGCCACACCCCACAGGAACGCCGGGATCAGCGAGGTCCAGAAGATCGCCGTCTCCCAGTTGCGCTGCCAGTTCTCCTCGGGCCGCTTGGCGCGGTACTCGAAGGCCACACCCCGGACGATGAGGCAGACCAGGACGAGCAGCAGAGGCAGGTAGAAGCCGGAGAAGAGCGTGGCGTACCACTCGGGGAAGGCGGCGAAGGTGGCACCGCCCGCCGACAGCAACCACACCTCGTTGCCGTCCCAGACGGGACCGATGGTGTTGATCAGCACCCGCTTCTCGGGCCGGTTGCGCGCCAGCAGCTTCGTGAGCACACCGACCCCGAAGTCGAAGCCCTCCAGAAAGAAGTAGCCGGTCCACAGGACGGCGATCAGGACGAACCAGACGTCGTGCAGTTCCATGACTGTGCAGCTCCCTCGGCCTAGTACGAGAAGGCCATCGGCTTGTCGGCGTCACGGGAGTCGCCGCCGATCTTCGTGGGCGGGTTGAGGTCGGCCTCGGTGAGCTCCGGCGGGCCCGCCTTGACGTACTTGACCAGCAGCTTGACCTCGACGACGGCGAGGATCGCGTACAGCGTGGTGAAGACGGCCATCGAGGTGATGACCTCGGCCTGGGAGACCCCGGGGGAGACCGCGTGCCGGGTCTGGAGCACGCCGTAGACGACCCACGGCTGGCGGCCCATCTCGGTGAAGATCCAGCCCCAGGAACTGGCGATCAGCGGGAAGCCCAGAGTGAGGATCGCGATGCGCCAGTACCACTTGGTGAGGGTTGGACCGAGGGCCTTCTTCGGCAGGAGCACGAGATGCGGCACCTCGTCCTCGCCCACTCGAAGATGCTGCGGCAGCAGGAACTTCTTGCGGGTCAGCCACAGTCCGGCCAGGCCGATGGCGAACGACGTCATGCCGAAGCCGATCATCCAGCGGAAGCCCCAGTAGGCGACGGGGATGTTGGGCCGGTAGTCGCCGGGCCCGTACTTCTCCTGCTCGGCCTTGTTGACGTCGTTGATGCCGGGCACGTACGAGGTGAAGTCGTCCTTGGCGAGGAAGGACAGCAGGCCGGGGATCTCGATGGCGACCTCGTTGTGCCCCTTGTCCACGTCACCGATGGCGAAGACCGAGAAGGGCGCCGGCTTCTCGCCGTCCCACAGCGCCTCGGCCGCAGCCATCTTCATCGGCTGCTGCTGGTACATGATCTTGCCGAGGACGTCGCCGCTGACCGCGGTGAGCAGACCGCCGACGACGACGGTGACGAGGCCCAGCCGCAGCGAGGTCTTCATCACGGGGACGTGCTTCTTGCGGACGAGGTGGAAGGCGGCGATGCCGACCATGAAGGCGCCGCCGGTCAGGAAGGCCGCGGTGAGCGTGTGGAAGACCTGGGCGAGCGCGGTGTTCTGGGTCAGCACCAGCCAGAAGTCGGTGAGCTCGGCCCGCCCCTTGGCCTCGTTGATCCGGTAGCCGACCGGGTGCTGCATCCAGGAGTTGGCCGCGAGGATGAAGTACGCCGACAGGATCGTGCCGATCGAGACCATCCATATGCAGGCCAGGTGGATCTTCTTGGGCAGCTTGTCCCAGCCGAAGATCCACAGGCCGATGAAGGTGGACTCGAAGAAGAAGGCGATCAGGGCCTCGAAGGCGAGCGGCGCGCCGAAGACGTCACCGACGAAGCGCGAGTAGTCGGACCAGTTCATGCCGAACTGGAACTCCTGCACGATGCCGGTGACCACACCCATCGCGATGTTGATCAGGAAGAGCTTGCCCCAGAACTTCGTCGCCTGGAGGTACTTCTCCTTCTCCGTCCGCACCCAGGCGGTCTGCAGTCCGGCCGTCAGGGCGGCCAGCGAGATCGTCAGGGGGACGAACAGAAAGTGGTAGACGGTGGTGATGCCGAACTGCCATCGCGCCAGGGTCTCCGGCGCCAAAGCCAGGTCCACGTCGCCGCTCCTTACATACGCTTGTGAAAGCGTTCACATTCACAAGCCATTATGCAGCACGGACTTTCGAGCCGTTGAGGGGGCCCCCGTCGCGGTCAACCCCTTGGCGGGAACTTCAACATATTGTTGAATATGCGGCGTGCAGACGACACCGCTCCAGATACGGATCTCCTGGCCCGCATGCCATCTCACCGCGACCCTCGACGACACCCCGACCACCCGGGCCCTCGCCAAGGCGCTGCCCTTCGCCTCGACCGCCCGCACCTGGGGCGAGGAGGTGTACTTCGACACAGGAGTGTCCGTTTCACGTGAAACGGACGCCCGGGAGGTTGTCGAGGCGGGCACGGTCGCCTTCTGGACCGACGGCGACGCCCTCGCCCTCCCCTACGGGCCCACGCCGATCTCACGAGTCGACGAGTGCCGCCTCGCCAGCCCGTGCAACGTCCTGGGCCGCATCGACGGCGACCCTGGAGTGCTCGCGACGGTGCGGGACGGCGACCCCGTGCGTGTGGAACTCGTAGACGCCTGACCCGGCTCGCGGAGCCCTACAGCTCCTTGCGGAACCCTTCCGCCACCTTCAGGAAGATGTCGTTCGCCTCATTCTCCCCGACCGTCACCCGCACACCCTCACCCGGGAACGGCCGGATCACCACGCCCGCCTGCTCGCACGCCTGAGCGAACGGGACCGTGCGCTCCCCCAATCGCAGCCACACGAAGTTGGCCTGGGTCTCGGGCACCGTCCAGCCCTGGGATCGCAGCCCGTCGACCACGCGCGTGCGCTCACACACCAGCGAGCCGACCCGGCCGAGCAGTTCGTCCTCGGCACGCAGCGAGGCGATCGCCGCCTCCTGCGCGAGCTGGCTCACTCCGAACGGGACCGCCGTCTTGCGCAGCGCAGCGGCCACCGGCTCATGGGCGATGGCGAACCCGACGCGCAGACCGGCGAGGCCGTAGGCCTTGGAGAAGGTCCGCAGGACGCAGACGTTGGGCCGGTCGCGGTAGAGCTCGACACCATCCGGCACCTGGGGGTCGCGGATGAACTCGCGGTAGGCCTCGTCGAGCACCACCAGCACATCACCGGGCACGCGGTCGAGGAAGCGCTCGAGTTCCGCCCGCCGCACGACCGTGCCCGTCGGGTTGTTGGGGTTGCAGACGAAGATCAGCCGGGTCCGGTCGGTGATCGCGTCGGCCATCGCGTCGAGGTCGTGCACATCACCGGACGTCAGCGGCACCTGCACCGACGTAGCGCCGCTGATCTGCGTGATGATCGGGTACGCCTCGAAGGACCGCCAGGCGTAGATGACCTCGTCGCCGGGGCCGGAGGTGGCCTGGATCAGCTGCTGGGCGACACCGACCGACCCGGTGCCGGTGGCCAGGTGGGTGAGGGGCACGCCGAACCGCTCGGACAGCTCGTTCATCAGCGCCGTACAGGCCATGTCCGGGTAGCGGTTGAAGTTGCAGGCCGCCGCCGTCACCGTCTCCATCACACCCGGCAGCGGCGGGTAGGGGTTCTCGTTGGAGGACAGCTTGTAGGCCACCGGCCCGCCCGCGGCGGCCGGCTTGCCCGGCTTGTAGGTGGGGATCCCCTCCAGCTCGGCGCGCAGCTTGGGGCTCGTCTCACTCACCGCAGTCCTCCTCGCGAAGACCGGCGGCCCATGACCGCCGCCGACATCCAATACTCCTCACCTTATGAGGATTCGGCACCGCTGCGTATAGCCACGACGCAGCGACGAACGCCGGCCTCGTGTGCCCCACCGACATCAGGGGCATCGCCGCACGAAGGCATACGAATCCGGGGCGCGCCGCACATATATCTATGCGCCGGTGGTGCACGCCGTGGCGCGCATCCCCCGTGCAGGTGAGTTGAGACCTCTTCGCAACATCGCCCACTAGGCAGGCCCGTGCGGGCCGACAAGTCACGTACTGGCATGGGAGCGCTCAACGCCCTTGTTTTCCAAAGCAATTGACGTTAAATGATCATGCAGAAACGTGCCTGTCAACGCGTGCATATGCGTCCGCACTACCCCACCGCATGAGCCCTACTATCGGCTCGCCATGACAGCAGCAGGGAAGCACCAGGTGAGCCGCGCGGAAACCTCACGTCGAGGCAGTCGGCCGGGTCGGGCGGGTATCAGAGACGTGGCCGCCGCCGCCGGAGTGTCCATCACGACCGTCTCCGACGCCCTCAACGGCAAGGGCCGGCTCCCGGACGCCACCCGGCGCCATGTCCGAGAGGTCGCCGACCGGCTGGGCTACCGCCCCTCGGCCGCCGCCCGGACCCTCCGTACCGGCAAGTCGGGACTCATCGGCCTGACCGTGACGACGTACGGAGATGAACCTTTCACCTTCACCGAGTTCGCCTACTTCGCCGAGATGGCGCGAGCCGCCACCTCCGCCGCGCTCGCCCGCGGCTACGCCCTCGTCATCCTGCCGGCGACCTCGCGCCACGACGTGTGGTCGAACGTCGCCCTGGACGGCACGGTCGTCATCGACCCCTCCGACCAGGACCCGGTGGTCAGCGAACTCGTCCGGCAGGGTCTGCCGGTCGTCTCCGACGGACGCCCGGCCGGCTCACTGCCGGTCACGGCCTGGGTCGACAACGACCACGAGGCCGCCGTCCTCGGCATCCTCGACCACCTGGCCGACGCCGGCGCCCGCCGCATCGGCCTGCTGACCGGCACGACGACCGACACGTACACCCACCTGTCGACCACCGCGTACCTGCGCTGGTGCGAGCGCGTCGGCCAGGATCCGGTGTACGAGGCCTACCCGGCGCACGATCCGTGCGCGGGCGCCGTCGCCGCCGACCGGCTCCTGGCCCGCCCCGACCGGCCCGACGCGGTCTACGGGCTGTTCGACCCGAACGGCACCGACCTGCTCGCCGCCGCCCGCCGCTACGGCCTGCGCGTCCCGGACGACCTGCTGCTGGTCTGTTGCAGCGAGTCCACCGTGTACGCCAACACCGAGCCGCCCATCACCACACTCTCCCTGAAACCGCGCCGCATCGGCACGGCGGTCGTGCAGCTCCTCATCGACGCCATCGAGGGAGCGGACTCGGACCGACCGGTGGAGCAGGTGATACCGACGGAGCTGATCGTGCGCACGTCGTCCCAGCGGCGCTCGCCGCGCACGACGGTCAGCCCGCCGCGGTCCCCCGAGGGGACGTAGCCCGAACACCCGGGTAAAGGGAAGTTCGCACTCCTGGGGAGAAACAGGGCCGGTCCCCCGGAGAGAAGGGATCGTTCTCGCGAAGAGAAGGAAAGCAAGGACGGTCACACGGTGGTCAAAGCCCGGCCCAATCGGGGCGAAAGCCGCGGTGAACTGGACTCTTGCTCTGATTCACCACCCCTGGGTCATCACATGGCGCGATCCGCATTCCTATGATGGGCCCACGACACCGACGGGCCGCTACGACCAGGCAGTCCGATGCGGTGCAGATGCGGCGCGATGGTGGAGGGGTCGATGACTCAGGGGGCCGGTCAGGGACCCGAGGTGGAGCGGACGGCGACGTTGCGCGACTTCCGGGTGCCCGCGTACGTCCACGAGGCCGGTCCGTACGTCGACAGCGCCCACTCCGGCGAGGTGGCCCCGCCGACCGAGGAGACCTACCCCGAGGGGTACACGCCGACCGAGCGCGATCTTCCCGTGATCCACCGGGGAGACACCGTCCAGGTGACCGTCGACCCCGAGGCCGTCGCGGCCCCGCAGGCCGACACCGGGCAGGGCCCGCTGTACGTGGTGGGTGACGTGCACGGCTACCTCGACGAGCTGGTGGCGGCCCTCCAGGACAAGGGCCTCCTCGATACCGCCGGTCACTGGTGCGCGGGCACCGCCCGGCTGTGGTTCCTCGGCGACTTCACCGACCGCGGACCGGACGGCATCGGCGTGATCGACCTGGTGATGCGGCTGTCCGCCGAGGCCGCCGCGGCCGGCGGTTACTGCAAGGCGCTCATGGGCAACCACGAGCTGCTGCTGCTCGGCGCCAAGCGGTTCGGCGACACCCCCGTCAACTCCGGCGCGGGCACCGCCACTTTCCAGGCGGCCTGGCTGCTCAACGGCGGCCAGAAGACCGACATGGACCGCCTCCAGGACCACCACCTGCAATGGATGGCCCGCCTGGACGCCGTCGAGGAGGTCGACGGCCATCTGCTCGTCCACTCCGACACCACCGCCTACCTCGACTACGGCCGCTCCATCGAAGAGGTCAACGACACCGTCCGCGAGACGCTCACGCGCAACGACGCGGACGAGGTCTGGGACCTGTTCCGCAAGTTCACCAAGCGGTTCTCCTTCCGTGACGAGGGCGGCGCGGACGCCGTGCGCTCCCTGCTGGATACGTACGGGGGCACCCGCATCGTTCACGGACACAGCCCGATTCCGTATCTGCTGGGGGAGGTCGGTTCCGAGGAGGACGAGGACAGCACCGACCCCGTGGTCGAGGGACCGCACGTCTATGCCGACGGACTCGCCATCGCCATGGACGGCGGCGTGACCATGGCCGGAAAGCTGCTGGTCCAGCAACTGCCGCTGGGTACGTGAGCGTTCACCGGGCAGGCGTTTCCCGTCACAGGACCGGACCGGTGAGGGGTCAATTTCGGTAAACCCCCTGTCACGGCCCACCTTCACGGCTCTACCATCGGCTTATCCGTAGCAGGCTCCCCTCCGTTTCTGCCCGACGGCTCGTCAGCATGCCGAGCCCCAAGCCCTACGGAGCATCGGGGGATGCACATGAACAGCGTTCCGCAGCACCTGCTGAGCGAGGACCGCCAGGAATACGAGCGGATCCTCGATGAGGCGCTGCGCTCCGCCCCACACCGTCCGGAACTGGCCGCTGTCGGACAGCGGCTCAACCCCGAACAACTGCGCACCATGGCGCTGAACGCCACCGCGCTCATCACGGCGGCCGCGTCGACCGAGTACCAGCACTACGTCAAGGTCCGCGAGGAACTGCGCCAGCCGGCGCCGTCCAGCCAACCGGCCGTGCGTGAATCCGGCTCCTCCGAGCCGGACACGGGCGCGGCAGGCCTCGCCGCCACCATGGGGGAGGTCGCCGAGACCGCCGGCGCGGGCGCCATCGCCGTCGTCGCCGTCCTCGCCCCCGTCCTCGCCGGAACCGCCGCGGCGATCTTCCTGCTCGTCGGCTACATCCTCCAGATGCTCAACCCCGAGCAGACGTTCGCCCGGACCATGCTCACCACGGGCTGGGTGTTCGGCGCCGTGACCGCGGTCGCGATCCTCGTCGCCGCGGTGGGACTGCTGATCACCGCCCTGCGCAACAAGCCGACGGCCGAAAGCGGTCCGCACGGCGAACTGCAGGGGGAAGTGGACCGGGCCAGGGAGGCCTGGCGCGAGGCCCTGCTGGAACAAGGCATCCTGCCCTTCCTCCGGGAGGCCCTCGTCGACCCGAGTACGGCCGCCGCGCTGCACCACACCTCCCCGTCCACGCCGGTCAGCCGCATCCCGCACCTCGGCTACGACCGCCCGGGTTTCACCAGCCCTAAGGACGGCAACCGCGGCTCGCGGCCGAGCTTCAGCAGCCCGGACTACACCAGCCCGGACTTCGGAGGACCGGAACACCAGCCGGAGTAGCCGTCGGGTCTGCGCCAGGGACCAGACCGCTCCCGCGGGCCAGGGGACCAGGGACCACCGGTCCCCGGCCCTCGGCCTGTGTGCGGGCGGATCAGTCCGCGATGGGCAGGTACACGCGGTTCCCGCTCGCCGCGAACTCCTTCGACTTCTGGGCCATGCCGTCCTCGATCTCGGCCTGTGTGCCGCCGTGTTCACGGCGGATGTCCTGTGAGATCTTCATGCTGCAGAACTTGGGACCGCACATCGAGCAGAAGTGAGCCGTCTTGGCGGGCTCCGCCGGCAGGGTCTCGTCGTGGTACTCCCGTGCCGTGTCCGGGTCGAGGGCGAGGTTGAACTGGTCCTCCCACCGGAACTCGAAACGGGCGTCGGACAGCGCGTCGTCCCACTCCTGGGCACCCGGGTGTCCCTTGGCGAGGTCCGCTGCGTGGGCGGCGATCTTGTAGGTGATGACGCCGGTCTTGACGTCGTCACGGTTCGGCAGGCCCAAGTGCTCCTTGGGCGTGACGTAACACAGCATGGCCGTGCCCCACCAGGCGATCATCGCGGCACCGATGCCGGAGGTGATGTGGTCGTACGCCGGCGCGACGTCGGTGGTCAGCGGGCCGAGCGTATAGAACGGAGCTTCATCGCAGATCTCCTGCTGAAGGTCGATGTTCTCCTTGATCTTGTGCATCGGGACGTGGCCCGGGCCTTCGATCATGGTCTGTACGTTGAAACGCTTCGCGATCCGGTTGAGTTCCCCGAGAGTCCTGAGTTCGGCGAACTGCGCCTCGTCGTTGGCGTCCGCGATCGAGCCCGGCCGCAGGCCGTCGCCGAGGGAGTACGTGACGTCGTACGCGGCGAGGATCTCGCAGAGCTCCTCGAAGTTCTCGTACAGGAACGACTCCTTGTGGTGCGCGAGGCACCAGGCGGCCATGATCGAGCCGCCGCGCGAGACGATGCCGGTCTTGCGGTTGGCCGTCAGTGGCACGTACGCCAGGCGCACGCCCGCGTGGACCGTCATGTAGTCCACGCCCTGCTCGGCTTGTTCGATGACGGTGTCCTTGTAGATGTCCCAGGTCAGCTCCTCGGCCCGGCCGTCGACCTTCTCCAGGGCCTGGTAGAGCGGCACGGTGCCGATGGGGACGGGGGAGTTGCGCAGCACCCACTCGCGCGTGGTGTGGATGTTGCGGCCGGTGGACAGGTCCATGACCGTGTCGGCACCCCAGCGGGTCGCCCAGGTCATCTTCTCGACCTCCTCCTCGATGGAGGACGTCACCGCGGAGTTGCCGATGTTGGCGTTGACCTTCACCAGGAACCGCTTGCCGATGATCATCGGCTCGATCTCCGGGTGGTTGACGTTGGCCGGCAGCACCGCCCGGCCCGCCGCGATCTCGTCGCGGACCACCTCGGGCGAAACGTTCTCCCGGATGGCCACGTACTCCATCTCGGGCGTGATCTCGCCGCGGCGGGCGTACGCGAGCTGCGTGACCGCCTTGCCGTCCTTGCCGCGACGCGGCTGGCGCGGCCGTCCTGGGAAGACGGCGTCGAGGTTGCGCAGGCCCCCGCGCGGCGAGGTGTGCTTGATGCCGTCGTCCTCGGGACGGACAGGTCGGCCCGCGTACTCCTCGGTGTCGCCACGGGCGATGATCCAGTTCTCGCGCAGCGGCGACAGGCCCCTGCGGACGTCGGTGTCGACGAGCGGATCGGTGTACGGGCCCGACGTGTCGTACAGCGTGACCGACTGCCCGTTGGTGAGATGCACCTGACGGACCGGCACCCGCAGGTCGGGGCGAGAGCCCTCGACATACGCCTTGTGCCAGCCGATGGACTTCCCGGCCTCCTCGGACTGTGCGTCCTGAACGGAGGCAGGCGTGCGTGCGTCCTTGTTGGTCATGAGACCTACTCCCTACGCCGGCATTACCCGGTAACAGGTTCGGCGGTCGACGCAGCGGCTTCCGTCTGCCGACGTTTCGTGTGAAACATCACTCGACTTCGGTGATGTTTCATGTGAAACATCGCTGGGACGGAGGTCAGCGCCCTCTCAGCCCGGTGCTCCGAGCTCCCGCGTGTACAAAAGGTGCCTCCACGCTAGCGGCAATTCTGGCGCGGTGAACAGAGGGCCCCCCTCGTTCTTGCGATGATCGGTCGGTGACCACGACGCAGCGTCCTCCTTACCCACCGCCCGAACCGCCCCGCGGATCCGGCGCCGGCACCGGCAACGGCCGTGGGCGCGGGCACGATTTCGCCGCCCCGGGCGGGCTGGGGCCTGCCCGGGGACAAGCGCCCGGGCACGGGCCCGGTCCCAGGAACGGGCAGGGCGCCGACCCGGCCGGGGCGTATGGTGCCGGCTCCGGAGGCTGGCACGGCTCCGGCCCCGAGGGAGGCGACAGGCCCGGCGAAGGCCACGGTCACGGGGGAGGCGACGGACACGGCGAAGACCATGGTCACGGCGAAGGACACGGTCCCGGCGGCGGCCACGGGCACGGCGGAGGCGGCGGTCACGGAAACGGACCCGGCCCCGCGCCGGGCGGCGGACACGGGCACCCGCACGGTCACAACCACGGTCCTGCCACGCCCGTCTCCATGCACCTGCGCAAGGTCATCGCGGCGGTCCTGATCCCCTTCGCCGCTGCCGTGCTGGTCGGTCTCGCCGTGCTGTGGCCGGGCGGCGCCCCGCCGCACGAGCGCACCGGCGTCGGCTTCGACCGGCAGACGCAGCAGGCCTCGGTCACCAAGGTCGTGGAGGTGAGCTGCAAGGAGGCCGGCGCCTCGGGTGTCCCGCCGACCGGCGACACCTCCACCGCCGAGGGTTCCTCCGCGGTGCAGCAGGAGAACGGCACCTGCAAGCGGGCGACGATCCGGGTCGACAGCGGCAAGGACAAGGGCCGCACCTTCACCGAGATCGTCCAGCCCGATCAGTCCCGCCAGCTGCACGAGGGCCAGGAGGTCGTGGTCGCCTACGAGCCCTCCGCGCCGAGGGACCTCCAGTACTCGGTCACCGACATCAACCGACGCCTGCCCATGGCGCTGCTCGCCGGCATCTTCGCCCTCGCCGTCGTGGTCGTCGGGCGGCTGCGCGGTGTCATGGCCCTGGTCGCGCTGGCCATCAGCTTCCTGGTGCTGAACCTCTTCATCCTGCCCGCCATCCTCCAGGGCTCGAACCCGCTGCTCGTGGCGGTGGTGGGCGCGAGCGCCATCATGCTCATCGCCCTGTATCTGTGTCATGGCCTGTCGGCCCGGACATCCGTGGCGGTGCTCGGCACCCTCATCTCACTGCTGCTGATCGGCGTCCTCGGCTCGCTGTTCATCGGCTGGGCCGCGCTCACGGGCAACACCGACGACAACACCGGTCTGATCCACGGCCTCTACCCGACGATCGACATGAGCGGTCTGCTGCTCGCCGGCGTCATCATCGGCTCGCTGGGTGTGCTCGACGACGTGACGGTCACGCAGACGTCGGCGGTCTGGGAGCTGCACGAGGCCAACCCGTCCATGGGCTGGCGCGGCCTCTACCGCGCGGGTATCCGGATCGGCCGCGACCACATCGCCTCGGTCGTCAACACGCTCGTCCTCGCCTACGCGGGTGCCGCCCTGCCGCTGCTCCTGCTGTTCTCCATCGCGCAGAGCGGTGTCGGGACGGTCGCCAACAGCGAGCTGGTCGCGGAGGAGATCGTGCGCACGCTGATCGGTTCGATCGGCCTGGTCGCCTCGGTGCCGGTCACCACGGCCCTGGCCGCGCTGGTGGTCTCGGCCGACCGCCCGGGAGCGCAGCCCGCCGTGGAGGCCGCCGTGGCCCCGGCACGCGGGGGGAAGGGCCGGCGCCGCAAGCGCTGACGGCTCGCCAACTCAGAAGCCATCTGTCCCGCCGTACGGAGAAGCGTTCCTGCACAGCTCGGCGGCATCCGGTGAAGCGTTACTCCACCGTTCCGCCCGACGGATGTCTCAGCCGGCGCCCTGTTCCGCCAGGATGCGGTCCAGGGCCTCGTCGAGATGGGCGTCGAAATCGGCGAGCGAGCCTTCCTGGCCCAGCGGCACCAGCTTGTCGGTGCGGTCGAGGAAGGCGACGAGCGGTGCCGTCGACGACCGGAACAGCGCCTGGTCACTGCCCACCTGAAGCCGGATCAGCACCTCGCCCAGCGAGTCCGGTTCGACGGGCGTGACCCGCACGTCGCCCTCCCCGCACGGACGGCCGACCCCGTCGATCAGCAGCTCCCGGCCGAAAGCCCATGTCACCGGGGCATCACCGGGCAAGTGGAAGGTGAGCCGCACGGCATAGGGATCACTGGTCTCATAGCGCAGCTCCACCGGAATGCGGAAGGAGAGCTCCTCGGACACGAGAAAGCTCATCATGACCTCTGCCTGTACGGACTCGCGCATCGCTAACCCCGTCATTCGCCGTGGACTGGCCGGGAACGAACCTCTGACACTTGGTGGAATCTTGCTGAACGTACACAGCAGATCACAAGGAGTGAGTTTTCACATACTGATAGAGAGCGCGAGCGACCCGAGCAGACGCCCGACTTCGCCCTGCAACTGGCGGGCCGCCGGCAGCAGCCGGTCCTCCTGGTGGGCAGGCAGGGAGATGGCCAGCGTCGCGGCCGTGGTGCCGAGGGTGAGCGGAATCGCCGCGCAGACGGCGCCAAGGGCGTACTCCTGACGCTCGATCACAGGTTCCATGCGCCGCACTCGCTCCAGACGGCGCAGCAGGCTGTGGTTGTCCCGCACGGTGTACGGCGTGAGGGCCTGCACCGGATAGCGGTCGAGGTGGTCCCGTCGGGCCTCCTCGTCCAGCTGGGACAGCAGGCACTGCCCGATGGCGTGCGCGTGCCCGGTCTCCCGGAAGTCGGCCCACTCCTCGACCGCGGGAGTGCCCGGGGTGTCGGAGACGCACATGACCTCGATCTCGCCCTCGCGGTACACCGCGTAGTACACGGGGACGCCGAGCATGTCCCGCCAGTGTGCGAGCGCGTCGACGACGGTGCTGCGACGTTTCTGCCGTGCCCCGCTGCTGCTCAGCCGCTCGGCAGCCTCACCGAGGAAGAACAGGCCCTTGTCCCGGCGGAGATAGCCCTCGTGCACGAGGGTGCGCAGCAGGTGGTAGGTCGTGGGCAGGGCCAGCCCGGTCTCCCGGGCCAGCTGCTTGGCGGGGGCGCCGTATTCGTGCGCGGCGACGGTCTCCAGCAGGCGCATCGCGCGCTGCACGGATCCGATGAGGGTCGCCGGAGGGGGTGGCGTGGCGGGAGGCGGTTGCTCGGAGGGTGACGCCGAGCGGGGTTGCGCGGGGACGGTGTGCAGGTGGACACGTGCGGTGTCAGCCGGGGCCAAGGGTCACTCCCGAAGCGCGAGGGGGTAGACCGTGCCGATGGACACGGGCGGGGGTGTACGCCGCTCGCGGGGGACGTCCCCGCGTCGAGTTCCGGACTCTATTCGTCTGCCACCGCACGCAGACGGCCCGGAGGGGAAACTTCCCCCGGCCGAGGGAACCGGTGGCCCCGGGTGTTTCCCGCTACCCCCACCGGTTTCCCACGGGTCTCACCAGTCGCTGCGCGACGATGAACTCGACGTGAACTTCCGTACGACGTAGATCAGTCCGCCGACCAGCGCCACGAAGACCAGCACCTTGAAGAGCAGTCCGATGACGAACCCGACCACGTTGGCGATCAGCCCGCCGAACACGACCAGGGCGATGACCGGCACCGCGATCCACTTCACCCACCACGGCAGTCCCGTGAAGATCTCTCGCATCGCCCTCGTCCTTACCTCTCCGCCCGTTCGAGTGCCGGGTCCTGTCGGTACCTCTGGATCTCTGATGTCCTGCACTCGATGCTAGGTCCGAAAGAGGGCCCGGCGGGGGCCTCGCGCCCCTTGTCTCCCCCTGACCGAACCCCTAGGGAACCCCGAGACGGTCCGTCACCTCTCGGGCGGAGAGAAGACCACCAGCACCCTCAGGTCCTCGGTGATGTGGTGGAACTTGTGCGCGACGCCGGCCGGTACGTAGATCACGCTGCCGCGTGCCACCTGCGTCGTCTCCAGGCCGACGGTGATCGCGGCGCGGCCGCTCACAACGAAGTAGACCTCGTCCTGATTGTGCGGCTTCTGTGGATCCTGATCGCCCGCATCGAGGGCGTACAGGCCGACCGACATGTTCTGCTCCCGCAGAAACTGCAGGTAGGCGCCCTCGTTGGCGGCGCGCTCCGCCTCCAGTTCATCCAGCCGGAATGCCTTCATCGCCTTGTCCGCCCCTGCCTCTTGTGCCCATGCCCGATCAGGTCTGCCACGATCAGACACATGATGAATTTCCTAGTCAAGACGATCGCCAACGCGGGTGCCCTGGCAGTCGCCGTATGGCTGCTCGACAAGATCACCCTGACCGGTGACAGCACGGGCAAGAAGATCGGCACCCTGATCATCGTCGCGCTGATCTTCGGCCTGGTGAACTTCCTGGTCAAGCCGGTCGTCAAGCTCCTCAGCCTCCCGCTGCTGATCCTGACGCTCGGCCTGTTCACCCTGATCGTCAACGCGCTGATGCTGCTGCTCACCTCGTGGCTGGCCGACCAGCTCGACCTCAGCTTCCACGTGGAGGGCTTCTGGACGGCCGTCCTGGGCGGCCTGATCATCTCTGTCGTCTCCTGGGCGCTGAACGTCGTCCTGCCCGACAAGGACTGAGCGCGCATGACGTACCGCGTCTGCTTCGTCTGCACGGGCAACATCTGCCGTTCCCCGATGGCCGAGATCGTCTTCCGCGCGCGCGTGGCGGAGGCCGGTCTCGACGGCCTGGTCGAGGTCGACAGCGCCGGCACGGGCGGCTGGCACGAGGGCGACGGCGCCGACCCGCGCACGGTGGCCGTCCTGGCGGAGAACGGCTACGCCACCGGCCACACGGCCCGGCAGTTCCAGCCGTCGTGGTTCTCCCGCCTCGACCTGGTCGTCGCCCTCGACTCCGGCCACCTCAGGGCGCTGCGCCGCCTCGCTCCCACGGAACAGGACGCGCAGAAGGTGCGTCTGCTGCGTTCGTACGACCCCCCCGCAGGCGACGACCTCGACGTGCCGGACCCCTACTACGGAGGCGCCGAGGGCTTCGAGGAGTGCCTTGAGATGGTGGAGGCGGCGAGCGCCGGTCTGCTCGCCGCGGTGCGTGGGGACGTGGAGGGACAGGCGGCATGAGCGAATCCGCGACGGGCGACGCGCATCGGGTGACAGGCGACGCCGGTCCGGCGGCGGGTGCCGCGGGGCGGGTGCCGCGCGCCGTCGACCAGATGGCCGCGGATGCCGGTGACGGCACGCGCGCGGTGCGGGCCGGGCTGCCCGAGCCGGCCAAGTACGAGCCCACCCTGCCCGGCCCGGTGTTCGCCGCCCACTACCACCTGCCGGGCGAGCCCACCGGCCCCTACACATACGGCCGCGACGAGAACCCGACCTGGACGCTGCTGGAGCGCGCCGTCGGCCAGCTGGAGGCGCCCGGGCAGGACGGCGTCGAGACGCTCGTGTTCGCCTCCGGCATGGCCGCGACCTCGGCGGTGCTCTTCTCCCAGCTGCGCGCCGGGGACATATGCGTCCTGCCCGACGACGGCTACCAGGCGCTGCCCCTGGTGCGCGCCCAGCTGGAGGCGTACGGCATCGAGGTGCGCACCGCCCCCACCGGCGGCGACGCCCAGCTCGACGTCCTCGACGGCGCGAAGCTGCTGTGGATCGAGACCCCGTCGAACCCCGGGCTCGACGTGTGTGACATCAGGCGGCTCGCAGAGGCGGCACATACGCGTGGCGCCCTGGTGGCCGTGGACAACACCCTCGCGACACCGCTCGGCCAGCGCCCTCTGGAGCTCGGCGCCGACTTCGCGGTGGCCAGCGGCACCAAGCAGCTCACCGGTCACGGCGACATCCTCCTGGGCTACGTCGTCGGCCGGGATCCCGAGGCCATGGCCGCCGTACGCCGCTGGCGCAAGATCGTCGGTGCCGTTCCCGGGCCGATGGAGGCCTGGCTCGCGCACCGTTCCATCGCGACGCTCCAGATGCGGGTCGACCGGCAGAGCGCGACGGCCCTGGCGGTCGCCGAGGCGCTGCGCGAGCGGCCCGAGGTGACCGGGCTGCGCTATCCCGGGCTGCCGGGCGACCCCGCGCACAAGATCGCCGCGCAGCAGATGCGGCGCTTTGGGTGCGTGGTGTCGTTCACGCTGCCCACACGCGCGCGTGCCGACCGTTTTCTCGACGCCCTGCGGCTCGTGGACGACGCGACGAGCTTCGGCGGAGTGCGGTCCACGGCCGAACGGCGCGGACGCTGGGGCGGCGACGCGGTGCCGGAGGGCTTCATCCGCCTGTCGGTCGGCGCCGAGGATCCGGAGGACCTGGTGGCCGATGTGCTGCGGGCGCTGGACGCGTCGGCGGCCTGACCCTCCCCCACGGACGGTCCGAGCCTCCCCCCTCGTGGCTCGGACCGTCCCCCGGTTCCGCGCGCAAGAACCGCGCGACCAAGGCTAGTTGACTCTCTGTCAGTGTCCAATCACAGTAGCGACAGAGACCTATCGACTTATTTATAGTTGGGCGCGGTCGGGGGGCGGGAGCGGGGCCGAAGAGGGGAGAGCGGTGTGGATCTGGCCTTGCTGCGGACCTTCGTGACCGTGCACCGGGCCGGTTCCTTCACCCGCGCCGCCGCCCTGCTCGGCCTCTCCCAGCCGGCCGTCACCTCACAGATCCGCACGCTGGAACGGCAGCTGGGCCGCCCCCTGTTCCTGCGGCAGGCCCGCGGCGTGACCCCGACCAGCATCGGCGATGAACTCGCCCACAAGGCCGCACCGCATCTCGACGCCTTGGTGGAGATAACCGAGACCGGTCTCGACGACGACTCCTCCTTACGGACGCTGCACCTCGCCGGGCCTTTGGAGTTCACCGCGGAACGGGCCCTGCCCGCCCTCACGGAGCTGACCGGTGAGGACGGCCAGGGCTTCGCCTTGCGCGCTTCCTTCGGGAACGCCGAGGAAACGCTGGAAGGGCTTTCCGCCGGGCATCATGATCTGGCCATCAGCACGGCCCGTCCGCGCGGTGCCCTGCTCACGGCGACTGCGCTCTGCGACGAGGAGCACGTCCTGGTCGCCGCCCCGCGCTGGGCCGAACAGACCGGCGCCGGGCAGCCGGACCGCAAGCCGGAGCCGGCCCTGGAGCAGGTGCCCGTGGTGGAGGTGCACGAGTCGCTGCCCTTCGTCTCCCGCTACTGGGCCTCCGTCTTCGACTCGCGCCCGGCCGCTCCCGGCACCGTCGTCGCCCCCGACCTGCGTGCGGTCCTGGCGTGCGCGGTCGCGGGCGCGGGCTTGGCGGTGCTGCCCCGCTATCTGTGCGCGGAGGCGTTGGAGCGAGGTGACGTCGTCGCCCTGCACGAGCCTGCGGTGCCGCCGCTGCGTACGTACTTCCTGGTGGTGCGCACCGGGACGCTCGCGATGCCCCATATCGCGCGGGCCCACGAGTGGTTGCAGCGGGCGGCGGCCGACTGGTGCTGACGAGGCGCCCGAGGGCGGGTGCCAGGTTGCGCGGGCGCGGATGACGGCTGCCCGGACAGTGCCTCACTCTGAGAGCCCGTCCGGTGACGTTTCGCGATGTTTCACGTGGAACCAGCCGGGCCACATTTCACCCATGACCGTCCGACCTGTGGTCAAGCGCACCGCCCGTGCCGTTCTGCTGGATGGTGACGACCTGATCCTGATCAAGCGCACCAAGCCGGGCATGGATCCCTACTGGCTCACTCCCGGCGGCGGGGTCGAGCCCAGCGACTCGACCGTCGTCCACGCCCTGCACCGCGAGGTGTACGAGGAACTCGGCGCGAAGATCACCGACGTGGTGCCCTGCTTCGTGGACACCGTGGAGCACATCGGGGACGACGGCGGCGCGACCGGCGTGAAGGTGCAGCACTTCTTCGTCTGTCACCTGGAGTCCATGGACCCCTCCCTGCGCCACGGCCCCGAGGTGGACGAGCCCGTCGGCGAGTACGAGATCGTGCGCGTGCCCTTCACCCGGGTCGGAATCGCCTCCGTCCATCTCGTTCCGCTGTCGCTGCGGCACTACCTGGACGGCAACATCGAGGGCGTACGCGCCATGCACGCCCCCGACCTGGGCTGACACCGAGCGCGGATCAGGACCCGGTCGCGACCAGTTCCTCCACGGAGTCGTGCCGTATGCGCTCCGACGGAATGCCGATGTCCCGCAGGGCGTCCACACCGCTGCGGATCATCCCGGGCGGACCCGACAGGTAGGCGTCGTACTCGTGCCACGGCCCGTAGGCGCGTACCGCGTCCGGAAGCTGCTGGTGTGCCTGCTGGTCGATGATCGCGCGGACCGAGAGCCAGGGGTGGCTCTGCTGGAGGCGGAGCATGGTGTCGATGTCGTACAGGTCGTGGTCGGTGCGGGCCCCGTAGAAGACCTCGACCTGCCGGCGTTCGCCGTGCTCGGCGACGTCCTCGACCAGCGCCTTGATGGGGGCTATGCCGGTGCCGCCGCCCAGGCAGAGCAGTCCGCTGTCGGTGGTGTGGTCGACGGTCATGGAGCCGGCGGGCGGGCCGAGCCGGACGATGTCACCGGGGCGGGCGCGGTGCACCAGGGCGTTGGAGACCCAGCCCGCCGGGACGGCCTTCACGTGGAACGACAGCAGGCCGTCGGAGCGGGGCGCCGAGGCGAAGGAGTAGTGCCGCCATATCCGGGGCCACCAGGGGGTCTCCAGGCTCGTGTACTGCCCGGCGAGGAAGGGGTAGGGCTGGTCGGGGCGGACGGTGACGACCGCGACGTCCGGGGTCCTGAGGTCGTGCGTGACGATCTCGGCGTACCACCAGGCCGGGGCACGCAGTTCGTCGGCGGCCGCCGCGTCGATCATGATCTGGGAGATCGCGGTGTACGTCCGGACCCAGGCCGCCTCCATCTCCTGATCCCAGACCCCGGCGGCGTACTTGCTCAGCGCGCCGATCAGGCATTCGCCGACGGCCGGATAGTGCTCGGCCCGCGTTCCGTACTTCCGGTGGCCCCGGCCGAGGTTCTGCAGGTAGTCGACCAGGACATCGGTGTTGTCGATGTGCTCGGCGGCCGTGAGCAGCGCTCTGAGCAGCCGGTCCCGCTGGGTGTCCATCGCGGCCGGGAAGAGTGAGCGCAGGTCGGGGTGGCGGACGAAGAGCAGGGCGTAGAAGTACGAGGTGACCTTGTCGGCCACGGGCGCGACCTCTGCCATGGCGCGGCGAATGAGGATGGCGTCCGGTGACGCTTCCGCGGCCGGGGCGGGGGCGGCTGGTTCCGGGGGCGACACCGGTGCGGGCCGCTGGACGGGTACGCGCGGCTCGGCGGGAGGAGCCGTGGCGGCGGCGAAGGGCGCATGGGCCGGTGGGACCGTCGTGGGCGCGTGTCGTGGCGACGAGGCCGCGAGAGAAGGGGCGGAGGGTGCGGGAGAGGAGGTGAAGGGTGCCGGAGAGGGGGTGGAGGGTGCGGCTATGGGGCCGGGCGCGGGTATCGCGTCCGGGGATTCGCGCTCCTGGTCCGGCGCACCGGTGCTCGCGCCGTCTGGAGCGCCGTCTGTCGTCGAGGCGGGTGGAGCCACTGCGCCGTCTGCCGGTGCCGCCGGGTCGGCCGTCTGCCGGCCCACCGGGCGTATCACGGCCGGTCGACGGCCGTCCGGCGTCTCGGGCTCGTTACCCGGCGTCGGCGTCGGCTTGTTGCGGGGCGTGAACCAGCCGCTCCCGCCGCCAGAAGTGCCGTTGTCGGCCGACGTGGTGGTCGGAGCGTCCATGGTGTGCCTCGCCTCGAGCATCTTTCGGTCGGTCTGCGCACTTCCCCAGTCGGAAGGTGCCTGCTTTCCCCCGTGGACGGACTGCGTTCCCATCCGGTGTCGCGGCCAATGCGGCCACATTCAACCCGTGTTTCGGCTCTGTACGGACAAGTAAGACAAGAGTGTGACATTGACCGCAGTACTCTCACCTGAGCTTCCCACTCGCCTGGGCGGCTCGGTCGCATATCCGGAAACGCGGGTCTTCGATCTCTCCGTCCCATTAGGCTGCATTGCCCTGTACGCGGCCCACACAGAACGGGGCGCCCGCCCCGGACGTGAACCGGAGTCGACCCTACCGGCCACCGCTGTGCACACAAGTCCCCCCTTGCCCCGTCACGAATGAGGGCAGGGCGCGAATCATCGGTACCGTCAATAGCGGGCGACGGGCTTGTGTTTCACGTGAAACGTCCGGCGTCTGTCCGCGCTCTGTGCAGTCGGCTAAAACTAGCCAAAAGCTCGTATCTGTCCGGGGAAAGCGGTGGACGTCAGGGGCTCCGGTCGGACAGCCTGACCTGCGTGCCGACTCCTTCCCTTGCCTCCCTGCCCATCCGCCGTCTGACGCTCCGCGATCTCGCCGCCTGCGCCGACTTGTCCGAGGACCGGGGGTGGCTACGGGAGGAGCACAAGTGGGGCTTCCTCCTCACGGCCGGGAAGGGCTACGGCATCGACGACCCCGACGGCGGCCTCGTGAGCGCCTGTGTCGTCACCGAGTACGGACCGCCGGAGCGCCCCGCCCTCGCGGCGATCGGCATGGTCCTGGTCGCCGCACGGCACACCCGACAGGGCGTGGGACGCCGACTGATGCGCCACGTCGTCTCCGCGATGGGCACCACACCCCTCACCCTGCACGCGACACCGTACGGCCAACCCCTCTACGAGGAACTCGGCTTCAAGGTCACCGGGCGGGCAGAGATGGTGTGCGGGCGTTTCACTCCAGGCGGGCCGCAGCCGGCGGTCGCCACCCGTGCCGCGACCGCCGAGGACCTCACTGCGATCCTCCGGCTCGACGAGCAGGCGTTCGGGACCGACCGCACCCACATCATCACCCGACTGCCGGCCTTCGCCGACCAGCTGCGTGTGGCGGAGGAGGACGGGCGGATCATCGGGTACGCGGCCGCCTGGCCCAACATGGATACGCATGTCGTCGGCCCGCTCATCGCGCGTGACACGTCGGTGGCCCAAGCACTCATCGCCTCCCTCGCAGCCCACACCGACCGTCCCCTGCGCACCGACATCGACGTACGGCACACCGAGCTGCTCGCGTGGGCGAAGGAGCGAGGTCTGGTCTCCGTCGCCTTCAACTCGGTGATGTCGTACAGGATCACCGAGCTGCCCGGGGACTGGAGTCGTCGGTTCGCCCCGGTCACGGTCGCGGCGGGCTGAAGGGCCCTGATACGACGAACGCCGACTCCCCAGGGGTTCGGGGAACCGGCGTCGTCTCGCTGAAGGGGCCCGGTCAGGCGAGGGCCTCCACGGCGGCTGTGGCGAAGGCGTGGTCCTGCTCCGGCGCACCACCGCCGACACCGATCGCGCCGATCAGGCGGCCGTCGCGGTGCACCGGCACACCGCCGGCGATGAACAGCAGCGGCCGGTCGAGCGCGGTGGGCAGGGTGTGGAAGAGGCCTCCGGGCTGCACGGCGTCCACGAGGTCGGCGGTGGGCGCGTTCAGCTGGAGGCCGTGTAGGTCTTGCGGGTGCTGGTCTCGCCGGAGATCAGCACGGCACGGTCGTCACGCCGGAAGGCGAGCAGATGGCCGCCCGCGTCCAGGATGGTGACGCTCACGGTGACATCCGCGGCCTCGGCGGCACGCCGGGCGGCGGTGACGAGGACGTCGGCGTCGTGAGTGGTCAGTGGGGCGACCGCGGTGGTGGTGCTCATGAGGTGGTTCTCCTAGAAACGTGCAGGGTCGTGCTGGTCCGGGCCGGGGAAGAGGCAGTGAGCCTGGTCGGCCCGGTGGCTCAGTGGTGGACGGCGGTCCGCTGCTCGGTCGGCGCGGATTCCGTGACGACGGTGCTGGGGGCACCGGCACGGCGTTCGAGGGCGGCCGAGAGGAAGGCCAGGCCCAGGGCTCCCGCGGCCAGGGCGGCACCGACCCAGTTGGGGGCGGTGTAGCCGAAGCCCGCCGCGATCACGAGGCCGCCCAGCCAGGCGGACAGGGCGTTGCCGAGGTTGAAGGCGCCGATGTTCACGGCGGAGGCCAGCGTCGGCGCGCCGTGCGCCTGGTCGAGGACCCGCTTCTGGAGCGGCGGGACGCTGGCGAAGCCCAGGGCACCGATCAGGGCGATCGTGACGGCCGACAGCAGCTTGTTGTGCGCGGTGAGGGTGAACAGCGCCAGGACGACGGCCAGGGCGCCCAGGGAGACGTACAGCATGGGCATCAGGGCGCGGTCGGCGAACTTGCCGCCCACGAGGTTGCCGCCGACCATGCCGATGCCGAAGAGGACCAGCAGCCAGGTGACGGAGCCGTCGGCGAAGCCCGCGGTGTGGGTCATCATCGGAGCGATGTAGGTGATGGCCGCGAAGACGCCGCCGAAGCCGAGGACGGTCATCGCCATCGCGAGCAGCACCTGCACGTTCTTGAAGGCGGCGAGTTCGTGCCGCAGGCGCACCCCCTCAGGCTTGGGCATGTCGGGGACGAGCCGGGCGACACCGGCCAGGCCGATGACGCCGAGGGCGGCGACGATGCCGAAGGTCACCCGCCAGCCGACGGACTGCCCGACGAGCGTGCCCAGCGGGACGCCGACGACGTTGGCGACGGTCAGGCCGGTGAACATCATCGCTATGGCTCCGGCCTTCTTGTCCGGGGCGACGAGGTCGGCCGCGACGACCGAGCCGATACCGAAGAAGGCGCCGTGGGCCAGCGAGGCGACGACCCGGCCGATCAGCATGACGGCGAAGGCGGGAGCGAGTGCCGAGAGCAGGTTGCCGACGATGAACAGGCCCATCAGCAGCATCAGCATCCGCTTGCGGGAGACCTTGGTGCCCAGACCGGTCATCAGCGGGGCGCCGAACATGACACCGAGGGCATAGCCGGTCACCAGATATCCGGCGGTGGGAATGGAGACCCCGTAGTCGCCCGCGACCTCGGGCAGCAAGCCCATGATCACGAACTCGGTCGTTCCGATTCCGAAGGCCCCGATCGCGAGGGCCATAAGCGCGAGAGGCATGGAGGGGTACACCTTCCCAGACGATTGCAGGAGCGCTTTGCGTGCGCTGAACAATAGTTGCACACGCGGGCTACATGCAACAGCCGTCAATTGCGGGCCTGCTCTATCCTGGGTGTCAGCCGCTCCGGGACGGAGGAAACGCCAATGACAGCGACGGACCCCGCGCTCACCGCTCTCGCCCAGAGCTGGTGCGCCCTCTCCCTGCTGCACGGGAGGATCGAGGCCCACATCGAGCGCGCCCTACAGGCCAAGCACGATCTGAGCGCGCGCGAGTACTCCCTGCTCGACGTGCTGAGCCGGCAGCACGACGGGGACGGAGGGCATCTCCAGATGAAGCAGGTCGCCGACGCGGTCGTCCTCAGCCAGAGCGCCACCACGCGTCTGGTCACCCGGCTCGAGGACCGCGGACTCCTGGAGCGCTACCTCTGCCCCACCGACCGCCGGGGCATCTACACGAACGTCACCGAGGCGGGCCTCAAGCTGCTCGAAGAGGCACGGCCGACCAACGACACCGCCCTGCGCGGGGCCCTCGACGAGGCGGCGAAGAACCCCGAGCTGGCCCCGCTGGTCCGAGTCGTGGAGACGCTGAAGGCTCCGGTACCCGCGTAGGGGCCGCTCGCACCGGCAGTTCCTGCGTAAGGTCCGGCCGTTCCTGCGTACGGCCCGGCCGTTGCTGCGTAGGGTGCGGCCCATGGGAGATCTTGAGATACGCCCCGCGGCCGCCGACGACGTACCCGCGATCGTCGGCATGCTCGCGGACGACCCCTTGGGCGCACAGCGCGAGTCACCAGACGACCTGACCCCGTACTTGACCGCGCTGGAGCGGCTCAGCGCCGACCCGAACCAGCACTTGATCGTGGCGGTCCGGGAGGGCCGTGTCGTCGGCACGCTCCAGCTCTCGATCATTCCCGGGCTGTCCCGGCGCGGTGCGACCAGGTCGATCATCGAAGGCGTACGCGTCCATGCCGATGAGCGCGGCAGCGGCCTGGGGACACAACTCATCGAGTGGGCGATCGACGAATCCCGGCAGCAGGGCTGCCAGTTGGTCCAGCTGACCTCCGACACCACACGCACCGACGCCCACCGCTTCTACGAACGGCTCGGCTTCACGGCCTCCCACACGGGCTTCAAGCTCCCGTTGTGACCGACGTGGATGGGGCTCTGTTTCACGTGAAACAGAGCCCCATCCACGTCACCGTCTAACCGATCCCACGCCAACCCTCCGGGTCGACCCCACCCGGCACAGGAGCCCCTTGGTCGTACGGCTGACGCGTGAACACGAACGAACCGAGGTCCAGATGGCTCACGGATCCGTCCGGCCGCCGTACGGCCTTCAGCAGCTCTCCGGCGTAGTAACCCTCCAGGCCGGTCCAGGTGCCATCGCCGTTCGGGCGGAACCGCGAGCGTCGCCCGTTGCCGGACAGCGGCTCCAGCGAGGCGAGCCCGTCGGCCGTGAGCCGCAGGGCGAAGGCATACGTGCCCCAGTACCACTGCCCTGTCAGCTCCAGCATCGACGGGTCGACATCACGCAGTGGCTTCCACGGGGCGGGGATGCGCGGCTCCGCCTCGGCGACGATACGGACGAGATCGGCGGCGACGCCGGACACCAGCGGGCCCGAGGTGCAGTTGGCCAGCACGACCGCCGCCACGTCGTCCTCCACGCTGATGCTCACATTCGCCAGGAAGCCCGGCAGGGATCCGCTGTGCCCCACGAGCAGCCGGCCGTGCCGGCGCTGAATCTGCATGCCGAGGCCGTATGCGTCACCGGACATCACATCCGCGGCTTCCGCAGGCGCCGCCGGGGTCCGCATCTCCCGCAGGGACTCGGCGCTCAGCACCCTCTCGTCGCCCTTCACCAGGAAGGCCGCGAACCGGGCCAGATCTGCCGTGGTCGACCAGAGTTGACCAGCGGGTGCCATACGACCGAGGTCCTCGGCGGGCTCGGGCAGCAGCACGTCCGCCCAGGGGTGCACGGCCCAACCGCCCGCGTGCGGGGCCTGTGGTCGCACATCGGTCCGATCGAGCCCCAGCGGTTCGAGCACTTCACGCCGTAGTACCTCCTCCCAGGAGGTCCCCCGCAGCTCCTCCACGAGCGCGCCCAGCAACGTGTAGCCGGGGTTCGAGTAGTGATGCCGTCGGCCGACGGGGTGCAGGAGAGGCTGCTCACCGAGCACATCGGACAGATCCGGCCGCAGGGACCCGGGCGTGCGCTCCCACCACGGACCAGGCGACTCGGCCGCCAGCCCGCCCGTGTGCGCGAGCAGTTCGGCGATCGTGGCCTCCCCCGCGCCGGTACCCGGCACGTACTTCTCCAGTGGGTCACCAAGCCCAAGCAGTCCCTCGTCCCGCAGACGCATCACGAGAACGGCGGTGAAGGTCTTGGTGATCGAGCCGATGCGGTACTGGACGTGCTCGTCGGGCTCTTGCCCCTCCACCGATGTCCGGGCACCGTTCCACACCGCCCGCCCGTCCCGGACGACGGCCGCGACCAGCGACGGGGCCCGCCCCTGCGCCTGAGCCACGGCGATCCGGTGCAGCAGCGCACGACTCGTTGCGGGAAGCAGCTCTTCCTGAGGTGTCGTCATGGTCCAAGTCCACCTGGCCCGGCCCGGCGAGTCGACCTCATTTCGCCGCCGGCACCGCCTCAGGTCTGCGCCATGTCAACGAACCGCGAGTAGTGACCCTGGAAGGCGACCGTGATCGTCGCCGTCGGGCCGTTTCGGTGCTTGGCCACGATCAGGTCGGCCTCGCCCGCGCGCGGCGACTCCTTCTCGTAGGCGTCCTCACGGTGCAGCAGGATGACCATGTCGGCGTCCTGCTCGATGGAACCGGACTCACGCAGGTCGGAGACCATCGGCTTCTTGTCCGTGCGCTGCTCGGGACCACGGTTCAGCTGGGAGAGCGCGATGACCGGGATCTCCAGCTCCTTGGCCAGCAGCTTGAGGTTACGGGACATGTCCGAGACCTCCTGCTGGCGGCTCTCGGACCGCTTCGAACCACCGGACTGCATCAGCTGGAGGTAGTCGATGACCACCAGCCGGAGGTCGTTGCGCTGCTTGAGGCGGCGGCACTTGGCACGGATCTCCATCATCGACAGGTTCGGGGAGTCGTCGATGTAGAGCGGGGCCGCCGAGACGTCCGGCATCCGCCGGGCCAGGCGCGTCCAGTCCTCGTCCGTCATCGTGCCGGACCGCATGTGGTGCAGGGCGACCCGGGCCTCGGCGGACAGCAGACGCATCGCGATCTCGTTGCGCCCCATTTCGAGCGAGAAGATCACGCTCGGCAGGTTGTTCTTGATCGAGGCGGCCCGCGCGAAGTCCAGCGCGAGCGTCGACTTACCCATGGCGGGACGCGCGGCGATGACGATCATCTGGCCCGGGTGCAGCCCGTTGGTGAGCGAGTCGAAGTCCGTGAACCCCGTGGGTACACCGGTCATCTCGCCGCTGCGCGAGCCGATCGCCTCGATCTCGTCGAGCGCGCCCTCCATGATGTCGCCGAGCGGCAGATAGTCCTCGCTGGTGCGCTGCTCGGTGACCGCGTAGACCTCCGCCTGGGCGCGGTTGACGATCTCGTCGACGTCGTCGTCGGCCGCGTATCCCATCTGCGTGATGCGCGTACCCGCCTCGACCAGGCGGCGCAGCACGGCCCGCTCGTGGACGATCTCCGCGTAGTAGGCGGCGTTGGCGGCCGTGGGCACCGTCTGGACGAGGGTGTGCAGATACGAGGCCCCGCCGACCTTGTTGATCTCGCCGCGCTTGGTGAGTTCGGCGGCGATCGTGATGGGGTCGGCCGGCTCGCCCTTGGCGTAGACGTCGAGGACGGCCTGGTAGATCGTCTCGTGTGCGGGCTTGTAGAAGTCGTGGCCCTTGAGGATCTCGACGACGTCGGCGATGGCGTCCTTGGAGAGCAGCATGCCGCCGAGGACGGACTGCTCTGCCTCGATGTCCTGCGGTGGTACTCGCTCGAACGCCGGGCCGGCGTCGCCCTCCCATGCTCCGCTGTCCCGGCCGCGCTCGTGCTGCTCGTCGCGGCCCCGGGCTCCGTCGCCACGTCGGCGGGAGGCGGGCAGACGATCACTGGGACCGCTGTCGGCCCACGGGTCGTCCAAGGGCTCGGAAATGCTCACCGAGCCACCTCCTCCCGTCCGCCGCAGCAGACCTCGCCGTGCCCCTCTTTTCTACGGCACGGCACTGACAAATGAGACGCCCAACTCCGGTTAGCCAACGCCGGTTTTGTGCTGTTTTGAAAACCGGCGGACGGAGCGGGCGCCGGACCACGTTAGGCCTGTCGGCACCGTCAGCCAATCTGGTTATCCACAGGCCATGTGGACGACGGCCCAGATGCTGTGGAGAACTCCTCAAAACCTGTGCACGACCCGGTGGACAGGCCTGTGAACAAGCACCTAGCCGTTTCGAAGAGATGGCTCTGACCTGCGACTTTACCGTCCACCGGCTGTGCAGAAGAAAAACTTCCCCAACCGGCGCAAGATCGCTTCGAATGGTGCACAGCAGTGCGCACCGCTGGACGGAAGGTAAGGGGTGCAAAACCTTTGCATCTCTTACCTGTGGACGATTAGATTGGTGCACATGACACAGGCCCCCGCGCGCCGCCGAACCGGCCGGAGACAGCACGACCGAGAGATCGTCGCGTTGGCCGTGCCGGCCTTCGGTTCCCTCGTCGCCGAGCCACTCTTCCTCATGGCCGACACCGCCATCGTGGGCCATCTGGGCACAGCCCAACTCGCTGGCCTCGGCGTCGCCTCCGCCCTGCTGATGACCGCCGTCAGTGTCTTCGTCTTCCTCGCCTACGCCACGACAGCGGCGGTCGCCCGTCGCGTCGGCGCGGGTGATCTCCAGGCCGCCATCCGTCAGGGCATGGACGGCATCTGGCTGGCACTGCTCCTCGGCGCTGCCGTCGTCGCCGTCCTCCTGCCGACGGCATCCGCCGTCGTGGACCTCTTCGGCGCCTCGGATGCGGCGGCTCCCTTTGCGACCACGTACCTGCGCATCTCCGCGCTCGGCATACCGGCCATGCTCATCGTCCTCGCCGCCACCGGAGTGCTGCGCGGCCTCCAGGACACCAAGACCCCTCTCTACGTGGCCATCGCCGGCTTCGTCGCCAACGGCGCTCTCAACGCGGGGCTCGTCTACGGCGCCGACCTGGGGATCGCCGGCTCCGCCTGGGGCACCGTCATCGCCCAGTGGGGCATGGCCGTGGTCTATCTCGCGGTGGTTCTGCGCGGTGCGCGCAAGCACGGTGCCTCGCTTCGCCCGGACGCCGCCGGGATCAGGGCCTCCGCACAGGCCGGTGTACCCCTGCTGGTTCGCACTCTCTCCCTGCGGGCGATCCTGATGATCGCCACGGCGGTCGCCGCCCGTCTCGGGGATGCCGACATCGCCGCACACCAGATCATCCTGTCCCTGTGGAGCCTGCTCGCCTTCGCCCTCGACGCCATCGCCATCGCGGGACAGGCCATCATCGGGCGCTACCTCGGAGCCGGTGACGCACAAGGCGCCCGCGACGCATGCCGTCGCATGGTCGAATGGGGGATCGCCGTCGGAGTCGTCCTGGGCATTCTGGTCGTCATCACCCGCCCGGCGTTCCTGCCCCTGTTCACCAGTGACTCCGCGGTCAAGGACGTGGCGCTGCCCGCCCTGCTCATCGTCGCCCTCTCACAGCCGATCTCAGGCATCGTCTTCGTCCTGGACGGAGTCCTGATGGGCGCCGGCGACGGCCCCTATCTGGCATGGGCGATGCTGCTCACTCTGGCCGTCTTCACCCCGGTCGCTCTGCTGGTGCCGGTGCTGGGCGGCGGGCTCACCGCTCTCTGGGCCACCATGACGCTGATGATGACCGTGCGGATGCTGACGCTGTGGCTCCGGACCCGCTCGGGCCGCTGGGTCGTGACGGGCGCGACTCGCTGACCCGCGGACTTGGCCCTCACTGACTGTTTCACGTGAAACACGACGTTTCACCAACACGGTGTTTCACGTGAAACGGCGATGGGGTCGCACCCCGAAGGGTGCGACCCCATCGCTCACTGCCTCAGCGAGCGCGGCACTCAGGCCGCGACGACCTCGATGTTGACCTTGGCGGCAACCTCGGGGTGCAGACGCACGGACGTCTCGTGAGCGCCGAGCGTCTTGATCGGCGAGCCCAGCTCGATGCGGCGCTTGTCGACCTCGGGGCCACCGGAAGCCTTGATCGCGGAAGCGATGTCGGCCGGGGTGACGGAACCGAAGAGACGACCGGCGTCGCCGGAGCGGACAGCCAGGCGGACCTTGACGCCCTCGAGCTGGGCCTTCACCTGGTTGGCCTGCTCGATGGTCTGGATCTCGTGGATCTTGCGAGCACGACGGATCTGCTCGACGTCCTTCTCGCCACCCTTGGTCCAGCGGATAGCGAACTTCCGCGGGATCAGGTAGTTGCGAGCGTAACCGTCCTTGACGTCGACGACGTCGCCCGCGGCACCGAGGCCGGAGACCTCGTGGGTGAGGATGATCTTCATGTGTCGGTCACCCTTCCCTTATCGCGCGGTGGAGGTGTAGGGCAGCAGCGCCATCTCACGGCTGTTCTTGACGGCCGTGGCGACGTCACGCTGGTGCTGCGTGCAGTTGCCGGTCACGCGGCGGGCACGGATCTTGCCGCGGTCGGAAATGAACTTCCGCAGCATGTTCGTGTCCTTGTAGTCCACGTACGTGACCTTGTCCTTGCAGAAAGCGCAGACCTTCTTCTTCGGCTTGCGCACAGGCGGCTTCGCCATGGTGTATCTCCTGTGTGATCAAGAAGTTGGGGTGCGAGCCCGCCCTAGAAGGGGGGCTCGTCCGAGTAGCCGCCGCCCTGCTGGCCGCCGCCGGAGCCACCGCCCCAGCCGCCGCCACCGCCCTGGTTGCCACCGGCGGGAGCGCCGGTCGCCCACGGGTCGTCAGCGGGAGCGCCGCCGCCCTGCTGGCCGCCACCGGGGCCGCCGCCCCAGCCGCCGCCACCCTGGCCGCCACCGCCACCGCCGCCGCCGTAGCCGCCCTGGCCACCGCGGCCGGTGGTCTTGGTGACCTTGGCCGTGGCGTTGCGCAGGCTGGCGCCGACTTCCTCGACGTCCAGCTCGTAGACCGTGCGCTTGACGCCCTCACGGTCCTCGTAGGACCGCTGCTTCAGCCGGCCCTGCACGATGACGCGCATGCCTCGCTGGAGCGACTCGGCGACGTTCTCCGCCGCCTGACGCCAGACCGAGCAGGTCAGGAAGAGGCTCTCGCCGTCCTTCCACTCGTTCGTCTGGCGGTCGAAGGTGCGGGGAGTGGACGCGACACGGAACTTCGCGACGGCCGCACCGGAGGGGGTGAAGCGCAGCTCGGGGTCGTCGACAAGATTGCCGACCACCGTGATGACGGTCTCGCCTGCCATGGGGAACCTCTCGGCGGGTTTGCTCTGGCTGCTTGCTACTCGAATCCCGGAATCAGCTGAGCGTGTGAGCTCAGTGCATCTCGGGACGGAGGACCTTGGTCCGGAGGACCGACTCGTTCAGGTTCATCTGGCGGTCGAGCTCCTTGACGACCGCAGGCTCGGCCTGCAGGTCGATGACCGAGTAGATGCCCTCAGGCTTCTTCTTGATCTCGTACGCGAGACGACGACGGCCCCAGGTGTCGATCTTCTCGACCTTTCCGCCGCCGTCACGGACGACAGAGAGGAAGTTCTCGATCAGCGGGGAGACAGCGCGCTCCTCGACGTCGGGGTCGAGGATGACCATCACCTCGTAGTGACGCATGTGGAACCCACCTCCTTTGGACTCAGCGGCCACGGTCGTTCCGTGGCAGGAGGGTTGTGATGCGTAGCAACGGTATCGGCCACCACTGACAGCCGGGGGTTCTGTGGAGAAACCCCTACCGTGACATGGGCAGACACCGGTGCGGACGGTACAGAGTACCCGCACAGCGGCTTGCGGTTGAAATCCGGCCGCCAGGGCAGCCAATCTGTACACATCGGGTGTGTATGGCGCTACGATGCGCCGACTTTCGCAGGAGGTGCCCTATGGCACAGGCATTGCGACCCAACACCGCCGGCGGCCTCTTCGCCACGGACGGCAAGCCCCACCCCCTCCAGGACACCCTGCTCGCGGTGACCCTGGTGCTGGGCATCACGTCGTTCATCACGGCACTGGTCGACGAGGACCTGCATCTGCTGAGCTCCTGGACCGGGCTGGTGGGCATTCTCACCGGTGCGTACGGCCAGTGGGTCTCGGAGACGACGAGGGAGCGCTTCGGCCTGATCCTCGGCCTCGGTGCCGCGGGCGTCGGGTTCTTCCTGGGCATGGCGCACGGCGGTCTCTTCGGCGGTCTCATCGACTGACGCCAGGCACATCCTTCTGAACACCGGGTGCCGCCCCGGCCGCCCACGGGCCGGGGCGAAGGGTCCGTACGCCCAACCGGCGCGCATCCAAGGCGCAGTAGGCTTCGCGCGAGAGCCGGAGCCCCTGACCCTATGGGGACACACCAGCCCGAGGAGCGCCCCGAAATGAGCCTGACCCTGAGGACCATCAGTCGCGAGCAGCATCTGGCCTACATCCAGAGCCTGCCGTCGGCGAGCCACATGCAGGTCCCGGCCTGGGCTGACGTCAAGGCGGAGTGGCGCTCCGAGAACCTCGGATGGTTCGACGACAGGACGGGCGAGCTGGTCGGTGCCGGTCTGGTCCTCTACCGGCAGCTTCCCAAGATCAAGCGCTACCTCGCCTATCTGCCCGAGGGCCCGGTCATCAACTGGTTCGCACCGAATCTCCAGGACTGGATCGAGCCGATGCTGGCGCACCTGAAGCAGCAGGGTGCCTTCTCGGTGAAGATGGGCCCGCCGGTGGTCATCCGGCGCTGGGAGGCCACCTCGATCAAGCAGGGCATCCAGAACCCCGACGTGAAGCGGCTGCGCGACATCGAGGCCGACCACATCGAGCCGCGCGCCTTCGAGGTCGCCGACAAGCTGCGCCGCATGGGCTGGCAGCAGGGCGAGGACGGCGGCGCCGGCTTCGGCGACGTCCAGCCCCGCTACGTCTTCCAGGTACCGCTGGCCAACCGTTCCCTGGAAGAGGTCCACAAGAACTTCAACCAGCTGTGGCGCCGCAACATCAAGAAGGCCGAGAAGGCCGGCGTCGAGGTCGTCCAGGGCGGCTACCAGGACCTCGAGGAATGGCAGCGGCTGTACGAGATCACGGCCGTGCGCGACCACTTCCGGCCTCGCCCGCTGTCGTACTTCCAGCGCATGTGGACGGCCCTCAACAGCGAGGACCCCAACCGCATGCGGCTGTACTTCGCCCGGCACAACGGCGTGAACCTCTCGGCGGCGACGATGCTGATCGTCGGCGGGCACGTCTGGTACTCCTACGGCGCCTCCGACAACATCGGCCGTGAGGTCCGGCCGTCGAACGCGATGCAGTGGCGGATGCTGCGCGACGCCTACGCGCTCGGCGCCACCGCCTACGACCTGCGCGGTATCTCCGACTCGCTGGACGAGACCGACCACCTCTTCGGTCTGATCCAGTTCAAGGTGGGTACGGGCGGCCAGGCCGCCGAGTACCTCGGCGAGTGGGACTTCCCGCTGAACAAGCTGCTGCACAAGGCGCTCGACATCTACATGTCGCGCCGCTGATCTCACGCTCAGTGCTTCTATACCTCTGATACGGCAACCGCTGATACACGGCAACCACGAGAAAGGTTCCAGGTCCGGCCATGGCGCTCACGCTCTACGTCGACACCGCGCGCTGGCGGGCGCACCACAAGCACGTGCAGGAGCAGTTCCCGGGCCTCGTGCCGGTCTGCAAGGGCAACGGCTACGGCTTCGGGCACGAGCGGCTGGCGGAGGAGGCCACACGGCTGGGCTCGGACGTCCTCGCCGTCGGCACGACGTACGAGGCCGCCCGGATCAAGGACTGGTTCGGCGGTGACCTGCTGGTGCTGACGCCATACCGGCGCGGCGAGGAGCCCGTGCCCCTGCCGGACCGGGTCATCCGCTCGGTGTCGTCGATAGACGGCGTGTACGGCCTCGTCGGTGCCCGCGTGGTGATCGAGGTGATGTCCTCGATGAAGCGGCACGGCATCGGCGAGCAGGATCTGCCCCAGTTGCACGCCGCCATCGAGAACGTCCGCCTGGAAGGCTTCGCGATCCACCTCCCGCTGGACCGCACCGACGGCTCGGACGCGGTCGAGGAGGTCATCGGCTGGATGGACCGGCTGCGCGCCGCCCGGCTGCCTCTGCACACCATGTTCGTCAGCCACCTCAAGGCCGAGGAACTCATCCGGCTCCAGCAGCAGTTCCCGCAGACCCGGTTCCGTGCCCGCATCGGCACGCGGCTGTGGCTGGGGGACCACGAGGCCACCGAGTACCGCGGCGCTGTCCTGGACGTCACGCGCGTGGCCAAGGGCGAGCGCTTCGGCTACCGCCAGCAGAAGGCGGCCTCCGACGGCTTCCTGGTGGTTGTGGCGGGCGGTACGTCGCACGGGGTGGGGCTGGAGGCCCCCAAGGCGCTGCACGGCGTCATGCCGCGTGCCAAGGGCGTCGCCCGGGCCGGCCTCGCGACGGTCAACCGGAACCTTTCTCCGTTCGTCTGGGGCGGCAAGCAGCGCTGGTTCGCCGAGCCGCCGCACATGCAGGTCTCGATCCTGTTCGTGCCCGCGGACGCGCCGGAGCCGAAGGTCGGCGAGGAGCTCGTGGCCCATCTGCGGCACACCACCACGCAGTTCGACCGGATCGTGGACCGCTGACGGCACTCACCGACGGGTCCAGCACAGCAAGAAGGCCGTACACGGTTTCCCGTGTACGGCCTTTCGCGTCGTTCACTCAGAGCGAACCGCCCGGCGCGTCCCGCCTGCCCCACTCGACCTGGGGCCCGTCGAACTGAGCGGCCGCGTGCCGGGCGGGACGGGCCGCGGGGCCGAGGGCAAAGACGTCCTGAGCGCCGTCGAGCACTCCGCCCGAGGGATCGTCGTCCCCGGACCGGCGGACAGGATCCCGCTCCGGCATGAAGATGTCGCGCACGACCACGACGCAGAGATACAACGTGCCCAGCAGGTGCAGGCCGATGGCCCAGTGATAGCCGTCGGTGGGCAGCCCCTTGTGGGCGTCTCCGCTGGTCGTGTACGCGAGGTACATCCAGATCCCCAGGAAGTAGGCCACCTCGCAGACCTGCCAGATCAGGAAGTCCCGCCACTTCGGCCGGGCCAGGACGGCCAGGGGCACCAGCCACAGGACGTACTGCGGCGAGTAGACCTTGTTGGTGAGGATGAACGCCGCGACAATCAGGAAGGCCAGCTGGGCAAACCGCGGTCGGCGCGGTGCGGTCAGCGCGAGCACGGCGACACCCGCGCAGCACACCAGCATCAGCAGCGTGGCGAGCGTGTTTACGGTGTCGGTGCTGAGCGGGTTGTCCGAGTTCTGGGCCATGATCAGCCAGAAGGAGCCGAAGTCGACGCCCCGTTCCTGGCTGAAGGTGTAGAACTTCGACCAGCCCTCGAACGCGAAGAGCATCACCGGCCCGTTCACGACGACCCAGGCGATGATCGCACCGCCCAGGGCCGCCCCGAACTCACGCCACTTGCCCGCGCGCCAGCACAGCACCAGCAGCGGTCCGAGGATCAGGAAGGGATAGAGCTTGGCGGCCGTGGCGAGTCCCAGCAGGACACCGAAGGCGAGGGAGCGGCCGCGCGACCACATCAGCATCGCCGCGGCCGTCAGGGCGACCGCCAGCAGGTCCCAGTTGATGGTCGCCGTCAGTGCGGCAGCAGGCGCCAGGGCAACCAGCAGGCCGTCCCAGGGACGCCGGGCATGGGTGCGGGTCACGCAGACGGCGATGACGGACGCGCACACCATCAGCATTCCGGCGTTGACCATCCAGTACCACTGCTCCTGGTCCTGGATGCTGCCGCTGCCGGGCGTGAGCCAGGAGGCGACCTCCATGAAGACGCCGGTGAGCACCGGGTACTCCAGGTACTGCATGTCGCCGGGGAGCTTGTCGAAATACGGCACGAGCCCGTCGGCGAAGCCACGCCCCTGGTAGAGGTGCGGGATGTCCGAGTAGCACGCGTGCGTGTACTGGGAGCTGGCACCGAAGAACCAGGCGCCGTTGTAGCAGGGCGCCTTCTGGACCAGGCCGAGGGCGAACATGCCGATCGCCACCAGCGCGATCACCCTCACGGGGGTCCACCAGGACGCCCCGAGCAGGGCACGCCGCCCGAGCGGGCCGCCGATCAGCTCACTGCCGGCCGCGGCGACCTCGTCCTCGTGTGTCGGTCGCACCGGCTCCGGCTCGTGGACGCTCGCTTGCGTCGATTCTGCACTGGGCATGCCGCACATCCTGCCGTACGTGTCTGTCCATACGCCGAGGGCCGCCGCACCGGGTAGGTGCGGCGGCCCATGTTTCACGTGAAACACCTTCGCGTTTCACGTGAAACACCCAAGCCGGGCGATCGGTCGGCTATCCGGCGGGGCCTCCGAAGATGCCTCCGTTGCCGTTGCCTCTGGTGTTGCCGCCGGTCTCGCTGGTATCGCTTGGCAAGGGCGAGGGCGTCACGTCTCCGCCTGCACCTCCGCCGTTCTCCGTACCGCCGTCGTTCTCACACCCGAAGAACCCACAGGTGTCACTCGGCGACGGCGACGGAGACGTCGGGGTCTCGCTGGGCGTGGGCGACGAGGACGGGGTTTCGCTGGGCGTGATGCTCGGGGTCGGGGTCGGCGACGGAGCACCCAGCGCGTCCTGGATCTCGCCGATCTTCTCGGCCTCCGGGAAGCCGGGGTCGGTCTCGCCCTTCAGCGCGGCCTTCATGTACTCGGTCCACACCTGGGTGGGAGTGTCACCACCGTGGATGGACTTTTCACCCGCCGTGCCGTTCATGGAGAGCAGCTTGGCGCTCTTGGGATCCTCGCGGAACATCGCGACCGAGGTCGACAGCTGCTGGGTGTAGCCGACGAACCAGGCCGACTTGTTCTCGTCCGTCGTACCGGTCTTGCCAGCCGCCGTACGGCCCAGGGCCAGCGCGTTCTTACCCGTACCGTTCTGGATGACGTTCTCCAGGACGTTCGTGACGTTGTGCGCCACCTTCTCGGGCATCGCCTGCGTGATGCGCGGCTTGTCGAAGCCTTCGACCTCCTGCCCGTTGGACTTGACGCTGGTCACCGAGTACGGGGCGGCCTGCTTGCCGGCGGCGGCGAACGTCGCGTAGGCATCAGCCATGCGGATCGCACTGGGAGTCGACGTACCGAGCGCGAACGACGGGTTGAGGGTGGCGAAACTGGCGTCCAGGATGCCGGCCTTCTCAGCCACGTCCCGCACGTTCCTCATCCCGACGTCCATGCCGAGCTGGACGAACGGGGTGTTCACGGACTGCTCCATCGCCTTCCGCAAGCTGATGTAGCCCCACGGGTGTTCGCTCTCGTTCTCCTGGTAGAACGGTGTGTTGTCCTTCTTCAGGACGTAGGAGCCGTCGTTGTTCCTGACCTTGAGGTGATCGTTGCCGTTGTACTTGCTGAGCGGCGAGAGGGGACCGTCACTGCGGTAGGTGCCGTTCTCCATGGCGGCGGCCAGCACGAACGGCTTCCACGTCGAACCGACGGGGACACCCGAGGTGTCCGCGTTGTTGTTGAAGTGGCCCTTCTCGTAACCCGCACCACCGTAGAGCGCGACGATCGCGCCGTCCTTGGGCTTCACCGACGCCGCGCCGAACTGGACGTGCTTGTCCAGCTCACGCTTCTCCGGGTTCAGCTTTTCCTTCTCGACCTTCTTCACGGCCTTGGCCAGCGCCTCGACCTTGTCCTTGTCGAAGGTGGTCTTGATCTGGTAGCCGCCCTGGTCGAACTGCTTCTCCGTGATGTTGGAGTGGTTCAGGACGTACTTCTTGGCCGTGTCGGCCAGGTAGCCGATCTGCCCGGTCATGCCCTTGGACGCCTTGCGGGGCTCCGGCATGGGGTACTTCTTGATCGCCTCCTGGTATTCGGCGTCGGTGATCCTCTTGTCGTTGTGCATCTGCTCGAGGATCCAGCGCCAGCGCAGCTCCGAGCGCTTGCGGTTGGCGGAGGCGCTCGCCGTCTCGTCGATGCCCTCGTTGCCCGCGGGGTCGTAGTACGTCGGACCCTTCAGAAGAGCGGCGAGGAAGGCGCACTCACTCGGCTTGAGGTCCTTCGCTTCCTTGCCGTAATAGGCCTGGGCGGCGGCCTGGATGCCGTAGGCGCCACGACCGTAGTACGAGGTGTTCAGGTATCCCCGGAGGATGTCCTGCTTGGAGAGCTTGGTGCCCACCTTGATGGAGATGAACATCTCCTTGAACTTTCGGGTGACCGTCTGTTCCTGGCTCAGGTAGGTGTTCTTGACGAACTGCTGGGTGATCGTCGAACCGCCCTGCGTGTCACCGCCTCGGGCCATGTTGGCCACGGCGCGGGCGATACCCATCGGGTCGACGCCGGAGTCCTGGTAGAAGGTCTTGTTCTCGGCCGAGATCACGGCCCACTGCATGGCTTTGGGGATCCGGTCGATCGTGACGTTCTGCCGGTTCTGGCCACTGCCCGCCGCGACCATCTGGCTGCCGTCGGCCCAGTAGTAGACGTTGTTCTGCGACAGCGCCGCCGCGTTCTCCTCGTTGGGGACGCCGACCATGGCGTACCCGATACCCGCCACGGCCACCAGGCTGCCGAAGAAGCCGATGCACAAGCCGGAGACGAGCTTCCAGGACGGCATCCAGCGGCGCCAGCCGTACTTTCCGGCCCGCGGATAGTCGATCAGACGCTTCTTGTCGGAATAGGCGGCCGCGCGCCCCCTGCCTCGCCCGGGCCCGGCCGGACCGCCGGGAGCGGCACGTCGGCCACCACGGCCCGGTTCGGCCGCTCTGCGTCGGCCGCCTCCGGTACTTCTCTGCGCCGCACGCCGGGCCTCGGCACGGCCGCCGTACGGACGCTCCTCACCCCCCGAGTCGTAGGAGCCCGACCCATAGGATTCGGACGGAGACCCGGTGGCGCCTCGCGGGGCCGCGCGGCGACCGGAGGACGAGCCGGACTGGCCGCGTCGGGCCGCGGCACGTCCGCCTCCCTGCGGCTGCGGCGGTTTGCGACGGTGCTCGCTCATCGAACGACTACTCCTCGGGCAGGCGCACCTTTGCGCGCCTGGAAACGGCGGCTGGTTTCCGGTCCCCCCGAAGTACGGATGCGGTCGGCCCCGCATTCATCGGTCCCGCATGCACCCGTACTACACCGAAGACGACGACGCTCTCAGGCGTCACTTGGTTCCCGGTGATGTGCATGGCGCACAGACTACGCACCGTCAAAACCTGCCGAGGCCTGAAGTTCACCTCAAATCAGGCAACTCGCGTCCGATGAATCGGTGATGTGATCCCGTTCACCACACTCCCTCTTGTCGCATCCTGAAGGCCGTTCTATCGTCGTGATGTATCGAGTCGATACATCAGCGCGACACATCGGGCCGACACATCGATCTGAGACCTCGGACCGAGACATCGGGTACCGCGGCAGAGAGGAGGCGACGATGAGCCGGCGTTCCGGGATCCTCGAGTTCGCCGTACTCGGCCTGCTCCGCGAATCTCCGATGCACGGCTACGAGCTGCGCAAACGACTCAACACGTCACTGGGTGTGTTCCGTGCGTTCAGCTACGGGACCCTTTATCCCTGCCTCAAAACGCTGGTCGCCAACGGCTGGCTGATCGAGGAGCCGGGGAACGACACCGAGGCCGCTCCCCTCACCGGCCGCCGCGCCAAGATCGTCTACCGGTTGACGGCGGAGGGTAAGGAGCACTTCGAGCAGTTGCTCTCGCAGACCGGGCCCGACGCGTACGAGGACGAGACATTCGCCGCCCGTTTCGCTTTCTTCGGGCAAACCTCACGCGATGTGCGCATGCGCGTGCTGGAGGGTCGCCGGAGCCGGCTGGAGGAGCGCCTGGAAAAGATGCGCCTCTCCCTGGCCCGGACCCGGGAGCGCCTCGACGACTACACGCTTGAGCTCCAGCGCCACGGGATGGAGTCCGTGGAGCGCGAAGTGCGCTGGCTGAACGAGCTCATCGAGAGCGAGCGGGCGGGGCGGGACCTGAAGGATTCCGCCTCGAGGGAGCCCGGTTCGCGTGACACCACATCTGGAGCGTCGGGCGGCCTGCCCCGGACCGGGGACGACCCCCGTCCGGATACGCCCGACGACACCGCCACGTGAGAACCCGCTGAAGGGCCTCACTCGTACACACAGGGAGCAACCGGAATGGGTTCGGTTCGCGTAGCCATCGTCGGTGTGGGCAACTGCGCCGCATCGCTGGTGCAGGGAGTCGAGTACTACAAGGACGCCGATCCGGCGGCCAGGGTGCCGGGCCTGATGCACGTCCAGTTCGGCGACTACCACGTCCGCGACGTCGAGTTCGTCGCCGCGTTCGACGTGGACGCCAAGAAGGTCGGCCTCGACCTGGCGGACGCCATCGGCGCCTCCGAGAACAACACCATCAAGATCTGCGACGTACCCAGCACCGGTGTGACGGTCCAGCGCGGCCACACCCTCGACGGCCTCGGCAAGTACTACCGCGAGACCATCGAGGAGTCCGCCGAGGAGCCGGTCGACGTCGTCCAGGTCCTCAAGGACAAGCAGGTCGACGTCCTCGTCTGCTACCTGCCCGTCGGTTCGGAGGACGCGGCGAAGTTCTACGCCCAGTGCGCCATCGACGCCAAGGTCGCCTTCGTCAACGCCCTTCCGGTCTTCATCGCCGGCACCAAGGAGTGGGCGGACAAGTTCACCGAGGCGGGCGTCCCGATCGTCGGCGACGACATCAAGTCCCAGGTCGGCGCCACCATCACGCACCGGGTCATGGCGAAGCTGTTCGAGGACCGGGGCGTCATCCTGGACCGCACGATGCAGCTGAACGTCGGCGGCAACATGGACTTCAAGAACATGCTCGAGCGCGACCGCCTCGAGTCGAAGAAGATCTCCAAGACGCAGGCCGTCACCTCCCAGATCCGCGACCGCGACCTGGGCGAGGGCAACGTCCACATCGGCCCGTCCGACTACGTCGCCTGGCTGGACGACCGCAAGTGGGCCTACGTCCGCCTCGAGGGCCGCGCCTTCGGTGACGTCCCGCTGAACCTGGAGTACAAGCTGGAGGTCTGGGACTCCCCGAACTCCGCCGGCGTCATCATCGACGCCCTGCGCGCCGCGAAGATCGCCAAGGACCGCGGCATCGGCGGTCCCGTGCTCTCCGCATCGAGCTACTTCATGAAGTCCCCGCCCGTCCAGTACTACGACGACGAGGCCCGCGAGAACGTCGAGAAGTTCATCGCGGGTGAGGTCGAGCGCTGAGGCGCCGCAACCAGTCGCTCCTGCCAGGGCTGTGAGGGTCCCCGGGTCGTACGACTCGGGGACCTTCTCCGTGTGTGAGGCTGTGCCCCATGGCCGTCGTCCGTGACCTGCGTGTCCTGTTGCGCTTCCAGGGCTTCAGGCGCCTGCTCGGCGTGCGCCTGCTCTCCCAGGGCGCCGACGGCGTCTACCAGGTCGCACTCGCCGCGTACGTGGTCTTCTCACCGGAGAAGCAGACCTCGGCAGCCGCGGTCGCCTCCGCGATGGCCGTGCTGCTGCTCCCGTACTCCCTCGTCGGCCCCTTCGCCGGTGCCCTGCTGGACCGCTGGCGGCGCCGCCAGGTCCTGCTGTACGGCAGCCTGCTGCGCGCGCTGCTGGCTTCCGCCACGGCCCTGCTGATACTCAGTCCGGCTCCGGACTGGCTCTTCTACGTCTCCGCCCTGTGCGTCACCGCCGTCAACCGTTTCGTCCTCTCCGGCCTGTCCGCCGCCCTGCCCCGCGTCGTCGACGCCGAGCGCCTCGTCATCGCCAACTCCCTCTCCCCGACCGCCGGGACGCTGGCGGCGACAGCGGGCGGCGGTGTCGCCTTCGTCGTCCGCCTTGTCGTGGCGGACTCCGACGCCGCCGTGGTGCTCGTGGGAGCCGTCCTGTATCTGTGCGCCGCCCTGGCGTCGCTCAGCATGGCGCGAGAACTCCTCGGTCCCGACCGGAGCTTGGTGCGCGAGCGGATCGGGACGGCTCTCAAGGGCACCGCTCGCGACCTGGTGGCCGGCGTACGTCACCTGGCCGCGCCGCCGCGCCGGGAAGCGGCCTGGGCGCTCGCGGCGATGGCGCTGATGCGCTTCTGCTACGGCGCCCTGCTGGTGATGCTGCTGATGCTCTGCCGGTACGCGCTCACCACGACCCCGGACGACGGACTCGCCCTGCTGGGACTGGCGTTGGGCTTCTCCGGCGCCGGCTTCTTCGCGGCGGCCGTGGTGACGCCCTGGACCGCCGGACGGCTCGGGCCGGGCCGCTGGATCGTCGTGTGCGCGGGGGCCGCCGCGCTGCTGGAGCCCGCTCTCGGGCTGCCGTTCGCCACGGCCCCTCTGCTGACCGCGGCCTTCGTCCTGGGTCTGACCACCCAGGGCGCGAAGATCGCCACGGACACGATCGTCCAGTCCTCCGTCGAGGACGGCTTCCGTGGCCGGATCTTCTCCGTCTACGACGTCCTTTTCAACGTCGCTTTCGTCGGCGCCGCCGCCGTCGCCGCCCTGATGCTGCCGCCGGACGGCCGATCCGTGCCGCTGGTGATCACGATCGCCGTTATCTACGCGGCAGTAGCCGTAACTATGGGCCGGTTTGGCCGCCAGTAAGTGTCACATCAATGACACAGAGCCACATCCGGCTACTGCAGTGTCGGTGGGGACCGATAACTTACGTGGGCCTTATCTCGCGACATGTTCGCGTCACTCACCCATTGTTCTAGGGGGACCCCAAGTGACTACTCCGCCGCCTCAGGGCAACCCGTTCGCACAGGGCCAGCCCGCGGGCAGCCCCAGGCCCCGTACCCGCCGCAGGGGGGCTACCCCCAGCAGCCCGGCCAGCCCGGCTTCCCGCCTCAGGGGGCGGCTCCGTACGCTCCGGTTCCGGCGCAGCCGACCGGCCGCAAGCTCAGCTTCAAGACCATCAAGAACATCGCCATCGTCATCGCGGTGGCGAGCATTGCCATCGGCGGCTACATAACCAGCCGGGACGACGCCAAGACAGCGGCCGTCGGCAGCTGCATGCACCGCGGCAGCACCAACGACAACAACCCGGACCTCGAAGTCGTCGAGTGCAGCGACGCGAAGGCTCAGTTCGTGGTGCTGGCCAAGATCGAGGGCGCGTACCTCACGCAGACCATGGCGTCGAGCAAGTGCGAGGCCGAAGCCAAGGACTTCCAGTACACGTACACCGAGAGCGGTGACGGCAAGGACTTCCTGCTCTGCCTGAAGGACAAGAAGTAGGGCAGACAAAGCGAGGGGCGGTGTTTCACGTGAAACACCGCCCCTCGGTCGTCTCCCGGCGGTCATGTTTCACGTGAAACATGACCCCGTTTCACAGCCTCAGCCCTCCTGCTCGGCCCACCACTCCTTGAGCGCGGCCACCGCGAAGTCATACTCCATCGGGCCGTTCTCCAAGCGCAGCTCCAGCATGTGCTTGTACGCACGGCCGATGACCGGGCCGGGACCGACGCCGAGGATCTCCATGATCTGGTTGCCGTCGAGGTCGGGGCGGATCGAGTCCAGCTCCTCCTGCTCCTGAAGCTTGGCGATCCGCTCCTCCAGACCGTCGTACGCACGCGACAGGGCAGCCGCCTTGCGCTTGTTGCGCGTGGTGCAGTCCGAGCGGGTCAGCTTGTGGAGGCGGTCGAGGAGCGGGCCGGCGTCACGGACGTAGCGGCGGACCGCCGAGTCCGTCCACTCGCCGGTGCCGTAGCCGTGAAAGCGCAGGTGGAGTTCGACCAGACGTGAGACGTCCTTCACCAACTCGTTGGAGTACTTCAACGCCGTCATGCGCTTCTTGGTCATCTTCGCCCCGACCACCTCGTGGTGGTGGAACGAGACCCGGCCGTCCTTCTCGAAGCGACGCGTGCGGGGCTTGCCGATGTCGTGCAGCAGAGCGGCCAGGCGGAGGGTCAGGTCGGGACCGTCGTCCTCCAGCGCCATCGCCTGTTCCAGGACGATCAGCGTGTGGTCGTAGACGTCCTTGTGCCGGTGGTGCTCGTCACGCTCCAGGCGCAGGGCCGGCAACTCGGGCAGCACGCGGTCGGCGAGGCCCGTCTCGACGAGCAGTGTCAGGCCCTTGCCCGGATACGGCGAAAGGATCAGCTTGTTCAGCTCGTCCCGCACCCGCTCGGCCGAGACGATCTCGATACGCCCGGCCATCTCGTTCATCGCCGCGACCACCTCGGGGGCAACCTCGAAGTCGAGCTGAGCCGCGAAGCGCGCGGCCCGCATCATCCGCAGCGGATCGTCCGAGAAGGACTCCTCCGGGGTGCCAGGGGTACGCAACACACGCGAAGCGAGATCCTCGAGCCCGCCGTGCGGATCGATGAACTCCTTCTCCGGCAGCGCGACGGCCATCGCGTTCACCGTGAAGTCGCGGCGGACGAGGTCCTCCTCGATGGAGTCGCCGTACGACACCTCAGGCTTGCGTGAGGTCCGGTCGTACGCCTCCGACCGGTAGGTGGTCACCTCGATCTGAAAGCGTCGATCAGCGCCTCCGACGCGGGCATCCTTCTGCGCTCCGACCGTGCCGAAGGCGATCCCGACTTCCCAGACGGCGTCCGCCCACGGGCGCACGATCTTGAGTACGTCCTGGGGGCGGGCGTCGGTCGTGAAGTCCAGGTCGTTGCCGAGCCGGCCCAGCAGCGCGTCCCGGACCGAGCCGCCGACCAGGGCAAGTGAGAACCCGGCCTCCTGGAAGCGGCGGGCGAGGTCGTCGGCGACAGGAGCGACCCGCAGCAGTTCACTCACCGCGCGGTGCTGCACCTGGCTCAGGGCGCTGGGCGTTTCTTCGTTGACGTTCGGCACAACAGAAGAGGGTACGTGGCCCGGGCGTCCCCGAGCTCCCCCTATTGCGCATGCAGACACGTCCGTCAATACGCGCACAAGGGAGGCCCTTGCGATGGAGATGCCTGCTCCCTGCCATACAGCGACATACCAGACAACGCGGTGCCGGGCCGCGATCTTGTGGAACGGACCGCGGCACTTCCCCTCAGCGCGCATCGTTACCATGCGTGGACGCACATTCCGACGACCACTGACGACGACGAGGGACGGGCGAGCGCGTGGCCGAGGCGGCAGACTTCCAGGGGACCAGTGCCTCACCTGCCCGCCGGTGGCTGCGGCGCACCGGGGCACTGCTCGCCGGTGCGCCCCTGCTGGCCGGACTCCTCCAGTTGCCCGCCGCGACGCCGGCGGAGGCGGCAGGGCAGGAGTCCCCGCAGGCTGCCTCCGGCGCGGGCTCGGTGTCCGTCGCTGTCGACTCGCTCAGCCCCAGCGCCCCCACCGAGGGGGACACGGTGACCGTGACGGGCACGGTGACCAACACCGGCAAGCAGCCGGTCACCGACGCCCATGTCGACCTGCGGATGGGGCCCTCACTCGACACCCGCTCCTCCATCGACGCCCTCGCCAAGAAGAGCGACGACGTCCAGGGCCCCGCCGGCGAGCCGGTCGGCGGCAAGTACACCGAGAAGTTCTCCAAGCTCACCCCCGGCGTCGCGGAGCCCTTCACCATCTCCGTGCCGGTCGACGAGCTGGACCTCGGCCAGGACGGCGTCTACCAGCTGGCCGTCGCGCTCTCCGGTGAGACCGCCGCGCAGCCCTGGGACCAGGTTCTCGGCGTCCAGCGCACGTTCCTGCCGTGGCAGCCGGAGGAGGCCGGCACGAAGACGAAGACCACGTTCCTGTGGCCGCTCGTCTCCGATGTCCACATGACGGCCGAGACGGGGTCGAACGAGCAGCAGACGCCGGTCTTCAGCAACGACGACCTCGCCGAGGAGATCTCCCCCGGCGGCCGTCTCGAGCAGATGGTGTCGCTGGGCAAGGGCCTGGACATCACCTGGGTGATCGACCCGGACCTGCTGGCGTCCGTCGACGCGATGACGAAGAACTACCAGGTCAGGGGCGAGGACGGCGCCACCACCTCCGGTCGGCACCAGGCAGTCGCCAAGCAGTGGCTCTCCGAGCTCCAGCAGGCCGTGGCGGGCAAGGAGATCGTCGCCCTGCCGTTCGGCGATCCGGACCTGGCCTCGCTCGCCCACAACGGCACGACCGTCACCGGCTCGCTGAGCCACCTCAAGGAGGCCACCGACGCCGTCGACAACACGGTGCAGACGATCCTCCACGTGAAACCGTCCACGGACTTCGCGTGGCCCGTGGACGGCGCCGTCGACCCGTCGATCATGAAGGTCGCGACCTCCGCGGGCGCCGACAAGGTGATCGCCCGCAGCGACAGCCTCCAGGACAACCTGTCGTACACGCCCTCCGCGGCCCGGCCCATCGGCGGCGGCACCACGGCTGTCGTCGCGGACTCCAGGATGTCCACGGCGTTCCAGGGCAACCTGACGAAGGCCTCCGCGTCCACGCTCGCCGTGCAGCGCTTCCTGGCCCAGAGCCTGACGCTCGGCCTCCAGACCGGCAAGCAGCGCAGCGTCGTCGTCGCCCCCCAGCGCACTCCCTCCGTGAACCAGTCGCAGGCGATGGCCGAGGCGCTGGGAGCCCTCCAGGGCGGGCACTGGTCCGAGTCACAGGACCTCTCGGCAGCCGCCAAGGCCAAGCCGGACCCGGCGGCCAACAGGAAGGTGCCGCCCGCCGACGCGTACCCCCCCTCGTTGAGCAAGCAGGAGCTGCGGCGAGACGCCTTCGAGCAGATTGCGAAGACGCAGCACAATCTCGACAACTTCAAGGTGATCCTCACCGACGAGTCCCGGGTGGTCACCCCCTTCGGGCGGGCCCTGAACCGCGAGATGTCCACGTCGTGGCGTGGCCGGGGCGTCGAGGCGGTGGGGTACCGCCAAGACGTCGAGTCCTACCTCGACGGCCTGATCGACGGGGTCAAGCTGATCAAGAAGTCGGAGACCAAGCTCTCCGGCCGCAGCGCCACGATCCCGGTGACCGTCCAGAACAACCTGGTCCAGGGCGTCGAGCACCTGAAACTGCGGCTCACGTCGCGGAACCCGACGCGACTCAAGATCGGCGGCGACGCCTACGAGGAGCAGCCGGTCGCGGTGAACGGCGGGCACAGCCAGTCCGTGAAGTTCACCACGTCCGCCAACGCCAACGGCCGGGCGAAGGTGGTCGCCCAGCTGTACACGGAGGACGGCCAGAGGTACGGCGAACCCGTCACCTTCGACGTGAAGGTCACCGAGGTCACGGCCACCGTGATGCTGGTCATCGGCGGCGGCGTCCTGCTCTTGGTCCTTGCCGGCTTCCGTATGTACACCCAGCGCAAGCGCGCCGCCACCCGCGAGGCGGCAAAGGACGCCACCGCGGAGGCGGACGACGACGTCGACAGCCCGGTCGGCGCCGCGCAGAACCCGGAAGCCCCCGGCGACCGTCTCGAGGAGGAGTCCGAGGCCGGCTCCCGGGCAGACGCCCCGCAGCAGCCGAGTGACCCGGCCCCGGACACCGCACCGGAAAGCGCCGACCCGTCCGGCACGGGTGAGAGAGTGGACCGTTGAGATGTCGTGGCCGGTGGGCCCGGGACGATGAGGTGGGGTAACCATGAACGCGCCGTACGACGGTGACCACGGCCGTGGCGTGGGCAGCTCGGGCCACCCCGAGTCGGGCGGGCCCGAGGGCTCGCCACCCGAACACGGCCAGGTGCCACCGCAGCCGCCCGCGGACATGTACCTCCAGGACGCCTACGCCCAGGACCCCTACCGGGCACAGGACCTCTCCGCCCAGGACCCGGTCGCCGAGGCGCTCTACGACCGCGCCGCGCACCCCCCGCCCCCTCCGGGCACGTACCAGCCGCAGCAGCTGTACGCCCAGCCGCCGCAGTCGCCGTACGCGCCCGACCCGCGGGTGTGGGCCCAGACGCCCCCACCGGAGCCGGAGGGCCCGACGCGGCACCTGCCGTACGGTGACGACGCCCGGACCACCCAGTTCGTGGGCGTGGACGACCTCGTCTCCCAGGCGGGCGAGCCGCGCCAGGAGCCGGACGCGTTCGCGCATCTCTTCCGGGACCAGCAGCAGGGCAGCGGCCACCCGTCCTACGAGTCGCCGTCGGTCCCCGGCCCGTCCCCGGCCCCGGGCCAGATGGCGCAGGGGCAGTACGCGGCGCAGAGCCCGTACACGGCGGACCAGTACCCGCCTCCCGGCGAGACCGTGGCGACGCCGACGGTGGACGGCACCCCCGCCCCGGAGCCCGCTGCCTCGCCCGCTCCGAAGAAGGGCGGCCGCGCCGCGGGCCTGATGAAGTCCAGCGCCGTGATGGCGGCGGGCACGATGGTCTCCCGCCTCACCGGCTTCATCCGCTCCGCGCTGATCGTGTCGGCCCTGGGCGTCGGTCTCCTCGGTGACACCTTCCAGGTCGCCTACCAGCTGCCGACGATGATCTACATCCTCACGGTCGGCGGCGGTCTCAACTCCGTCTTCGTGCCGCAGCTGGTGCGCGCCATGAAGGAGGACGAGGACGGCGGCGAGGCGTACGCCAACCGCCTGCTGACCCTCGTCATGGTGACACTCGGCTCGCTCACCGCGCTCTCGATCTTCGGCGCGCCCCTCCTGATCCGCATGCTGTCCGACCCGGTCGCCAGCGACCCGGCGGCGAACCAGGTCGGCATCACCTTCGTCCAGTACTTCCTGCCCTCGATCTTCTTCATGGGCATCCACGTGGTGATGGGGCAGATCCTCAACGCCCGCGGGAAGTTCGGCGCGATGATGTGGACCCCGGTCCTGAACAACATCGTCATCATCGTGACGCTGGGCATGTTCATCTACGTCTACGGCACCGCGGCCGACTCCGGGATGAAGGTCACGAACATCCCGCCGGAGGGTCAGCGCCTCCTCGGCATCGGCGTCCTGCTCGGTCTCATCGTCCAGGCTCTGGCGATGATCCCGTACCTGCGCGAGACCGGCTTCCGGCTGCGACTGCGCTTCGACTGGAAGGGCCAGGGCCTCGGCAAGGCCGTCACGCTCGCCAAGTGGACGGTCCTGTTCGTCCTCGCCAACCAGGCGGGCGCCATGATCGTCATCCAGCTGTCCACCGCGGCCGGCAAGGCCTCACCGGTCGACGGCACCGGCTTCGCCGCCTACGCCAACGCACAGCTGATCTGGGGCCTGCCGCAGGCCATCATCACGGTCTCCCTCATGGCCGCCCTGCTGCCGCGTCTGTCGCGCTCGGCGGCCGAGGGCGACGGCGGTGCCGTCCGCGACGACATCTCCCAGGGCCTGCGCAACACGGCGGTCGCCATCGTGCCGATCGCGTTCGGCTTCCTCTCGCTCGGCATCCCCATGTGCACGCTGATGTTCGGCTCCTCGGGCACCAGTGAGGCCACCAACATGGGCTTCATGCTGATGGCATTCGGTCTCGGCTTGATTCCGTACTCCGTGCAGTACGTCGTTCTGCGCGCCTTCTACGCCTACGAGGACACCCGAACTCCCTTCTACAACACGGTCATCGTGGCCGCGGTCAACGCGGGCGCCTCGGCGGTCTGCTACTTCGTCATCCCGTCGCGCTGGGCCGTGGTCGGCATGGCCGCCTCGTACGGCCTGGCCTACGCGATCGGCGTCGGCGTCGCCTGGCGTCGGCTGCGCAAGCGGCTGGGCGGGGACCTCGACGGTGCCCGTGTCCTGCGGACCTACGCCCGGCTGTGCATCGCTTCGATCCCGGCGGCCCTGCTCAGCGGCGCGGCCTGCTACGGCATCGGCCACACGCTCGGCCAGGGCGTCCTGGGCTCACTCGCCGCCGTGCTGGCGGGTGGTGTCGTTCTGCTCGGGATCTTCTTCGTCGCCGCCCGCCGCATGCGCATCGAGGAACTCAACTCGCTGGTCGGCATGGTCCGCGGACGCCTGGGACGCTGAGTCGGGGGAGGAGGCGCACAACCATCGTCAGCCACCGCGTGTCGTGCATAGCGGCGGACTGTGGGCACAATTGGTTTCGGCGTCGGACGGCGTGCAACGGATGCCGGGCGGCGCGCAATGGATGGGGAGGCAGGAACGACGGTGGCGGAACGGAGTACGGCTGCCGTCGACGTGGCAGACAACAGCGACGAGTCGTCGCTGACCGCACAGGCGGACCAGTCCACGGCCGACGGGGTGGCCAAGAACCGGGAGCGGGACACGGACAGCGACGAGGTACAGGAGAGCACCCGGACCGACGGTCCCGGGAAGACCTCGCCGCCTGAACTGCACAGTGGTCACAAACTCGCCAGACGCTACCGCCTCGAGGAGTGCGTCACCCGTCTGGACGGTTTCAGTAGTTGGCGTGCCGTGGACGAGAAGCTCCGCCGTGCCGTCGGCGTACACATTCTGCCCGCGGACCACTCACGGGCCCGGTCCGTCCTGGCCGCCGCCCGCTCCTCCGCCCTGCTGGGCGACCCGCGCTTCGTCCAGGTGCTGGACGCGGTGGAGGAGAACGACCTCGTCTACGTCGTCCACGAGTGGCTTCCGGACGCGACGGAACTGACCACGCTCCTCGCCTCCGGGCCGCTGGAGCCGTACGACGCCTACCAGATGGTCACCCAGATCTCCTCCGCCATGGCCGCCGCCCATCGCGAAGGTCTCGCCCATCTACGGCTGAACCCCAATGCCGTCCTGCGTACCTCGACCGGCCAGTGGCGCATCCGCGGACTCGCGGTGAACGCCGCGCTGCGGGGCATCGCGTCCGACACCCCGCAGCGCGCCGACACCGAGGCCATCGGCGCCCTGCTGTACGCGGCGCTCACCCAGCGCTGGCCGTACGAGAGCGACGCCTACGGGCTGTCCGGCTTGCCGAAAGACATCGGCCTGATCGCGCCCGACCAGGTGCGTGCCGGTGTGCACCGCGGCCTTTCCGAACTCTCCATGCGCGCGCTCGTCAACGACGGCGCCACCGCCTCCCGGCACGAGTCGCCGTGCACCACGCCGGAGGAGCTGGTGAAGGCGATCGGCGAGATGCCCCGCATCCGCCCGCCGGAGCCGGCGTTCACCGCCCCGCCCGAGTACCAGCGCACGTCGTACCAGCAGGGCACGTACGGCCGCCAGGCCCCGCGCCCCGGTGCCACCCAGCCGGTCCCGACCCCGCCGCCCCCGTTGCAGAGCCGTACGGGCAAGGCCCTGAAGTGGGCCGTGTCCGCGCTCCTCATCGCCGCGCTGGGCCTCGGCAGCTGGCAGCTGGCAGACGCGCTGATGGACCAGGGCGGCAAGGCCGACGACCCGAACCAGACCCAGAACAACGAGGACAGCGACAAGAACAAGAATTCTCCGGCACCGAAGCCGATCGCCATCAAGGACTCCGAGGAGTACGTCGCGAAGGGCGATGCCCAACACCCCTCCGACGTGAGCAAGACCTACGACGGCAACACGTCCACGGGCTGGCGTACCAGCAGCTACCTTGACGGCCCGGAGATGGTGATAAAGCCCGGTGTCGGCATCGTCTACGACCTCGGGTCCGAGAAAGAAGTCTCGGCCGCGACTCTCTCGCTGCGGTACGGCGGCGACCACACCACGGTCGAGCTGTACGCGACCGACTCCCTGGGGTCGTCCACACCGCTGAGTTCCATGAAGGAGCTGGGCAAGGTGACGACGAGCAGCACCTCCGCGAAGGTGACCGTCGACAAGCCTCAGAAGAGCCGCTACCTCCTGGTTTGGCTGACAGCCCTGCCGTACTCCGGCGACGACCCCGCCAACTACAGCAATCCGGGCTACAAGCAGGCCATCACCGAAGTGAAGTTCACGGGCTGAGAGCCGACAGAGGGGAGGGGGTTCGATGGCGGACCGCGCCGAGCACGGCGGTGTAAGTGATCAGGACCTCCTCGCCCGGCACGTCGAGGGTGACCCCGACGCCTTCGGTGAGATCGTGCGGCGGCACCGCGATCGCCTCTGGGCCGTCGCCCTGCGGACGCTCGGAGACCGCGAGGAGGCCGCTGACGCGGTGCAGGACGCCCTCGTTTCCGCCTACCGGGCCGCCCACACCTTCCGGGGCCAGTCGGCCGTCACAACGTGGCTGCACAGGATCACGGTGAACGCCTGCCTGGACCGCGCCCGCAAGGTCGCCTCCCGCAAGACCTCTCCCGTCGACGACACCGAGCGCCTGGAGCAGCTGCTGGAGCCGCACGAGTCGGCTTCGGCGCCCGCCGAGCGCAACGATCTCCACCGGCAGCTCATCGAAGCCCTGGGGACCCTGCCGACCGACCAGCGAGCGGCGCTCGTCCTGGTGGACATGCAGGGCTACCCGGTCGCGGAGGCGGCCCGCATCCTCGACGTGCCCACCGGCACGGTGAAGAGCCGATGCGCGCGCGGCAGAGCCAGACTCCTGCCGCTGCTGACCCATCTACGGCCGGACAGCAGCGGTGAGAGCAAGAAGCCGGGCGGAGAGCGGAACCGGACGCAAGGGCCAGCCGTCCCACCCGCAGCGGGACCGCGCCGAGCGGAACCACCGGACACAGGACCCAGCGACCCAGCGGCAGTGAAGGGCGGAGGTGGACGAGCGTGACGTCGACGACAGACATGGCCGGGCACCCGGACGTCGCCGAGATCTCCGACCTCGCCGAGGGCGTCCTCCCACCGTCCCGGAGCACCGACGTACGCCGGCATCTGGAGGGGTGCGAGCTCTGCGCGGACGTCTACGCGTCCCTGGAGGAGATCCGCGGGCTGCTCGGCACGCTGCCGGGCCCGCCACGCATGCCCGCCGATGTCGCAGGCCGCATCGATGCCGCCCTCGCCGCCGAGGCCCTGCTGAACGCCACGGGGCCGGAGGCCGCAGCGAGCCAGACACCGGTAAGTGCTCCTCGTTCCCCGTCCGAGGACGACAGCGGTGCGCATGTTTCACGTGAAACATCGACGCCCGACGACCGGCCCGCCGGGCGTCCCCGCTCTGCCACCACCGGCCCGGGCCGCAAGGGCCGCACTCGGAACGGGCGCCGGAGGATCGCCGTTCTGGGGACCGTCTTCACCGTCGCCGCCCTGGGACTGGGCTCCGTCCTGCTGTCGTCACTCGGCGACGGCAAGCCCCCGCATGACACGGCGGGCGGACAGCAGACCACCACCGCTGACACCTTCTCCGAGGGCAAGCTCGAGAAGCAGGTCACCGATCTCCTGGCGGAGAACCAGAGCGAGAAGGGCGGCTCCCGCACCCCCTTCGGCGCGGAGACCGCCCCCGGTAGCAACCATCACCAGGTCTTCAGGGAGCCCACAGTGCCCGGCTGCGTCCGCGACGGCATCGGACGCAAGGACACGGCCCTCGCTGTCGAGAACGGCAGGTATCAGGGGAAGAAGGCCATGCTGGTGTTGCTCCCCGACGCTTCCGACGCCACTCGGGTCACCGCCTACATCGTCGACGCGACCTGTGTGGATCACTCGGCGACGACCGCCGCGGGCAAGGTCCTTCTTCAGCGCTCGTACCCGTCCGCCTGAGACACGTCCGCCTCTTCATCCTGCGCGGTACCCCGCACAGGGCCGCTTCTCCGTGTGCCCGGACACAGCGGGAATGCGCGCCCCTTAGGATCCGTTGGGTGGGGTGAGAGTTCCAAGAGAAACTCCCACCGGTCGAACGACGCAGTCCAGAGACGAGGAATCAAGCCGTGAGCGACGTCCGTAACGTGATCATCATCGGCTCCGGGCCCGCCGGCTACACGGCGGCGCTCTACACCGCGCGCGCGTCGCTGAAGCCACTGGCGTTCGAGGGCGCCGTCACCGCCGGCGGTGCGCTCATGAACACCACCGACGTCGAGAACTTCCCTGGCTTCCAGGACGGCATCATGGGCCCCGAGCTCATGGACAACATGCGCGCCCAGGCGGAGCGCTTCGGGGCCGAGCTCATCCCGGACGACATCGTCAACGTCGACCTGACCGGTGAGATCAAGACCGTCACGGACACGTCCGGTACCGTCCACCGGGCCAAGGCCGTCATCGTCGCCACCGGCTCGCAGCACCGCAAGCTCGGTCTGCCGAACGAGGACGCCCTCTCCGGCCGTGGGGTGTCCTGGTGCGCCACCTGTGACGGGTTCTTCTTCAAGGACCAGGACATCGCCGTGATCGGTGGTGGCGACACCGCCATGGAGGAGGCCACCTTCCTCTCGCGGTTCGCCAAGTCCGTGACCGTCGTCCACCGCCGCGACACGCTGCGCGCCTCCAAGGCCATGCAGGAGCGCGCCTTCGCCGACCCGAAGATCGCGTTCGTGTGGGACAGCGAGGTCGCCGAGATCCAGGGCGACCAGAAGCTCTCGGGCCTGAAGCTGCGCAACCTCAAGACCGGCGAGCTTTCGGACCTGCCGGTGACCGGTCTCTTCATCGCCATCGGCCACGACCCCCGCACCGAGCTCTTCAAGGGGCAGCTCGACCTGGACGACGAGGGCTACCTGAAGGTGGACGCGCCGTCGACGCGCACCAACCTGACCGGTGTCTTCGGTGCCGGCGACGTGGTCGACCACACCTACCGTCAGGCGATCACCGCAGCAGGGACCGGCTGCTCCGCCGCTCTCGACGCCGAGCGCTACCTCGCCGCCCTCGCGGACGAGGAGCAGCCCGAGCCCGAGAAGACCGCTGTCTGACCCCTCTCCCTACCCGCCCCACGCACCAACCAGTTAAGGAGCCCGCCGTGGCCGGCACCCTGAAGAATGTGACCGACGACTCCTTCGAGCAGGACGTCCTCAAGAGCGACAAGCCCGTCCTGGTGGACTTCTGGGCCGCCTGGTGCGGTCCGTGCCGCCAGATCGCGCCGTCCCTCGAGGCGATCGCCTCCGAGTACGGCGACAAGATCGAGGTCGTCAAGCTGAACATCGACGAGAACCCGGGTACGGCCGCCAAGTACGGCGTCATGTCCATCCCGACCCTGAACGTCTACCAGGGTGGCGAGGTCGCCAAGACCATCGTGGGCGCCAAGCCGAAGGCCGCGATCGTTCGCGACCTTGAGGAGTTCATCGCCGAGTGAACCGGCGGAGCCGTCTGAGCGACGGTGCGTGTTTCACGTGAAACACGAATGGGCCAACCCGAAAGGGTTGGCCCATTCGTTTGACTGCTTCCTCTACAGCGGCCGCAGTGCCGGCTCCTTCTGTACGGCTCCCAGGAGCCGGTCCAGCGCCATCTCGACGTCTTCCTTCCAGGAAAGCGTCGACCGCAGTTCCAGCCTCAGCCGGGGATAGGTGGGGTGCTGCCGGACCGTCTTGAAGCCCACCGCCAGGAGATGGTCGGCGGGCAACACACAGGCCGGTTCCTTCCAACGCGCGTCTCCGAACGCCTCGATCGCCTTGAACCCGCGCCGCAGCAGATCCTTGGCGACCGTCTGAACCATCACCCGGCCGAGCCCCTGCCCCTGGTATCCCGGCACGATGAACGCGGTCATCAGCTGAACCGCGTCGGGGGAGACGGGACTCGTGGGGAACGCCGTGGCGCGCGGGACATAGGCGGGAGGGGCGTAGAGCACGAAGCCCACCGGTACATCGTCGACGTACACGACACGACCGCAGGATCCCCAGTCCAGCAGAACGGCCGAGATCCAGGCTTCCTTCTCCAGAGCGGACTCGCCCGTCTTTACCGCGGCCTCACCGCTGACCGGGTCAAGCTCCCAGAAGACACACGAGCGACAGCGCTTGGGAAGGTCCTGAAGGTTGTCCAACGTGAGCGGTACGAGCCGGCGCCCCATGAAGGCTGTTCCTCGCTTCCTTGGCCTGCCGCGTCGCGGGCGGCTGTCAGAGCGCTCCGTTCCCTGAGGAGACTGCCGATGAACCCACCGACCGCCCCCAGCCCCAAACCGGCGCTCACCAGTCCGGTGCGGCTCATCGTTCGCATGGCCCCTGCCTTCCTCTGAGAGGTGCTGCCGGGTGGTTGCGCCGTATCCGATCGCATCGTATCCACGATGCGATTCCATCGATACCGCCAGAAAGGAAAGAGCGGGCCACGTTCCGGCACACACCGGACATGGCCCGCTCTGTCATCCACAACAGAGGCTCCTGCCGGAGGCTCAGGACTCGCTCTCCTCGGAGTCGTCCTCCAGGAGGCTCTTCTGCAGAACCGGTCCCTCGCCCGGAGCGAGTGAGCCGAGGATCCGCTCAAGGTCCTCCATCGAGGCGAACTCGACGGTGATCTTGCCCTTCTTCTGGCCCAGATCGACCTTCACTCGCGTCTCGAAGCGGTCCGAGAGTCGCGTGGCGAGCTCGGACAGCGCGGGAGAGACACGGGCACCGGCGCGCGGGCCCTTGGGCCGCTGGGCCTTCTGGGGACGTGAACCCATCAGGGTCACGATCTCCTCGACGGCCCGCACCGACAGGCCCTCAGCCACGATGCGGTGGGCCAGCCTGTCCTGCTCCTCCGAGTCCTCGACGGACAGCAGGGCCCGCGCGTGGCCGGCGGAGAGCACTCCGGCGGCGACCCGGCGCTGCACCGCCGGCGAGAGCTTCAGCAGGCGCAGGGTGTTGGAGACCTGCGGGCGGGATCGGCCGATGCGGTCCGCCAGCTGGTCGTGCGTGCAGTTGAAGTCCCGCAGCAACTGGTCGTAGGCGGCTGCCTCTTCCAGCGGGTTCAGCTGGGCACGATGCAGGTTCTCCAGCAGAGCGTCCAGAAGGAGCTTCTCGTCCTCCGTGGCCCGGACGATCGCCGGGATCGCCTCCAGCCCCGCCTCGCGACAGGCCCGCCAGCGGCGCTCGCCCATGATGAGCTCGTAGTGGGCGGGACCCACCTGCCGTACGACGACCGGCTGGAGGAGCCCCACTTCCTTGATGGAGGTGATGAGCTCGGCCAGCGCGTCCTCGTCGAAGACCTCACGAGGCTGCCGCGGGTTCGGCGTGATGGAGTCGAGGGGGATCTCGGCGAAGTGCGCCCCGATGGGCGAGGCAGGTGCGGCGGGAGCACTGGGCTGCGCCGGCTCCTCTGTTTCACGTGAAACAGTCGGCAGCGTCGCCACCTTCGCTGCGGCCACCCCACGGTCGTTCGGCAGCACGGGCACTGCTGCGGGGGATGAGGAAGCGGCGCTCCCCGCCGCAGCCTGGGCTACCGACTTCTCCGTCGGCGCAGCAGGGATCAGTGCGCCGAGACCACGGCCCAGCCCCCTCCGTCGCTCGCTCACTGAATGCCCTCCACCATGCTCGGGTCGTTCTGCTGTGCGCCGATGTGGGCATGCGTGGCGTCATAGCTGATGCCAACGCCCTTCAGCGCGATCTCTCGTGCCGCCTCAAGGTAAGAGAGGGCACCACTTGATCCAGGATCGTAAGTCAGGACCGTCTGCCCGTAACTCGGCGCCTCGGAGATACGGACGGACCTGGGAATGCTCGTCCGCAGCACCTCGTCGCCGAAGTGGGTGCGCACCTCTTCCGCGACCTGGGACGCGAGGCGCGTCCGGCCGTCGTACATGGTGAGCAGGATGGTCGACACGTGCAGGGCGGGGTTGAGGTGCCCCCGCACCAGGTCGACGTTACGCAACAACTGACCCAGGCCTTCCAGCGCGTAGTACTCGCACTGGATCGGGATCAGAACCTCCTGGCCGGCCACCAACGCATTAACCGTCAGGAGGCCGAGCGAGGGCGGACAGTCGATGAGGATGTAGTCCAGCGGCTGCTCGTACGCCTGGATGGCGCGCTGCAGCCGGCTCTCCCGTGCCACCAGGGACACCAGCTCGATCTCCGCACCGGCGAGATCGATCGTGGCAGGGGCACAGAAGAGGCCCTCAACATCGGGGACCGGCTGGACGACCTCGGAGAGCGGCTTACTCTCCACCAACACGTCGTAGATGGACGGAACTTCGGCGTGATGGTCAATGCCCAGCGCGGTGGACGCATTGCCCTGTGGGTCGAGGTCGACCACCAGAACCCGGCCACCGTGCAGGGCCAGTGATGCGGCAAGGTTGACGGTTGTCGTCGTCTTGCCCACACCGCCCTTCTGGTTGGCGACCACCATGATTCGGGTCTGCTCGGGCCGTGGCAGGCCCTCGCCGGCGCGGCCTAGAGCCTCCACCGCCAATTGGGCAGCACGACCGATGGGAGTGTCGTCCATCGGAGGCGGTGTTTCACGTGAAACATCCGCCCCCATCGACTCGGTACGGGGACCGGGGACCGGATCGGTCATCGGTCCCGCGATGTTGGCGTCGGACCGCAAGGATTCACTCTCCTCGACTTCAGGCTCGCAATGAACAGAGCCTCCCATGTCTTCGGGGTCGTGAACCAGTGAGGCCTTCCGTTCTGTGGAGAAATCCACCTCTGTGGACAACTCAGTTCCCTCATCGAGTGACCCGAGAGGCTTACGGTCGCGGGGTTCGGCCGCAGCGCGGCCACGACTGATGATGCCGTGCAGCAGTGAGCGACGTTTCACGTGAAACACGATGCACAGCAGTCGGGGCCGGATTGTCGCGACACTCCGGCATGCATAGGTTTGGCAGCTTGTGTGGAGTACGTCTCGTCGTCAGGACGGATCAGCGTCGTCGGGCCGGATCAGTGTCCCCAGGATGGATCAGCGTCGTCGGCGGGCACGCCCCGTGCGAGCCGCCTTGGCACGCTTCGCAGCGAAGCGCACACCTCCGGGGCTCTCCCCGACCTCGACCCGTACGACCGTGGACATCGGGTCCACCACGCCCTCACCGACATGCAGGATGGACGTCTCCACCGCACCCAGCTTGCTCAGGGCCGCCGACGCGCTCTTCAGCTCCTCCTCGGCGGCGTCGCCCTTGAGCGCGAGCATCTCCCCGTACGGCCGAAGCAGAGGGATGCCCCACGTGGCGAGGCGGTCGAGGGGAGCGACGGCTCGGGCCGTCACGACGTGGACGGGCTGGATCTTCCCCATGACCTCCTCGGCCCGGCCGCGCACGACGGTCACATGATCGAGGCCGAGCAGTTCCACGACCTCGGTGAGGAAGTTCGTACGCCGCAGCAGAGGCTCCAGCAGCGTGATCTTCAGGTCCTCCCGGACCAGTGCCAGCGGAATGCCGGGGAGGCCGGCGCCCGAGCCGACATCGCACACCGTCACGCCCTCGGGCACGACCTCCGAGAGCACCGCGCAGTTCAGCAGGTGCCGCTCCCACAGGCGGGGCACTTCACGCGGGCCGATGAGACCGCGCTGCACGCCCGTCTCAGCGAGCAGCTCGGCATACCGCACCGCATCCGCGAAGCGATCACCGAACACCTCGCGCGCCTGCTCGGGCGCGGGGGGAAGCTCCGCTGCCTCCGTCACGGGGGACCGTCCTTCCGTACCGCGTCAGCGCACCGAGCGCCGACACCAGAACCACCAGAACTATCAGGCTGACAAAGTTCGGCCCCGCCTGCGCAACAGACGGGGCCGGGGAGCGTAGGGGCCGATCAGGCGGGAAGCACGACGACGAAGCGCTGCGGCTCCTCGCCCTCGGATTCGCTGCGCAGGCCCGCGGCCTTGACCGCGTCGTGCACGACCTTGCGCTCGAACGGCGTCATCGGCTTCAGCTTCACGGCCTCACCGCTGCTCTTGGCCTCGGCGGCGGCCTTGGCGCCCAGCTCGGACAGCTCGGAGCGCTTCCGGGCGCGGTATCCCGCGATGTCGAGCATCAGACGGCTGCGGTCACCGGTCTCCCGGTGCACGGCCAGACGGGTGAGCTCCTGGAGCGCCTCCAGCACCTCACCGTCACGGCCGACCAGCTTCTGCAGGTCGCGGCTGCCCGTGTCGCTGATGATCGAGACAGAGGCACGGTCGGCCTCGACGTCCATGTCGATGTCGCCGTCGAGGTCGGCGATGTCGAGCAGACCCTCCAGGTAGTCCGCCGCGATCTCGCCCTCCTGCTCCAGGCGGGTCAGGGTGTCTGCACCCTCGGCAGCGGCGGAGGTGGTGCCTTCCGTCACGGGATGGACTCCTTCTTACTTCTTGGACGGGGACTTGGGCCGCTGCGGACCCTTGCGCTGTCCGGACTGGGCCTTGCTGCGGGTACCGCCGGCGGGCTTCGCGCCGCCCTTCTTGGCAGCGGCGGCGGGCTTGGCGTCCTCGGGCTCGTCGGACTTGGTGAGTGACGTCTTCGGCTCGGACTCACCAGCCGCCTTCGCTGCACCGGACTGCCGCTGAGCCTTGGTCTGCCGCTTGGGCTGCTGGCGCTTCGCCATACCGGTGGTCGGCGTACCGTCCTCGGCTTCGACGGCGGCTACGGTGTCGCTCTTGATCACGGTGCCGTCGGCCTGGGCGACGAGGCCGGCCTTGCTCAGGCCGTTGATGAACTTGCGCTCGAACTCGTTGCGGTCGCGTCCCTTGGCGACGATCGCCTTGACGATGACCTTGTCACGGCGCCGGCTGACCTTGCTGTGCTGCGTGACGTGCTTGTGCAGGCGCTCCAGGTACGCGGCCTGGGCCTTGGAACCCGGGGTCGGGTTGTTGTGGATGACGTACATCTGCTGGCCCATGGTCCACACGTTGGTGGTCAGCCAGTAGACGAGGACACCGACGGGGAAGTTGATGCCGAAGACGGCGAACATGATCGGGAAGACGTACATCAGCATCTTCTGCTGCTGCATGAACGGCGTCTTCACCGTGGTGTCGATGTTCTTCGTCATCAGCTGGCGCTGCGTGAAGAACTGCGACGCCGACATCAGGACGATCATGACGGCGGTGACCACGCGGACGTCGGTGAGGGAGGCACCGAGTGCTTCCACCTTCGACGAGCTGTCGGTGAACTTCACCGCGAGCGGCGCACCGACGATGTGTGCCTTCTGCGCGCTCTCCAGAAGGCTGGTGTTGATCACGCCGATGGTGTCGTTCGACGCGATGCTGTTCAGCACGTGGTACAGGGCGAAGAAGAACGGGGACTGCGCCAGGATGGGAAGGCACGAGGACAGCGGGTTTGTACCCGTGTCCTTGTACAGCTTCATCATCTCTTCGGACTGACGCTGCTTGTCGTTCTTGTAGCGCTCCTGGATCTTCTTCATCTCGGGCTGGAGCGTCTGCATGGCCCGGGTCGCCTTGATCTGCTTCACGAAGAGCGGGATCAGGCAGATACGGATCAGGATCACCAGGGACACGATCGACAGGCCCCAGGCCCACCCGGTGTCAGGCCCGAAGAGGGCGCCGTACACCGAGTGGAACTGGACGATGACCCAGGAGACGGGTGTGGTGATGAAGCTGAAGAGGCTGGCAATCGTGTCCACTAATCATGCTCCTTGGGCATGGGACGGTGTCTCTGCGGCCGGGCTCGAAGGACTGGTCCGACTTGTGGGAGAAGTCTGTCCCTCGGTGGCCGGGACGGCGACGGAGGGCCCGCCCTTGCGTGCACGCCACGCGTTACGCAGCATTTCGTGCCACCGCGGGCGCTTGCGCGGCGGGACATGGTCCACACCGCCCAGCGACCACGGATTGCAGCGAAGGATGCGCCAGGCCGTGAGTGCCGTTCCCTTGATGGCACCGTGCCGGTCGATGGCCGTGAAGCCGTAGTGGGAGCACGACGGGTAGTACTTGCAGACCGGCCCGAGCAGCGGACTGATCGTCCACTGGTAGAGCTTGATCAGAGCAAGCAGCGGGTACTTCATCGCGCGCCCCCTCCCAGCAGCCGCTGGAGGGCGGCATCCAGGTCTCGGGCCAGCTGTGCATGGTCGGCGTCGCCCGCACCGGGCAGCGCTCGTACCACTACCAGGCTACCGGGGGGCAGCTGGGCGACTCGGTCGCGCATCAGGTGGCGAAGCCTGCGCTTCACTTTGTTGCGTACGACCGCACCGCCCACGGCTTTGCTCACGACGAAACCCGCACGCGTCGGGGGAGCGCTCTCCCCAGGCGCATGCGGGTCCGTGGCACCGCTTCGAAGGTGGACGACGAGGTACGGGCGTCCTGCCCGGCGTCCTCGCCGTACCGCGGTCGCGAAGTCCTCGCGCCGCCTCAGCCGGTTCTGGGTGGGCAGCACGATGTCATGACCTGACCGGGATCAGGCGGACAGACGGGCGCGACCCTTGCTACGGCGGGACGCGAGAATCGCGCGGCCGGCACGGGTGCGCATACGCAGCCGGAAGCCGTGGGTCTTCGCGCGACGACGGTTGTTCGGCTGGAAGGTGCGCTTGCTCACTCGGGGGCTCCAGAAAATCGGTAGTTGCGGGGTGCCGTCCTGGCTGTCACCGTGCGCCCACGAGTAGCTCGCGGTTACGCCCGAGTGCACCGCTTACCGATCACCCAAATGATCTGTGCCCATCGGAGGCAGGCGGCAGCAGCCATCGACAACTCGACCTGGTTACGGTACGCGCGGCTACGCCATCCGGTCAAACCAGCAGCGGCCCGGAGACACTTGTCCACAGGCTGGGGACAACAACTTGAACCGCAGCCACCGCCCTGACTACCGTGACGGAACTCCGATTCGTTCCCTTATCCCTGCCCCACCCGATTTACATCCCGAGCCGTCCCAGAACCACACGTTCGTGGGACCTGTGAGAGAGCGTGCCCTGTGGCTGACGTACCTGCCGATCTTGCCGCAGTGTGGCCACGCGTATTGGAGCAGCTCCTCGGGGAGGGCCGCGGCCAGGGTGTCGAGGCGAAGGACGAGCACTGGATCCGGCGCTGTCAGCCGCTCGCGCTGGTCGCGGACACCGCCCTGCTCGCCGTACCGAACGAATTCGCGAAGGGCGTACTCGAGGGCCGCCTGGCGCCCGTCGTCAGCGAGACCCTGAGCCGCGAGTGCGGCCGCCCGATCCGGATCGCGATCACCGTCGACGACTCCGCGGGCGAACCCACGCCGGCGCCCCCGGCCCGTCCCCAGTCGCGTTACGAGGAGCCCGAGCTGCCGGCCGCGCGCCAGGACCGCGACGGTTATGAGGGGTACGGCCGTCACCGCGCCGACCATCTGCCGGGAACGGCCGGCGACCAGCCGCCGCCTGCGCGCGGAGATCAACTTCCCACCGCGCGTCCCGCGTACCCCTCCGAGTACCAGCGCCCCGAGCCCGGCTCCTGGCCGCGGCCGGCGCAGGACGAGTACAGCTGGCAGCAACAGCGCCTCGGCTTCCCCGAGCGTGACCCGTACGCGTCACCGAACCAGGACACCTACGGCACCCAGGACTCGTACGGATCCCATGGGTCGTCGCAGGACTCGTACGGAACGCAGGGATCACACAGATCACATGGGTCGCAGGACTCGTATGGATCGCGCGGTTCGCAGGATTCGTACGGCTCGTCCCCCCAGGACGCCTACGGCTCCCCGTCCCAGGACTACCGCCCGCAGTCCATGGAGCGCGCCTCCTACGAGTCGCCGCGCTCCGACTACGACACGTCACGCCCCGACTACGACCAGCGCGACCCGGTCCGCCGGGAGCTGCCCGAGCCGCCGGCCGGCTCGGGGCACGTGCACCGCGGCGGCCCCGTCGGCCCGAACCTGCCCACGACCGGTGCGCCCGGCCCGCTGGCCGCGCAACCCGCGCCGGCAACCGGCCCGGGCGAGCCCACCGCGCGTCTGAACCCGAAGTACCTCTTCGACACGTTCGTCATCGGCGCCTCCAACCGCTTCGCGCACGCCGCCGCGGTCGCCGTCGCCGAGGCACCGGCGAAGGCGTACAACCCGTTGTTCATCTACGGGGAGTCCGGGCTCGGCAAGACGCACCTGCTGCACGCGATCGGGCACTACGCGCGCAGCCTCTACCCGGGCACGCGGGTGCGGTACGTGAGCTCGGAGGAGTTCACCAACGAGTTCATCAACTCCATCCGCGACGGCAAGGGCGACAGCTTCCGCAAGCGCTACCGCGAGATGGACATCCTGCTCGTCGACGACATCCAGTTCCTGGCGGACAAGGAGTCGACGCAGGAGGAGTTCTTCCACACCTTCAACACCCTCCACAACGCCAACAAGCAGATCGTGCTGTCCTCCGACCGGCCGCCCAAGCAGCTGGTGACGCTGGAGGACCGGCTGCGGAACCGTTTCGAGTGGGGTCTGATCACCGACGTGCAGCCGCCCGAGCTGGAGACGCGGATCGCGATCCTCCGCAAGAAGGCGGTGCAGGAGCAGCTGAACGCACCGCCGGAGGTGCTGGAGTTCATCGCGTCCCGGATCTCGCGCAACATCCGCGAGCTGGAGGGCGCGCTGATCCGGGTCACGGCGTTCGCCTCGCTCAACCGGCAGCCGGTGGACCTGGGCCTGACGGAGATCGTCCTCAAGGACCTGATCCCCGGCGGCGAGGACTCGGCCCCCGAGATCACGTCCACGGCCATCATGGGCGCGACGGCGGACTACTTCGGGCTGACCGTCGAGGACCTGTGCGGCACCTCGCGCGGCCGCGCCCTCGTCACCGCCCGGCAGATCGCCATGTACCTGTGCCGCGAGCTCACGGACCTGTCACTGCCGAAGATCGGCGCACTGTTCGGCGGCCGCGACCACACGACGGTCATGCACGCGGACCGCAAGATCCGCAATCTGATGGCCGAGCGCCGCTCGATCTACAACCAGGTCACCGAGCTGACCAACCGCATCAAGAACGGCTGACAGCGCCGGCCGTACGACGCCGAGGGCGCCCCTGGAGCGGATTTCCGGGGGCGCCCTTCGTCATGTCGCGGCCACCGGCTGTTCGAATTACCTGCCGGGTTACGGCCCCTCTCCACAGATTCGGCGACTTTCTCCCGTCCACACCCTGGGGACTGTGAAGTTGTCCAGACTGTGTCCACAGAGGTCTCTGTTGAAGGACCATCAGACCAGGTCACCTGCGTGTGGATTCGTGGACGAACGATCTCCACAGGCTGTGGACAACGAGAGCGTCCACAGGCTGTGCATCGAGTTGTCCACCGGCAACCCACAGGCTGGGGCCGGTTGTCCCCAGCGATCCCCAGTTTCTCCACATCGCTGTCCACTGTTCGGCAACGCGACGCGCCTCATCACCGCGTCGAGTGAAAGGCGTCACACGAAGGTGCCGGGTTGGGCTGTGGGAAAGGTGGGTAAACCTGGGGACGGCACTGGGGAGAACTCGCCTCACCCTGTGCACGGGGTGTGCAGAACTTTCCGTTCTCCACAGAAACCTCTGGTTGTCCACTGCCGTCACCCACAGGACCGGTGGACAAAATTCCCGCTCTGAGCTGGGCAAACGGGGTTATCCACGGTATCCACAGGCCCTACTACTACTCCCGACTAGAGAGAGCTGGGAATTCGTTTCGAAGCGGGCCCTGTGCACAACTCGCCCTCCGGCGCCCGACCGCCCCTCGTCACGACTTGACCCCGAGAGGCACCTACTGTCAGTGCGGTGCGTCAGACTGGTCCCCGGTGTCCTCCCCATCCCGGGGACCGTCGACACCGAGACAGACGACGAGGGCCAGGCAGAGCGAGAAGCGCCGGCAACAGCAGGAGGCGGCAACAGTGAAGATCCGGGTGGAACGCGACGTACTCGCGGAGGCAGTGGCCTGGGCGGCACGCAGCCTCCCGGCCCGTCCGCCGGCGCCTGTCCTCGCCGGCCTGCTGCTGAAGGCCGAGGACGGCCAGCTGAGCCTGTCCAGCTTCGACTACGAGGTCTCCGCGCGCGTGTCCGTGGAGGCCGAGGTCGACGAGGAGGGCACGGTGCTCGTCTCCGGCCGTCTCCTCGCGGACATCTGCCGCGCCCTCCCCAACCGACCGGTGGAGATCTCCACAGACGGTGTACGGGCGACGGTGGTGTGCGGCTCCTCCCGGTTCACACTCCACACCCTGCCTGTGGAGGAGTACCCGGCGCTGCCGCAGATGCCGAACGCGACGGGCACGGTCCCCGGCGAGGTCTTCGCCTCCGCGGCCGCCCAAGTGGCCATCGCCGCCGGCCGTGACGACACGCTGCCCGTCCTCACGGGCGTCCGCATCGAGATCGAGGGCGACACGGTCACGCTGGCGTCCACCGACCGTTACCGCTTCGCGGTCCGTGAGTTCCTGTGGAAGCCGGAGAACCCGGAGGCCTCCGCGGTCGCCCTGGTGCCCGCCAAGACGCTCCTGGACACCGCCAAGGCTCTTACGAGCGGCGACCAGGTGATCCTGGCGCTGTCCGGCTCGGGCTCGGGCGAGGGCCTGATCGGCTTCGAGGGTGCCGGCCGCCGTACGACGACCCGCCTGCTGGAGGGCGACCTCCCGAAGTACCGCTCGCTGTTCCCGACCGAGTTCAACAGCGTCGCCGTGATCGAGACCGCCCCCTTCGTGGAGGCCGTCAAGCGCGTGGCCCTGGTCGCCGAGCGCAACACTCCGGTGCGGCTCAGCTTCGAGCAGGGCGTGCTCATCCTGGAGGCCGGCTCCAGCGACGACGCACAGGCTGTGGAGCGGGTCGACGCCCAGCTGGAGGGCGACGACGTGTCGATCGCCTTCAACCCGACCTTCCTGCTGGACGGCCTGAGCGCCATCGACTCCCCGGTCGCGCAGCTGTCCTTCACGACGTCCACGAAGCCCGCGCTGCTCAGCGGCAAGCCGGCGCTGGACGCCGAGGCGGACGAGGCCTACAAGTACCTGATCATGCCGGTGCGCCTCAGCGGCTGAGCTCCGAGGGTTGTCCACAGGCTGGGGGCAAACCCGCAGGTGGGGGCGTACGACTGAGCGCGTATGCCCACAGATGTGCGCGAGCGTCCGGGTTTAGGCTCGGACGCGGGTACGAAAGTGCCGCAACGCCACGTCGGACACCTGCAAACCTAAGGAACACAACTGATGGAGCTCGGTCTCGTCGGCCTCGGCAAGATGGGCGGCAACATGCGCGAGCGGATCCGCCGCGCGGGCCACACCGTCTTCGGATACGACCGCAACCCGGACCTCGCCGATGTCCACAGCCTGCCGGAGCTTGTGGGCAAGCTCAGCGGCCCGCGTGTGGTCTGGGTGATGGTTCCGGCGGGCGAGCCCACGCAGTCCACCATCGACGAGCTCGCCGAACTGCTGGAGCCCGGTGACGTCGTCGTGGACGGCGGCAACTCCCGCTGGACCGACGACGAGAAGCACGCCGAGGAGCTGGCCGCCAAGGGCATCGGCTTCGTCGACTGCGGTGTCTCCGGCGGCGTCTGGGGCCTGGAGAACGGCTACGCGCTGATGTACGGCGGCGACGCGGAGAACGTCGCGAAGGTACAGCCGGTCTTCGACGCGCTCAAGCCGGAGGGCGACTTCGGCTCGGTGCACGCCGGCAAGGTCGGCGCGGGCCACTTCGCGAAGATGGTCCACAACGGCATCGAGTACGCGATGATGCAGGCCTACGCCGAGGGCTGGGAGCTCCTGGAGAAGGTCGACTCCGTGACCGACGTCCGGGAGGTCTTCCGCTCCTGGCAGGAGGGCACGGTCATCCGCTCCTGGCTGCTGGACCTCGCGGTTAACGCGCTCGACGAGGACGAGCACCTGGACAAGCTCCGGGGTTATGCACAGGACTCCGGTGAGGGACGCTGGACTGTGGAAGCCGCCATCGACCACGCGGTGCCGCTGCCGGCGATCACGGCGTCGCTGTTCGCGCGGTTCGCCTCCCGTCAGGAGGACTCGCCCCAGATGAAGATGATCGCGGCGCTGCGGAACCAGTTCGGCGGCCACGCGGTCGAGACCAAGTAAGCAACACCCGACGGTTGGGGAGGTCGGCGAAACGACCATGCACGTCACGCATCTGTCGCTGGCCGACTTCCGCTCGTACCCCCGGGTCGAGGTCCCGCTCGACCCGGGAGTGACGGCCTTCGTCGGCCCGAACGGGCAGGGGAAGACCAATCTCGTCGAGGCCGTCGGCTATCTCGCCACGCTCGGCAGCCACCGGGTCTCCTCCGACGCCCCCCTGGTCCGCATGGGCGCCGAGCGCGCGATCATCCGGGCCCAGGTGCGGCAGGGCGACCGGCAGCAACTGGTCGAGCTGGAGCTGAACCCGGGGCGCGCCAACCGGGCCCGGATCAACCGGTCCTCGCAGGTCAAGCCTCGTGACGTGCTGGGGATCGTACGGACCGTGCTGTTCGCCCCCGAGGATCTCGCCCTGGTCAAGGGCGACCCCGGTGAGCGGCGCCGCTTCCTCGACGAGCTGATCACCGCCCGCTCCCCGCGCATGGCCGCGGTCCGCTCCGACTACGACCGGGTCCTCAAGCAGCGCAACACCCTCCTCAAGTCGGCCGCGCTCGCCCGCCGGCACGGTGGGCGCAGCATGGACATGTCCACGCTCGACATCTGGGACCAGCATCTCGCCCGCGCGGGCGCCGAGTTGCTCGCCCAGCGCCTGGACCTGATCGCCGCCGTCCAGCCGCTCGCCGACAAGGCGTACGAGCAGCTCGCCCCGGGCGGCGGGCCGATCGCGCTGGAGTACAAGCCGTCAGCGCCGGGCGAGGCACACACGCGCGATGACCTGTTCGAGCAACTGATGGCCGCGCTCGCCGAGGCCCGCAAGCAGGAGATCGAGCGGGGCGTCACCCTGGTCGGCCCGCACCGGGACGACCTGCTGCTCAAGCTCGGCCAGCTGCCCGCCAAGGGGTACGCCTCGCACGGCGAGTCCTGGTCGTACGCCCTGGCGCTGCGTCTCGCCTCGTACGACCTGCTGCGCGCGGAGGGCAACGAGCCGGTGCTGGTGCTCGACGACGTCTTTGCCGAACTGGACACCCGCCGCCGTGAGCGCCTCGCCGAGCTGGTCGCGCCCGGTGAGCAGGTCCTGGTGACGGCCGCGGTCGACGACGACGTGCCGCATGTGCTGTCCGGGGTGCGGTTCGCCGTGTCCGAGGGGACGGTGGAGCGCGTATGACGGAGAACACACCGGAGAGCACACCGGAGAATCCGTCCGGGAAAACACCCGGGCCCCGGTCGCCCGAGCCGTCCGGCGTCGACCTCGCGCGCGTGGCGCTGCGCGCCGCCAAGGATGCCGCACGCGCGCGTGGGGATGCGGCGCAGCAGAAGAAGCAGGCGCGCCGCGGCGGACTGCGCTCCGGCGCGCGCGCCGACGGCCGCGACCCCATGGCGCTCGGCTCCGCGATCAACCGGCTGATCACCGAGCGCGGCTGGGAGGCCCCGGCCGCGGTGGGCGGGGTGATGGGCCGCTGGCCGCAGATCGTCGGCGAGGACGTGGCCAAGCACTGTGTGCCGGAGAGGTACGACGAGGAGGAGCACGTCCTGTCCGTGCGCTGCGACTCGACGGCCTGGGCGACGAACCTCCGGCTGCTCGCCCCGACCCTGGTCGCGCGCCTCAACGAGGACCTGGGCCACGGCACGGTGAAGCTGATCAAGGTGCAGGGCCCGGGCGCCCCCAACCGCCGCTACGGCCCGCTGCGGGCTCCCGGCAGCACCGGTCCCGGCGACACCTACGGCTGACGGGAGCCCCTCCCCGGGGCTGTCCCAAGGCCCCGCGAGGGCCCGATCGGCGCCCGTTTCCCACCGGTCGGCAACAAGTGACTGACATCACAAAAGTGGGCGTCGGCGGCCCGCTCGGGGTCCCGGCGCCTGACTCTTCGCACCACCGCACGCGGTTGCGAATCGCGACCTGACTCCGAAGTAGCCAAGGGTTGACGGCCGGAAGCGCTGAGTGCCTCCGTGAGCCCCTTGGAGCCCCCATCCGCATATCGGGAGTCGGGCAAGACCCATCGAGGGCGGCACATGCGGACTCAGGTACCGGCAAACCCCCATCAGTGTCAGTGCTACCGGTAGACTGGAAGCAATCCCGCCCCAATCGTGGGGACCGTCCGGGAAAAGCTGAGCAACGCTGATCAAGGCTTACCAACGCAACATGCCGCAGCCGCTCCGGCAACCCGCCGACGAGCCTGGCTTGTGCTGTGCCAGAAAGGGCGCTTCGTGGCCGATTCCGGCAACCCCAACGAGAACATCCCGTCCACCGATGCAGGCGTGAACAGCGAGGCGATCACCTCCAACGGCGAGGTCACCGCCTCGTACGACGCCAGTGCCATCACAGTCCTCGAGGGTCTGGACGCGGTCCGCAAGCGACCCGGTATGTACATCGGCTCGACCGGTGAGCGCGGACTGCACCACCTCGTGTACGAGGTGGTCGACAACTCCGTCGACGAGGCGCTGGCGGGCCACGCGGACACCATCGAGGTGACGATCCTCGCCGACGGCGGCGTGCGCGTCGTCGACAACGGCCGTGGCATCCCGGTGGGCATCGTCCCCTCCGAGGGCAAGCCGGCGCTCGAGGTCGTGCTGACCGTGCTGCACGCGGGCGGCAAGTTCGGCGGCGGCGGCTACGCGGTCTCCGGTGGTCTGCACGGCGTGGGCGTCTCCGTGGTGAACGCGCTGTCGTCGAAGGTCGCCGTCGAGGTCAGGACGGACGGCCACCGGTGGACGCAGGACTACAAGATGGGCGTCCCCACGGCACCGCTCGCCCAGCACGAGGCCACCGAGGAGACCGGCACGTCGGTCACCTTCTGGGCCGACGGCGACATTTTCGAGACCACTGACTACTCCTTCGAGACGCTCTCGCGGCGCTTCCAGGAGATGGCGTTCCTCAACAAGGGTTTGACCATCAAACTCACTGACGAGCGCGAGTCGGCGAAGGCCACCTCGGGGGCGGACGAGGCCGGCGCGGACGAAACCGCCGAGGTCAAGACGGTCACCTACCACTACGAAGGCGGCATCGTCGACTTCGTGAAGTACCTCAACTCCCGCAAGGGAGAGGCGGTGCACCCGACGGTGATCGACCTCGAGGCCGAGGACAAGGACAAGGGCCTCTCCCTCGAAGTCGCGATGCAGTGGAACAGCGGTTACAGCGAGGGTGTGTACTCCTTCGCCAACATCATCCACACCCACGAGGGCGGTACGCACGAAGAGGGCTTCCGGGCCGCGCTGACCTCGCTCATCAACAAGTACGCCCGCGACAAGCGGCTGTTGCGCGAGAAGGACGACAACCTCACCGGTGACGACATCCGCGAGGGTCTGACCGCGATCATCTCGGTCAAGCTGGGCGAGCCCCAGTTCGAAGGCCAGACGAAGACGAAGCTGGGCAACACCGAGGCCAAGACCTTCGTCCAGAGGGTCGTCTACGAGCACCTGAACGACTGGCTGGACCGCAACCCCAACGAGGCCGCGGACATCATCCGCAAGGGCATCGCGGCGGCCACCGCGCGCGTGGCGGCCCGCAAGGCCCGCGACCTGACCCGCCGCAAGGGCCTGCTGGAGACCGCGTCCCTGCCGGGCAAGCTCTCCGACTGCCAGTCGAACGACCCGACCAAGTGCGAGATCTTCATCGTCGAGGGCGACTCCGCCGGCGGCTCGGCCAAGTCCGGCCGCAACCCGCAGTACCAGGCGATCCTCCCGATCCGCGGCAAGATCCTCAACGTCGAGAAGGCGCGCATCGACCGGATCCTGCAGAACCAGGAGATCCAGGCGATGATCTCCGCGTTCGGCACCGGTGTGCACGAGGACTTCGACATCGAGAAGCTCCGCTACCACAAGATCATCCTCATGGCGGACGCCGACGTCGACGGCCAGCACATCAACACCCTGCTGCTGACCTTCCTGTTCCGCTTCATGCGGCCCCTGGTCGAGGCCGGCCACGTGTACCTCTCCCGTCCGCCGCTCTACAAGATCAAGTGGGGCAAGGACGACTTCGAGTACGCGTACTCCGACCGCGAGCGCGACGCCCTGATCGAGATGGGCCGCAACGCCGGCAAGCGCATCCGCGAGGACTCGGTCCAGCGCTTCAAGGGCCTCGGCGAGATGAACGCCGAGGAGCTGCGCATCACGACCATGGACCAGGAGCACCGCGTCCTCGGCCAGGTCACGCTCGACGACGCCGCCCAGGCCGACGACCTGTTCTCGGTCCTCATGGGCGAGGACGTCGAGGCCCGCCGCGCGTTCATCCAGCGCAACGCCAAGGACGTCCGCTTCCTCGACATCTGAGTCGGTCTCAGCTGACCGCACCAGGAAGGACCTTCACCAGCAATGACCGACGAGAACACTCCCGTGACGACGCCCGAGGGTGACGCCCTGGCCATGCGCGTCGAGCCCGTCGGGCTCGAGACGGAGATGCAGCGCTCGTATCTCGACTACGCGATGTCCGTCATCGTCTCGCGTGCGCTGCCAGACGTCCGTGACGGCCTCAAGCCAGTCCACCGCCGCGTGCTGTACGCCATGTACGACGGCGGCTACCGCCCCGAGCGCGGCTTCTACAAGTGCGCCCGCGTCGTCGGCGACGTCATGGGCAACTACCACCCGCACGGCGACTCCTCCATCTACGACGCGCTCGTGCGTCTCGCCCAGTCGTGGTCGATGCGCATGCCGCTCGTCGACTCCAACGGCAACTTCGGCTCCCCGGGCAACGACCCGGCCGCGGCGATGCGGTACACCGAGTGCAAGATGGCGCCGCTGTCGATGGAGATGGTCCGTGACATCGACGAGGAGACCGTCGACTTCACGGACAACTACGACGGCCGCTCCCAGGAGCCGACCGTCCTGCCGGCCCGCTTCCCGAACCTGCTGATCAACGGCTCGGCCGGGATCGCGGTCGGCATGGCGACCAACATTCCGCCGCACAACCTGCGCGAGGTCGCGGCCGGTGCCCAGTGGTACCTGGAGAACCCCGAGGCCTCGCACGAGGAGCTCCTGGACGCTCTGATCGAGCGCATCAAGGGCCCCGACTTCCCGACCGGCGCCCTCGTCGTCGGCCGCAAGGGCATCGAGGAGGCGTACCGCACGGGTCGCGGCTCCATCACCATGCGTGCGGTCATCGAGGTCGAGGAGATCCAGAACCGCCAGTGCCTGGTGGTGACGGAATTGCCGTACCAGGTCAACCCGGACAACCTCGCCCAGAAGATCGCCGACCTGGTCAAGGACGGCAAGGTCGGCGGCATCGCGGACGTCCGCGACGAGACGTCCTCCCGCACCGGCCAGCGCCTGGTCATCGTGCTGAAGCGGGACGCGGTCGCCAAGGTCGTGCTGAACAACCTCTACAAGCACACCGACCTCCAGACGAACTTCGGCGCCAACATGCTGGCGCTGGTGGACGGCGTACCGCGCACGCTCTCGCTCGACGCGTTCATCCGCCACTGGGTGACCCACCAGATCGAGGTCATCGTCCGCCGCACGCGCTTCCGGCTGCGCAAGGCGGAGGAGCGCGCGCACATCCTGCGCGGTCTGCTGAAGGCCCTGGACGCCATCGACGAGGTCATCGCGCTGATCCGGCGCAGCGACACCGTCGAGATCGCGCGCGGGGGCCTGATGAGCCTCCTGGAGATCGACGAGATCCAGGCCAACGCCATCCTCGAGATGCAGCTGCGCCGACTGGCCGCCCTGGAGCGCCAGAAGATCGTCCAGGAGCACGACGAACTCCAGGCGAAGATCACCGAGTACAACGAGATCCTGGCCTCCCCGGTCCGTCAGCGGGGCATCGTCAGCGCGGAACTGGCCGCGATCGTCGAGAAGTACGGTGACGACCGCAAGACCAAGCTGATCCCGTACGAGGGCGACATGTCCATCGAGGACCTGATCGCCGAGGAGGACATCGTCGTCACGGTCACCCGGGGCGGCTACATCAAGCGCACCAAGACCGACGACTACCGCGCCCAGAAGCGCGGCGGCAAGGGCGTGCGCGGCACGAAGCTCAAGGAAGACGACATCGTCGACCACTTCTTCGTGTCCACGACGCACCACTGGCTGCTGTTCTTCACCAACAAGGGCCGCGTCTACCGCGTCAAGGGCTACGAGCTGCCCGACGCCGGCCGGGACGCGCGCGGTCAGCACGTGGCGAACCTGCTCGCCTTCCAGCCCGACGAGGCGATCGCCGAGATCCTGGCGATCCGCGACTACGAGGCGGTTCCGTACCTCGTCCTCGCCACCAAGGCCGGACTTGTGAAGAAGACGCCTCTGAAGGATTACGATTCGCCCCGTTCCGGCGGTGTGATCGCGATCAACCTTCGTTCCATGGAGGACGGTTCGGACGACGAACTGATCGGAGCCGAGCTGGTATCGGCCGACGATGATCTGCTTCTGATCAGCAAAAAGGCACAGTCGATCAGGTTCACCGCCTCGGACGAAACCCTGCGCCCCATGGGCCGTGCCACCTCGGGTGTCAAGGGCATGAGCTTCCGCGAGGGCGACGAGCTGCTCTCGATGAATGTTGTTCGACCCGGTACGTTCGTGTTCACTGCCACCGACGGCGGGTACGCGAAGCGGACCAACGTCGACGAGTACCGCGTCCAGGGCCGCGGCGGCCTCGGCATCAAGGCCGCCAAGATCGTGGAGGACCGTGGATCTCTCGTCGGCGCGCTGGTGGTCGAGGAGACCGACGAGATCCTCGCCATCACGCTGGGCGGTGGTGTGATTCGTACGCGAGTCAACGAGATCAGGGAAACCGGCCGTGACACCATGGGCGTCCAACTGATCAATCTGGGCAAGCGCGATGCCGTTGTCGGCGTCGCACGCAACGCCGAGGCGGGACGCGAGGCGGAGGAGGTCGACGGCGACGTGGTCGTCGACGAGACCGCCGAAGGTGCCGCGACCACCGGCACGGACGAGGGTGAGGTGCCCTCGGCCGAGTAGGCACGAGGAGTGAGTCAGCGTGAGCGGAGCCACGGGCGCCGGACCGAGGGGTACCTCGAAGGGTACGGACACGGACGACGGCGGCCGTGGCTCCGCCGCGCGTGCGGCGGACCCGCACACGACCAACCTGAAGGCGATCAAGTCCCCGGCCAAGGACTCGCCCTCGCCTGACACGCATGGATCACAGGGGAGAACTGTGACGGACACCAAGGGTCCGCAGACCCAGCAGCACACCGCTGGAGCGGGCCCGTCCGCATCCGGCGCCCAGCCGCAGCCGCAGCCCGAGCCGGCCGCGCAGGAGCAGGGCACCGCCGCGCAGACGGCCTCCCCCTTGCCGGGGGAACGGCAGGCACAGCAGCAGGCCGGGCCGTACCACCCGCCGCAGGCCTACCCGGCCCAGCCGGCGGCGGCCGGTGCCGGAGCCGGTACTGCCGCCGGTGCCGTACGGCGTCCCCGCACAGGCGCCCGCACCACGCCGCGTGTCCGCAAGGCCCGTCTGCGCGTGGCCAAGGCCGACCCGTGGTCGGTGATGAAGGTCAGCTTCCTGCTCTCCATCGCCCTGGGCGTCTGCACGATCGTGGCGTCCGCCGTGCTGTGGATGGTGATGGACGCGATGGGCGTCTTCTCCACGGTCGGCGGCACGATCTCCGAGGCGACCGGCTCGAACGAGTCGAACGGCTTCGACCTCCAGGCCTTCCTGTCGCTGCCCAACGTCCTGATGTTCACGTCGGTCATCGCGGTCATCGACGTCGTCCTGGCGACGGCCCTCGCGACGCTCGGTGCGTTCATCTACAACCTGTCCGCCGGCTTCGTGGGCGGTGTGGAGCTGACGCTCGCCGAGGACGAGTAGATCCCTCGAGGATCCGTCGCTGACGGCGGATGTCGGTGTCCCGACAACCGATTTTGGGACTGCCCATGTCGTGCGCTAATCTTCAGGAGTCAGCGCGCGGGACACACACCGCACAGCGCGGCGGGGCTATAGCTCAGTTGGTTAGAGCGCATCCCTGATAAGGATGAGGCCACAGGTTCAAATCCTGTTAGCCCCACAGCGGCAAAGTGCCAGGTGAGAAGCCCGGTAGGTCCTCAGGATCTACCGGGCTTCTACATGTGTTGATCTTGTTACCCCGCTACTACCCCGTAACCTCTCCGGCTTGAGCGGGCGTCAGCACTTCAGCGCCGATGTCGGACCCTCGGTCTACGCTTGCAGCGCACCCCCCTGCCGATTCACGCGGCAGGGGGGTGTCTGTCATCCAGCCGGGACCTCCCGTTCCCGACCGGAGTCTGCCCGGCAGTCTAATCGAACGTGCATCCGAATACGTGAGTCCCTGTACCTCGTGGTGCACGCCGACGGCGCTCCGCTCGAGAAAGAGGGCAACCGGTCGGATTTTTTGTCTTGATCTACTCGGTAGTAGCGGGTGCATAAATGCACAAGCCCGGTCGAACTCCCTGTGTAGAGCCGGTGCAACCGCTTCCTGCCGCCTGTAAAACCGGCCACGCGTGGGTAGAGTGCCCGCTGGGGAGACGGACGTGACAGTTCCGCCGTCTGACGCACAACCCCAGAACAGAGCCCGGTCGGAGAGCTCGGGAGGCCTCCGGCCGGAAGGGCGCCCCCTGCCGTCTTCATCGGCAGGGGGCGTCACGCGACACAGTAAACCGCCCCACCCTCCAAATGCGGAGAGTGGGGCGGCGGCGCTCAGCCATATTCGGCCAGCGCCCTGCGAGGGCAGCGGACGCACATCACACCGCCCCCGCGCTGAGGGGGCCCACAGAGAGAAGCGGGCCCGTCGTGCCATCCCGTCACAGACGTCGGCGAAGGCCGGTGACGAGGGTCAGCGCGCGTGGGGGGCGGCTGCTTAGTTCAGTTCCCGCCCTCACCAAGATCACGCAAATTAGGGTGGACCCTAATCCCTTTTGATCATGGCACCGAGACTGTGGACGGGTGCCCCGCCCCACCCCACCCACCGAACGGGTACTCACCCGCCGACGCGAGGTGGGCGAGCAGATCCGGCGCGTGCGCGAGGAGCTGAACCTGACGCAGCCGGACGTGTGCGGCCGGTCCGGCATCGACATCGCCACGTACAGCCGTATCGAGCAAGGCCACTCGTCTCCTCTGCTGGACACCCTCATCCGCATCGCCGACGCGATGGGCGTAGACCTCGCCGAGCTCGTACGCCGCCAGGCGGCCGCCCCCGACGGGGGATGACGAGGGCGGCCGCGGCAAGGAACCCGCTATCAGCGTCGGCGCCAGCCGATAGCGGGGGCTCGGGATCCGCTGGGCGCGGACTGGCGGAACTTGCTCTTGCAGTACACCGGGCACACGGGGATGTCGCCGCCGGCGTTGGAGGCTCCCGGGTTGCTGATGGTGTCGTAGGAGCCCTTGAGCGGCTTGTCGCAGCGGGCGCAGTTCACTTGGCGTCCCCTTCCGGGGCCCTCGCGGGCCCCAAGCGGATGCCGACGGCGATCGTCTCGTTGCCGGCCAGCCGCAGGATCGCCCGCAGCATGATCTGAAGCTGGCGCTCGTCCAAGGCCTGTACGGCCGCGACGGTGGTAAGTCCGATGCCGACCATCGACAGGACCAGGCCGAGGAAGGACTGCTGCGCCCTGTCGAGGCCGAGGCCGTACTGGTGGCCGCGCAGCCCTTCGAAGTGGACCATCTCACCGTCGTCGGTGTGGATGATCAGGGCGTGCCGTACGGCTGGCACCGACAGGATCGTCCGCTCCTCTACCAGTGTCTGGACAGCCAGCCGGTCCCGGGATGTCTTCGCCGTGCGCAGTAGCTGCTCGCCGAGGGCCTGGAGCTCATCTTCCTCGGTGGGGGCCTCGTCCTCGGGCTCGGCGGGGGTCACGCCGAGACCTCCGCAGGGTGGCGGCGAGCGAGTCGAGCCGCGGAGGCGCGGGCGAGTAGTGCACGGTACGCCTCGTACAGCCTGCTCTCCTCCTCGCAGGGGAGTCCGGCGTTCCAGCCCTTGTCGTCAACGGCCCGGCACGTCCGGCACTTCAGGCAGTGGTCCGCCAGGCGCACGAACGCCCTCTGCTCGGACGTCACTTCGATCCCCGCGCTGACGATCTCGTAGTGGTCGCACAGGGCGGCCAGGACTCGGGCGAGGCGTCGGGCGTACATGACGGTGCCGGCCAGCCGGGCGAAGCTGAGCGTGGGGGCTCGGAGCTTGCCTCCTGCCTCCTCGACGCAGGCGAGGGCGCTGTAGCGGGTGGGGCTGTTCTCCGACAGCAGCCCGGCCGCCTGCTCGACCTCGGGGGCCAGCAGCTCGATGTGGCCGCGCAGTGTCGCGGTGAGCGTGTCCAGCTCGTCACCGGCCGGCGGTACGGCATCCGGGGCGTTGTCCGGGCCGAGCACCCGGTGTGCCGTCTCGCGCATCGTCGCGAGGTCAGGTGGGTCTTCGACGACTGATGTCGGGGCTGTAGCGTTCATGGTGTCGACGCTCCTCGCAGCGTGGGCCACGCCCCGGGAGGCCTCCACCTCGCCGGGGTTTTGTCGTACTGCCAGACGCTAAGAGCGTGACGTGTGCCACTTCCATTGATGTTCACGAATGTTCACACCAAACGCCTACCTCGCGGCGGTCAGGTCACGGGCGTCTTGACCGTGAAGCTCTGGGGCCGGAGGGTGTGTACATCCGTGCACACGCTGAGCGCTGGAGGCCGCAGTGGCACTACGGTTCATCGGAATCGACCCGAACACCGGACAAGGCGAGAGCCCGACCGTGTGGGTCGACGAGACCAGAGGCGAAATCGTCATCCAAGGATGGAAGCCCGACGCGGCCACCGAGGCGGAGTGTGCCGCCTTCGAGGTGCCTGGCCACGCAGTCGGGATCCCCGAGCACGAGCAGGTAGTGCGGGTGCCGGCCCGCATGGTGTCGATCCTGAGGGAGGCGTGCGATGCAGCAGAAGCTGCCCAGCTTCGCTGAACTCCTGGACGATGCCACGGAGTCGGCCGTCCATCTGGAGATGCGGGACTCCTACGGCGTCGCAGCCGAGGCCGAGGCGTTCGCCCGCTGGAAGGAGACGGGCGAGGTCGACACCGACCCCGAGTCGGCGTACTGGCTGCCGTGGACCCAGCTGATCCGCCGCACGGTTGCCCGCGGTGTCCAGGTGCGACGGGCGCGCATCGTGTCCGAGCCGGTCAGCGACTACATCAGGTACGAGCACGCCGGGACCGTCGTCAACGTGACGGCCGGCGAGCAGGTGCGATGGCTCCCCCGTCGTCAGGCCAGCGACATCGCCCTGCCGGGCAACGACTTCTGGCTGATCGACGGGCGCCTCATCCGGTGGAACCACTTCACCGGGGACGGCGCCAGCGCGCCCGGAGAAATCAGCGAGGACGGGGCCGCGGCTCAGCTGTGCGTGGCAGCGTTCGAGGCCGTGTGGGCGCGAGCCATCCCGCACGACGACTACAAGATCCACTAACGCGAAGGGCCCGGCCGCACCACATGGCTACCTCCCCGTCCTCCTCGGCCCAGGAAGCGCGCGAACGCGTCGCGCGCCGCCTCCGAGACCTGCGCGCTGACGCAGGCCTCACTGGGACCGAGCTGGCCACGCGGTGCGGCTGGACCCACCCCAAGACCTCTCGCCTGGAGAACGCCCGTACCCCGCCCACTCCGGACGACATCCGCCGGTGGTGCGAGGCCTGCGGATTCCCCGAGCAGGCTCCCGACATCATCGCCCAGTCCAGAGACGCCGAGTCGGCCTATATGGAGTGGCAGAGGCAGGTCCGCGCAGGCCTGAAGCGACTCCAGGACAGTTACCTGGACCTGTACCGCAGCACGGAGCTCTTTCGGGTCTACTCACCCACCCTGGTACCTGGCCTCCTCCAGACCGAGGGATACGCCCGGGCCGTGCTGTCCGGGGTGGCCGAGTTGTTGGCCATCCCCAACGATGCCGACCAGGCCGCGGCCGCCCGGATGGAGCGCTCGAAGATCGTGCACGAACCCGGCCACCGGTTCGTGATGGTGATCGAGGAGAGCGTCCTCTACTACCAGCTGGGTGACGCCGACGCGATGGCCGCTCAGCTCGGCTACCTCCTCACAGCCGGCGCCCTGCCGTCCGTGTCCCTCGGCATCATCCCGAAGGGCGTGCGACGGACACTGTGGCCGCAGGAGGTGTTCCACGTCTACGACGACCGGCTGGTCTCCGTGGAACTCATGTCCGCCCGTGTCCGCGTCACTCAGCCGTCGGAAGTGGCTCTCTACGTGAAGGCCTTCGAGCAACTGCGTACCATGGCCGTGTACGGCAGCGACGCCCGCGCGCTGATCCTCCGCGCGATCGAAGCCCTGCACTGAGCCCGGCGACGACGAAGAGGCCCCCTCCCGCCCGAAGGCGAGAGGGGGCAAACCGGTTCAGCGGAGGAACAGAGCCACGGCGCCGGTCGCCGCGCCGGCAATGCCGGTCACAGCAGCGAGGGACGGCAGCGGCCAACGGCTCTTCTTCAGCGCTTCAACCTCGGCGCGCAGTTCGCCGAGCTCCTTGTCCGTGTCGGCCCGCAGCTGCTTCACGTCGGCGTCCGTGCGGTTGGTCCGTTCCACCAGGACAGCGAGCGTGCCCTTAATGTCGGCGAACCCCGTGTTGATCTCCCCTCGCAGCTGCGCCAGTTCGACCGCGACGGCCGTCGACTCCGGCGGGGTCACCGCAGCGTCCCGCCGCCCCGCTCCACGACACCAGCGACGTGGCGGGCGAGCTCGTCCGCGTCGAAGCTGAGCCGAACCTTGAGCGGGACCGTGGCCGGCTGCTCGTACTGCGGCGGCTTGGCCCAGCCCAGCAGCAGCCCCGCGAGCGTCCGCAGCGGCTCCCACCCGATCCGGTCGGCCAGTTCCTCCAAGGCGCGCCACAGCGCGTAGTACCCGGCGGTGAGCCCCGCGGTGACGTACGCGGCCGCGGTGGCGTCGTCGAGGTCCAGGCCGACGCGGGCCGCCAGACCGAGGACGAGGCCGGCCACGATCGGGACGACCGTGCGCATGAGAGAGGTGAACAGGTTCATGGACTACTCCGTGACGTCGAAGCCGCGGCGAGCGCCGAGCTTGGTGAGACTGGACTTGCCGGGGATGCCGTCGGCGTCGTCGCCGCGCCAGCCGCAGCGGCGCTGCCACGCCGCGTAGGCCGTAACGGTGGCCGTGCCGAAGTGGCCGTCCGCGAGCGAGCGCGCGAGCAAGCCCTCCTTCACCAGGGCGTCCTCGACGGTCTTCACGCCCGCGTACGACACGGGCGTGCCCTTCCTCGGCGGATCGGCCAGCGCGGCGGCGCGGACCTTCGAGCAGTCGACTACCGGCCGGGCTGGGGCGGAAGGCTTCGGGGCCGTCGGCTTCCCGCCGCCCGGGCGGGGCGCGCCCGCCTTCACCCAGGCGTACAGCGGGCCGCCCGGGCACGCGGTCGGATACCCGTCCTTGTGGCCCTTGGTCTCCGGGCCGGCGCCGTGCTCCTGGAGCTGCTCGATCGCGTCCCGGATCGCGTTGAGCAGCTCGTCGGTCGGCTCGGTCAGCCCGCCGGAGCCGATCAGCCCCAGCACGGCGTAGTGCGCCTTGTTCAGGGCCTGGTTGCCGTTGGCTCCGGTGCGGCGGCCGACGCCGCGGCCCTCCAGGACGTAGCCGTGCACGCAGGCCGCGTAGTTGTAGGCCACGTCCGAGTAGCCCTCGGCGACGTTGGCGAGGTGGGCGGCCCGGATGTCCCGCCACAGCTGGAGGCACCCGGAGTGGTCCTTCAGCAGGCTGGTCGGGACGTGGCCGCCGGTGTAGTGGACCTTGACGCCCTTCGCGGTGGGCTGGGTCGGCGCGGCCGAGGCGGGCCAACCCAGCTGCTTCCGGGTGATGAGGTGCATGGACCCTCCTGGGCATGAAAAAACCCCGGCCGGGCGGCGCGGGGCGTACGAGGGGGGAGCGGGGTCAGGGAGTCGGGGTCATCGACTCCGAGTACGAGTACGACCGAGTCGCGGACAGCAGCCGGAAGCGCGGCGAGGCCGCGAGCAGGTCGACGAACTGCTGGACGATCGCGGCCACACCAGGCGCGTCGGGGTTGTCGGTCGTCGCCGTCACGCTGAACGTCACCGGATAGTCGGCGACCGTCTCGACGCTGCTGACGGCCACCTGCCACTCACTCCGAGATGGTCCTTCAGGGGTGCCGAGGGGCACGAGCGCCTCCTAGTTGTCGATGATGAAGTCCACGTGCAACCGCAGGTTGCGGTTGTTCGTGATGTCGCTGGACGCGGTGCGCAGGGTGACGATGCCGTCCGTGCCGATGACGAACCCGCCCTCGCTGGAGCCGTCGTCCCAGTCCCCGTTGATGGTCCCGTTGGTGGGCCGCCACCCGGCCGGCACGGTGCAGACCTGGGTGTCGCCGATGTTGCCGGTGGTGGCGGTGATCGTGCCGCCCGTGCGGAGCATATAGATGTCCAGCACGATGTTCCGGCCGGTCCGGTAGCCGCGGAAGTCGTTCACCGCGAACCCCGCCGCCGCCACGAGACCGGCGTCCGTGGTGATCGTCGGCGGGCCGTCGTTCAGCCGCGTGTCCGTGATGATCATGCCGGGCTGGAACAGCGTCACAGAAGCCTCCTCACAGTGCCACGACGGCAGGTTGAGCGAGATTCACCAGCGTGCCCACGGAGTGGGCCTTGACGATCCCGTTGACGCTGCGTTCGACGATCCATCTCTGCGGAGTGCGCAGATGGAAGTTGTCATACCGCGTCTGCGGGTTGGTGTTGGTGTTCGCCGAGCTGAGGATCGATCGGACCCCGATCACTCCGGCGGCAGTCAGGTCGGTGTCGGTCGCTGTCACCTGCCAACCGGGCTCACCGGCACCAACGGCCCAGATCTTGGCGCGCAGTACACTGCCGGCCACCGCGAACCGCAGCCGCACGAAAGCCCCAGCGGCGTGCGTCAGCGCGGTGGTGACCTCCGCCAGTTCAGTCTCGGTGCCGCCCACGCGCTTGCGCAGGCTGAGGATGACCTGCTGGCTGGCACTGAACGCGAGCCGAGCGGTGTAGAGGTTGTTGCCGTCGGAGCACCGGGCCATCAGCCCGCCGGACTGGTAACCCCCCGTGGACAGCACGCTGGTGGCGATATCCACGCACAGGTCGACGTCGGCGGACGGCGCCGGGAGAGTGCAGCGCCTGCTGACGTTCACCGAGGTCATCGTGTGAGTGCCGGTGCCAGAGCTGACCGCGTAGTCAGAGGCACCGCCGCCGATCATCGTCCACGTTCCGCCCGCGTCCGCGCTGCCCCAGTCCCCCGAGGCAGTGCGGCCGAAGGTGTCCCACACGGCCGGTTCGATGCCCGTCGCCCGCACTACTTCGCCGCCCAGGCGGACGTCGAAGGGGAACTCGCTTGGGAGGTTGGGATAGCTGGCCGGGGCGCCGTTGGAGTAGATCCACGGCTGGCGCTCGACGATCTCCCCGTTGGGCGGGACGTGGGTGAGCAGCGTGGTCGCCGTGTCCGTCACGGCCGACACAAGCTCGGTGCGATCGCTATCGACGCGACCCAGCTGGTCGTCGCCCACCACCGCGACCGTCCAGGGCGCCCCCGGGGTGCAGTTGAAGACGATGTCCCACTGGAACTCACTGCTGAACGTCTCCTCGTAGCCCTGCACGATCAGCTCAATATCGCCCGGGGCCAGCCACGGTGGCGGGTTCCGGATGACGATCTTGTCGCCGACATCCACCGCGAGGATCTGGTCCGCGAGCTGCGGCGCCTGGTGCACCATTACGTGTACCTGCGGATAGCGGCGCCCCTCGTACGTCCCGTGATGCAGGCGCCAATACGCCTGGGGCTCGGTCTGGTCGTCGCTGTGCAGGTTCAGCGTCACCGACGTGTCGTACGGTCCCACGCCGTTCGGCGGGGCCTGCATGGACAGCGCCCCCTCCTCAAGCACCGCACGCGCCGAAGAGCCGCCCGTGCGGGACACCGTGACATCGTTCGCCGTGGCGTCATCGTCACCCGTGGGCTCCAGAGGCGGGGCCAGCCCGGGCGCCGTGTAGTCCAGCACCAGTGCGGGCGTCTGGTTGTACATGCTGGCCCGGTCGCGGTAGCGCAGCGCGGGCCGCTCGCGGTCCTCGTAGAGGATTCCGCCGTCGGCGTCGGCCGCGTCGTGGAGCAGGGTGAGCATGGCGTCCGGGCGTTGCGGGCCGACTAGTTCCTGCTCGGAGACGACACCGCACACGGTCAGCGGGAGGTTCTCCTCGGTGGCCAGGCGTTGCATGCGCTCGCCCGCGGTCTCACCCGTCCACGCCTCGATCGCTCCCTCGTAGGCGGTGGTGCCGTTGCCGCCGATCCACGGCGCCCAGGCGGAGATGTGCCCGAGTGCGAGGCCGTTGAGGTTCGGAGAGTAGCCATCCGGCGGTGAAGCGACAGCGGTGGGGCGGCCCACGGTCCCGGCGAAAGTGCCGTCAGCTTGGCCGGCATCGCCGCCGACGTCGGTGAACACCACCCTCCAGTCGACGTTGCTGCCGTCCTGGTTCACCTCGAAACGGACCTGGATCCACTGGCCGAACAGGTCCGGGCCGGTGGAGAAGCTGTTGGTGAAGACGGTGCCGCCGTCGTCGTCCTTGCCGATGATGCGGATCTCGGTATCGCGTTGCTGGATGTACCACTCGCGTACGGTGCCGGTGCTCAAGATCCTCATGTAGGTGTTGAGCGTGGTGTTGGCCTGGTCCAGGCGGTAAATCCACTGCACCTGCCACGACGTCTGCGTGGTGGCGGGGGCGGGGATCCGGCCGTACATCATGGGCAGCTTGCCCCCACCGGAGGCGAGCACGGGCAGCGGGTTCGACGAGGGCAGGCTGTCCGCGCTGGCCCAGTCCACGCGCGACAGGGACAGCGGCCGGACACCGGCGATCGGCGAAGCGGCCTGGGTGGCGGTTTGGCCGTCCTCGAGCGGCCAGTACGCCAGCGGCCCGTACGAGGGGATCCGGCGACGCAGCGTGGAGTCCAACGCCTTGGTGCCACGGCCCAGGCGGCGCAGGATTCCCGCAGTCTGCGCCTCCACCCACACGTGCGTGCCGGAGGGGTGCCAGCGAGTCGGGTAAGCGGCCAGCTCGTGCGACAGGCGCACGCGCCGGTTGCTGATCGACGCGGGGCTGCCCACCGTCCACGTCAGCCCCGCAGCGTCCACAAAGGAGGCTGCACCGACCGCCTGAGCGGTGAAGTCCGGGCTGGCCACGACCAGGCCGCCGATGCCGTTGCGGACCTCCGCCTTGTGGACACGGCCGATGGGCTGCGTGAAGTTGACGTCCGTCGCGCGGCCGATCCGCAGCGGCAGCGTGCTGTTGAAGATGCTGGTGGTCCCGGCCTGCACGACGGAGCCCGGCATCTGCGTCCAGGGCCCGGCCAGCGTCGGCGCCGTATAGAAGGTGATCGTCCGCCCGCCCGCGCCGTTGTTGACATCCAGCGTCGCCCGCAGCGCCATGCGGCCACTGGCCGGGACTGGCAGCGGCACCAGCGACGACGCCGATAGTGCAGCAGACCCGTCGGCCGACCACTCGAAGTAGGCGGACCCGTTCCGCGTTCCCAGGAACCAGCTCTTCGTGCCGGCCGCGAGGCCCAACTTGCCGATGAGCTGGGTGGTGTTGAGGCTCGTGTCGTAGGCCGTCCAGTTGCTGAGGGTCGCGTCCACCCGGACGTCAATGTCGCCGGTGATGTCCAGGGCCGCAGTGTCCGGGGTGGAGGCCAGGGCGTTGACGGAGCCGGGCAAGTCGAGCGCCGGTGACCCGGCCCCGATCGACAGGCGGAACGGGGTGTTGCGCCCGAACTGGCCGTAGTACGGGCCCATCGGATTGTCCGGGCTGAACTGGCCGTTCGTGTTGTTCAGCAGCGGCTGGCAGGAGGAGGGGTCCACGCGGGCGCCCTGGTCCTGGCGCCCGCGCGTGTGCGTGAGGGCCTGCCGCTGGAGCAGGTTGCCGGTCGCGTCCACCCACACGCCACCGATCTGGAGCTCACCACGCAGGTCCAGTTCCACGACTCCTCCTATCCACGTCCTCGCCCGTAGGTCCTCTGCACGGAGCCGCCGCCCTTGACCGCGACCGTTTCCCGGATGATGTGCGTGAGCAGCGCCTCGACCCTGCCGCTCGAACCGGGGCGCACTTCCAGCACGATCGGCTCCCGCCGCGGCGTCCCGCCCGGCGCGTAACCGCCCGGCACTGCGCCGAGGCCCGGGCCAGCCAGGTCCGGCACGGTCGGGGCCGGCAGGGTGTCCATGACCTTGCGCAGGTACGGCAGCTGGTCCGTGATGCCGCGGCCGAAGTCCGTCGCCAGGGCCCGGCCGGAGTGCAGGGTGTAGCCCTTGCCCGAGAACGGGCCCTCCTTCGCCGGGCTGAACGGGAAGAAGTTACGGGCCGCGGACACGACGCTGCTGGCCGCGTTCTTCACGCTGCCGATCATCGACTTGATGCCGTTGATGAAGCCCTGGATCAGCGCCCGTCCAGCCCCGGCCAGCATGCCGGCGAGGTTGCCGAGCGCCGAGCGTGCCCGTCCGGGCATGCCCCGCACCAGGGAGACGAACGCGAGGGCCTTTTGAGCTGCGGCGTCCCGGAAGCGCTGGAAGGCGTTCGACGCGGCATTCCGCAGGGTCCCCGCCAGGCCCGCGATCGCCGAGCCCACGCGGCGCGGCAGCCCGGTCAGCCATGAGACCAGCTCCAGCGTCTTTCGGATCGCCCAGTCCTTCGCCTGCCCGAACCAGCCCGCGATCTTTCCGGGGATCTTCGACAGCCAGTCGATCGCGGCGAGGATCCCGTCGACCGCCGTCAGGATCGCGACCTTCACGGCAGCCCACACGGCCTGCACGACCGCGCGGAAAGTCTCGCTCTTCTGGTAGGCGACGACGACGATGGCGACCAGGGCCACGATCGCGGCGATGACCAGCCCGACGGGGTTCATCATCATGACCGCGTTGAGGATCCCCTGCGCGATCGCCCACCCGCGGGTCACGGCTGCGGCGATCCGCGTGTACAGCGTGTAGGCCTTGACCGCCAGGCCGATGGCTACGAACCCGGTGGCGATGCCCGTCAGCACGCCCGGAGGAATCTGGTTGATCAGCGTCGCGAGCCCTACCGCGATTGTGGCCGTGATGCCGATCAGCGGAGAGAGCGCCGAGATCACCTGGAGTGCGGCCGACGCGAGCGTGCCGAGCGTCTGCCCGCCCTCGCGCGCGAGGTCCATGAAGATCTTGAAGCCCTGGCTGTCGCCCAGCGAGGAGCCCCAGTCGGCGAAGGCCTGCGTCATCTTGACCAGGCCGCCGGTCATGCCGTCCGAGACCGGAAGGAACGCCCCGAGCAGGCCGCCGAACCCGACGGCCAAATTCTTGATCACCTGGAGGAAGTTGGACAACGCGGGACCGGCGGCCTTCGCCATGTCGGCGGCCCACTCCTTGAAGCCCGCGCTCTTGACGCCCTTGCCCACGTCGTCCAGGAACCCGGAGAACGCGGACGCTGCGGCCTTCACGAACGGCGTCAGGGTCGGCAGCAGAGACCGGAGGATCTGGATGCCCTTGGTGAAGACGGGCATGGTCGTGCTGGAGAGGCTGTCCGACCACTTCTGGTGGTCCGTCTTCAGCCCTTGCAACTCCTTGGCGTACGCCTGCGTCGCCGGGGGCAGCCCCTTCAGCTGCTGCTCGTACGCGGCGTCGGCCTCCTTGGCGGCCTTGGTCGCCGACTCCGCCTCCCGCAGCGCCGCCTTGTACTCGTCGCCGCCCTTCTTCGCCAGCCTCTGCGCCGCGGCCTTCTTCAGCGTCGCCTTCTCGTGAGCCGCCTCCGCCTTCTCAGCGGCCGCCGACGACTCCGCCACCGCGTCCAACTGCGGCTTGGCCGCCAACTGGAACGCCTTCACCGCCAGACCGGCCGCAGCCGCTCCGGCAGCGATCCCGCCGAGCGCCGCACCGGCCGCAGCCGCCGCAGGCACCCCCACCCCGAGCGCAGCCAGCGCCGCACCGACCCGGCGGACCGCGGGCGCGGCCATCTCTGCGTGCGCCCGGATGCCGTCAGCCAGGCCCCGGCCGGCCGCCTCGCCCTCGGAGACGAAACGCCCCCGGATGTCGCGCAGGCGGCCGTCGGTGTCGCGCTGGAGGCCGCGCATGCGTAGCCGGGCCGCGTCGAGACCCCGGGTGAAGCCGGAGTCGTCGGCCCGGATGAAACCGACCAGCTCGCCGATGGTCAGGGCCACGGTGCACCCCCCATCAGCGCCCGGCCGGGCGCGCTATTCAGCTGTCGTGCTGATCACCTGTGCAGGGCCGCCCGAATCTGGGCGTCGTCGTCGATGACCGAGACGTAGTCCTTGGCGACCTGCCGCCACAGCGACTCTGGCGAGAGGCCACCGAGCAGGGTGTAGAAGCGACGCCGGGTCAGGCGCGCGATGTCTTGCGGGCCGAGGCGGTATTCCCGTTGGAAGTCCGCTTCGAGCGCCCACCACCAGCGGCGGACCGCTTCGCGGGTGCGCCAGCCCTCCTCGCTGCCCGGTTCGGCCCCTTCGGGCCGGTCTGTTTTCCCTCGCCGTCACCAGACCGCACGAGTTCCAGCGCCTCCGCGAAGGTGAGGTCCCGGCCGCCGGCCTGCGCCATGCCCCACGTGAGGACGGTCTGGAACTCCATGGCGCCCATGCCGTTGTCGATCCAGGCGGCCAGGATGTCGTCGCCGAACAGCAGCGCCACGAGTTCGGCTACGTCCTCCTCGGCCTCGGACTCGCGCAACTCGTCGATGCGCTTTTCCATCGCCAGAGGCATGTCGGTGGGGACCTGCACCTCGACGCCGCGGATGACCTCCGTGCGGCCGCCGGAGACCTCTGCCCAGAACGCATCCCACGTGTCGTGCCCGGGGGTGCCCGTGCGTGCGGGGCTCATACCTTGGCCGCCGTGGTGTTCGCGCCGGAGCGGGTGAACGTCGCCGACCACGAGGTCTTGTCGTTGTTGCCGCCGCCCTCGTCGCCGAGGTTGACGTGCGCCGTCCACACCTGCCACGAGGTGTCGTCCTTGTGGGCGAAGCGGACCCGGCCGAGGGAGTCCTCGCCGAGCCGCTCCGACAGGGCCTCCACCTTCGCCTGCCCGGGGTCGAGTGCGCCCGTGGTGTCGTCGCGCAGCCGGAAACCCTCGATCTCCAGTTGCTTGCCGAGCTGCATCTTCTGCGACTCGGCCTGGCCCTCCGAAGCGAACGTGGTGGTGTCGGTGGTCTCCTCCTCGTGGCTCTTGGAGAAGGTGTTGATGCCGCCGATGGGGATCCAGGTGTTGGGCGTCGCGAAGTCCTCGATCTCGAATTCGACGTCCCTGGCGTTGTACTTCTGAAGTGCCATGGCTCCTCCGGGCATGACGAACTGCCCGCAGCGGTCACCGCTCGGGCCGAAAGGGAAGGGGGGTTGCTCAGACGCGGTGCGTCGAGATGTTCCGGACCTCGATCCGGAAGTTGCACACGTGCTCGTGTCGGCCGTTCTCATCCCGGCCGAGGGACGCAGGGCCGCCCTGGAGCGCGATGGACAGGACCAGCTTGGTGCCGTCCGGCAGGGTGATCGGGCCCAGGCCGTGCAGCTCGTCACGGATCGCCTTGCAGCGCTCACGGGACACCCGCGGGTCACTGGTTCCGCGCACCCGTACCTGCACGCGCGGCTCGTCGTAGCCCAGCTTCGAGTCGGGCTCGCGGGCGTCGTCGTAGCCGGTCAGCGCTACGGCGACGTCGGGGGTCTGCGGCATGCCCTCCAGGAAGCAGTCCCCGGACGTGCCCACGGGGTCGTAGGTGAGCAGGTTCTGTGCCTGGAGGTGGAGCGCCAGGCCCTGGAGGAGGTCAGCCACGTAGCCACCTCCGTAGAGGTACGGCCATCAGCCGCAGAATGACGTCCTGAGAGTCGTTCATCGCGCTCTCCAGGTACTTTGCGCGCCGCCCCGGCAGGTGCTTCCACTCCAGCTCCTCGTGCTGACGCCGGGCGTACACCGTGTCGTAGGAGATCGAGCCGTTCAGGCCGTCGACATCGACCTTGCCGGACCGCTCCAACGTGCCCTCGTCCAGCGGCACCCGGGAGTTGGAGACCCCCAGGGTGTACTCCAGGGCCTCCCGCAGCCCCTCGGAGGCGAGGCGCCGGCCCCGGGAGGTCCACAGGCGGCTGCCCTGCCACTGCATCCGCGTGTACTGCGTCATAGGAGCTGCACCTCCAGGTGGTCCGGGAGCGGCAGCCCGCCGCCGTCATTCTCGATCTGCTCGATGACGGTGGTCTTTCTGCCGTCGGGCAGCGTGACCCGCGACTCCGGAGGGGCGTCGACCGCGCCGAGGCGGCAGTAGAACGTCGACGAGCTGGTGACCTGGCGGCCGTCCGGTGCGCTCACGAGCCGCGTCTTCTTCTCCAGCCAGCACCGCACCAGTACGGGATCCCCGTACACCTCCCCGACGGCGCTGTTCCCCTCGTACGGCTCCACGGTCACCTGGTGGCGCAGCCACATGCCGGGGAGCTTCACCGGGTCACCACCGCCCCCAACCGGAAAATGTCCGGTGTGAGGTCAGCGGAGCCGAGGACGTCTCCGACCTCGGGGGCGATCTCCCGGGCCGCCGACGCCCCGCTCGAGGTCTGCCCCTCGGGACGGGACATGGACGCCGAGCCGAGCTTGACGCTGCCCCACCCGGCCACCGCTGCGCCTGTGGAGTCACCCAGCTCGTCCCACCACGCCACCTGTGCACACACGGCGTCGGCAAAGGCTTGCCGCACCAGCGCGTTGGAGGGGTAGCCGTCCTCGTCCGCCTCGTACCAGCACAGCCGGAACACGGACGCCTCCAGCATCCGCGACGCCTTCCCCAGCAGCGCGTCGATGTCGGCGGGCGGGGCCTGCCCGGTGAACGTCTGGTACTGCGCTGACGTCGCGTAGATCCTCGGCACCGGACACCACCCCCTACAGGTCCAGCACGGCCACTGTGACCGACGCGTCGGCCCCGGCGTAGTCGATCCACACGGAACCGTCCGGGCGGCGGAACTCCGGCCCCAGCTCCGGCAGGAGCAGGTCCCCGCCGGCCGGGACGGTGAATTCGGCGTCGGCGACGGCGAGGGCCTGGCCGCCGACAGTGCCCGGGGTCTGCACCGTCACGGTCAGCGGGGTGGCGTCGCCGTTGACGACGTACAGGTGCCGACTGCGGGTCCAGGTGAAGCTGTTGCCGTCGGTGAGTTCGGCCGCGACAGCGACGCCGCCGGGATCAACCCCGGCGGCGCCGACGGCAGTCGCGGCGATGGCCGTCCTAGCCATCGGCGTGCTCGCCGTACTGCTCGATGAGCTGGTCCTTGGTCAGCTCATCGAGACCGCCCGTCTCCGGGGCGACGGCCGCGGCGTAGGCCACCCACTCGGCCTTGGACGCGGAACGGGCCGGACGCTGCACGTCGCCCGGCCCGTCGCCGCTTCCCTCACCATCCCCAGGCGGGTCCTCGGGCCCCTCGTCGGGGGCGCTCACCAGCTGCACGCCGTACCAGTCCGGCAGCGCGCGCAGAGCCTCCCCCAGGGCCTTGTCCTCCGTGGTGAACGTGCCGTCGGTGAAGCGCACGCGGCCGGCCACACTGGAGATGGCCAGCTGCGGGTACTTCTCGTTGCGGAACTCATAGGTCATCGCGATGCCTCAGCTCGTCGTCAGGTTCGTGATCTTGCCGTGGGTGCGCTGGTTGCCGTAGTTCAGGCCCACCTCGCCGTACAGCTGCGTACGGTCCTTCGCGCCCGTCCGCGCCAGCGGCTCGGCGAAGAAGTGCCCCTTGCCCGGGATCTCCTGGAAGACGGGCATGCACTGCTCCAGCGACACCACCGCCAGCGACGCGGCCGGCATGTGCCGGTTCAGCATCAGGTTCAGCGTGCCGAAGTCGGTCTCGATGGTCTGCACGCGGACACCACCGACCGTGCGGGACTCCTCGCGGTAGTTCTTCTGCGTGATGAAGATGTCCGTGAGCTGCCGCTTCTGGAAGGCGTTCGCCATCAGGGTCGCGGTCGCGGACTCCTGGATGCCGCCGTTCTCCCAGATCGACTGGAGCAGGTCCAGGACCATGTCCTCCGTGAGCGGCCCCGGCGCGCCCGCACCGGCGTCCACGGCGATGACGTTGGTGGTGATCGCCTCCAGGATCCCGCGGGTGCGGCGGGCCGTGGTGTTGTCCGCGGGCTTGTTGTAGGTGCCCTGGATGAAGCTGTACTCGATGTCGCGGACCATCTGCTTGAGCATCTGCTCGATCTGCCAGTCCGCCTCGTTGGTGACGGGGTTGGACTGGGCGTTGTTGATCCCAGACTTCGCCTGGACCGCGGCCAGCTTGGTGTAGGAGACCTCGACCGTCTCGTGGTGGATCTGCACGATGTTGGAGACGTTCGCCCGCACGCGCTCCTGGCCGGTCGGCGCGTCCGCGCCCTCCAGCTTCGCGTTCTGCGCCGCGGCGCGAAGGTCGAAGGTCTGCCACTCGAACTCGATGCTGTTCGTCTGCCCGCCGCCGGTCAGCCCGCCGATCGCGGAGAAGAACGGCGTGTCGGACGGGGTCAGCTGGTGCAGCATCCCCGTGTAGTTCGGCAGGTTGTACGTGGTGCCCAGCTCGGTGATCCCGGCCATGGCCACTCTCCTTCAGGTGTGATAGGGCGCGGCCATGGCCGGGCCCGGGGTTACTGCTGCTGTGCTCCGGCCAGGCCGGGCAGCTTGGAGTTCTCCAGCCGCATCGCCAGGCGCCAGTCGCCGTCCGCCTTGGCCTGCGCGATCTGCTGGTCGAGGGTGGGTCCCTGGTCGCCGGAGCCGCCGCCGAGGTCGCCACCGGAGCGGCCGGGCCCCTTGGGGGCGAGCTTGGAGAACTTCGTAACCGCCGACTTGATCGCGGCCACATTCACCTCGCCGTCCTCACCGACGAATCGGTTGACGTCGATGTACTCGGCGGCGTCGCCGAGGTCGATGCCGGCGGCAGCGACGGCTGCGCGGAACTCGGCGGCGGCGAGCTTCTGGCCGTACTCAGAGGCGGCGGCCGTGCGGCCTGCCTTCTCCGCCTCGGCTACGGCCTTCTCCTGCTCGCTCATGTTCGCGGTCCGGAGCTTCTCCAACTCGGTGTGGTTGGTCTTGGCGCGGGTCTCCCACTTGCGCGCCTCGGCCTTCCAGTCCGTGCCGTCTCCGTCCCCGGAGCCTGTGCCGCCCTGGCCGCCATCGCCGGAACCCTGGCCCGAGCCCTGGTCGCCGGAGCCGCCGTCGCCCCCGCCCTGGCCGCCTGCTGCGCCTCCGTCACCGGAGCCGCCCTGACTGCCGGTGCCGGATCCGCCTTCGCCCTCGCCGTTGCCACCCGCGATGGCGTAGATCGGCGAGCCGTTGCGGCGGTAGCCGAGCACCTCCAGCGCGTGGTGTGTGGCGAGCGGGTGCTTGAAAGGGTGCTGCATGGTGTTCTCCCGTGCGGGATCGTCCGGCGGTCGCCGTGCGGCGGATGCCGGGGAGTCTGTGGGGCGCCTACCGTGCGGCGCCAATCTGCTCGCGGGCGGGCTTGCGCCGCAGGTCCGGGTGCGCGGCCACATGCTCGCGTGCCGCCTTTTGCCACTTGCGGACGTACGCCCCCGCGCGCCTGCGCGCGGCATCGTCCATCGCCACGGCCTGCTCCCGTTTCCAGCGGCGGATGTGCCGCTCGATCGCCCGCTGCCGCTGCGTGTCCTCGTACGTCGTCCCAGGCGTCGCATGATGCGGCGGCCTGGTGGACACACCCGGCAGGTACGCAGCGAGGCTGTGACGGCAGTTCGGGTGGAACAGGCCAGCCGCGCGGGCCTCGATGAGCGACCCCGCGACGTGGACGACGACCGGCGGTGTCTCGGACCGGCGGCGCAGTAGGCCGCGGCGGGGCTGCTCGGGCGGGGCCGCGTGCTCGGCGAGGACCGTGTGCGGGCCGGGCGGCCCGTTCAGGGCGAGGATCTCGCCCTCCCACTTCTCGCATCGCTCGCACTCCAGGGGCGCGTCCGACACCATGACCAGGCCCACGCCCATCTCGGCGAGAACGTCCACGTGGCCTTCCACGGCCGCGCGGGCGGTGACGGAGCGGACGGCCATCTCGGCGTACGACGCCATGTCCCACGAGCGCCCGGAGCGGTCCACGAACCCGGTGATGCCGCGCTGCGCAAACTGGTTGAGCGCCCTTTGGCTGGCCTGCCGTCGGGTCATGGTGCCGAGGAGGACGTTCCCGGCCGGGCCGGACACGATCCGCCGGTACACGTCTACGACCGCGCGCGTGATCCGCGCGTACACAGGCCGCGTGTCGGCCGCCATCGAAGCGGCGAGCCGGTCCACGGCCGGCGCGTTGGGCAGCGTCTCCCGGGCCACCAGCTCCCGGCCGATGTCCAGCGCTCCCAGCTCGGCGACGGCGGCCTGGCGGCCGCGGTTGTACGCCTCGGTCAGGGCGCGGCGTACTGCGCCGTCGGTGTCCTGCTGGAGGGCGTTGGCGACGTCCTCCACTGCGGTGCGGAGGTTTCCCAGGGCGGCGAGCTTGAGTTCAGCCCAGTGGGGCGACTGGATGTCCGCCTCCAGGGCCTTCGCGAGGCGTTCGAGGAGCGCGGCTTCAGCGTCCTCGTACAGGCGGGCCACCTCGGCCGCCAGGTCCTCCGCCATCGCTGGGGATACCGGCATTCGGCACCCCCTCGCCCTCGGCCCCGGTCTCATCCGGGTCAGCCACGTTCCGGCCGGACTCGGTCATGATCTTGTCCACCTCGGCGGTGACCTGCTCGTCCTTCCAATCCGGATGGACCAGACGTACGAGCGTCTCGCGGGAGGCGGCCTCGGCCCGGCTGAGCAGCTCCGCTGTGGTCGCCAGCTCGCCTAGGCCCTCGCTGATGGAGTCCTGGAACTCCACCTCCGGCGGCTCCAGGTCCAGGCCGCGGACGCCGAACAGCGGCCCGGCCTCCACGGCCAGCTGCGCGGCGAGCGCATCTGCGATCGCTGGCTGCCAGTACAAGGCCTTCCGCGCCCGGGTGATCAGCGACCGGCGCTCGCGGGCCTTGATCTCCGTCGCGGTGACCGCCTGGCCCTCGCCGTGCTCGCCGAACGTGCTCGCGGAGTAGCCGGCCTGCCGGGCGGCCTCGGCGACGAGCGCGGAGCAGGTGTCCATGTGCTGCTGGACGCGGATCTCGAACTGCACGACCTCCAGCGGGTTCGGGTCGCCGGGCCGCTGAAGCATGTTCAGCCCGGAGTAGATCCGGCGTTCCTCGTTCCAGGCGGCGCCCTGCCCGGGGCCGAGGGAGTCAAGCATTGAGTTCGGGACGACGATGCGGCCCTTGCCGTTGATGATGTCCCTCATCCAGCTGGACCAGGTCTCGTCCAGGGCGTCCATGAGGGGCTCGATGCCCTGGAAGTCGGACTGCCCCCAGTAGGCGGCGGCCGGGATGTTCCTCCAGGCGCGGGCTGGGCGGACGTTGGGCGCGTACGAGGCGGTCAGGTGCTTCGGCGCCCCGGTGTCGATCCAGTCCTCGGAGGTGATCTCCCGGGCGATCGGCTCGGTGGACGGATGGTCTTGGAGCGGTACGCGGCGGCCGAGCATGCCTGGGGTGCCGACGTACAGGGCGTGGAGGATCCGGCCGCGCTCGTGGCGCTCCAGGTGCCGCCACACCGTGTTCCCGTCGACCTCCACCACTTTCCAGAACGTCGCCGCGCGCAGGCGCCCGTGCGCGAAGTCCGGCACGGCCTGGTCGGCTGGCACGGCGGTCAGCCACGGCCGATCCGAGATCTCCTCGTCCCAGACCAGCCGCAGGTACGCGCCGCCCAGGGCCGCGCACACCTCGCCGCCCTCCAGGAGCGTCGGGTGCAGCTGCTCCTGGAGCATCTCCAGCCGCTTCTTCGTGGCGTCGTTGGAGCCGGACAGGGTCGGGGGCTCGGAGAACAGCAGCATTGAGCTGGTGCGCGCGATGTCCCCGGCGAGGGGGATGTGGAGCTTCTCGCGCTTCTGGCCGGGCTCTGTGGGCTGGCCCCAGAACCACCTGGCGATGGTGCCGAGGACGCCGCCGCGGTACTGGCTGGGCCGGTTCTCGGGGAGTTCGCGGATGCCGCGGTTGAGGTAGCGGTCGCCGAGCCGGTCCGGGTCGCTGGAGTACCAGGCGTCCCAGTCGGCGAGCGCGGTCTGGACGACCGGGTCTGTGGGCGGCCACGCGATGTCGCGGTCAGGCAGAGGCATCCGTGTTCCACCTCCCCGTGAGCATGCGCCAGCGGGCCCACAGGCGGGCGCGGCGCGTCAGGCGAACGTTGACGTTGAAGATGAGGCGGCCGTCCCGCACGTGAGTGGGGCCGTCAGCTGAGGCGCGCACGCCGGTCCAGCGCGGGAAGCCCGGGACCGGGCCGAGACGAGCCATCAGGCGGCCACCTCCAGGAGCATCGGGATATGCGGCCGCCACAGGGCCTCAGTCGTACGGACGCCGTATCGCAGCGCGTCACAGCTGTGATCGTCGACCTTGATGGGCTTGTCCTCACCCTTCTCCGCCGCCTCGTCATCCCAGGAGTAGCCCGGCAACTCATCGATGAGGCCGGTGCACGAGCGGTGGATGCGGAGCCGGTCCGCGCCGAGCAGGGCGGCCACGGTGCGGATGCCGTCCAGCACGCTGTTCTCGGCCGGGACGACGCCGGGGGTGTTGTCCCGGTGCAGCTGCTCGATGAACGACGCCGCGGACGGGTCGACGACGGTGAACTCCGGCCGTACACCCTGAGCAGCGAGCCACTGGCGGCGCGCTGCGGAGTACTCGGCGTCGGTCATCTGCCGGCGGGTGGTGCGGGAGTCGTGCCGGTACTCGGACACGACGTAGAGCCGCTGGTCGCTGCCGAGCCCGATGAGCAGGTCGGCGAAGGGGTTGACCGTGCCGTAGTCGATCGCGTCGCACGGCCAGCGGGTGATGCTCGGGATGTCGTCGACGACGTGGACCTTCTCGTCGAACATCTCATAGATGGCGCCCTCGGACTGGACCCAGTGGCCCAAGATGTATCGCCGGTACCAGAGGCCGGTGAAGGCGGCCTTCATGCGGGCGACGTACTCGGCGGAGAGGGCTGGGTTGTCGTCGAGGGTGAAGTGCCAGGTGCGGATGCCGAGTTCGTCGGCCCTGTTCAACCACTCCTTGCGCAGCCAGTGGCCCGGGTTGTCCGGGTTCGTCGTCCCGAAGATCAGTGCGCCGGGGACCGACTGGCGGTCGATGAGCCGCTTGAAGAACTCCTTCGGCAGCAGCGTCATCTCGTCCACGTAGGCGCCGGCGCCGGTGAGCCCGCGCAGCCGGGCCTCGGCCTTGGCGTCATTGGCCGTGATGACTTCGACCTGGCGGCCGAGGATCCAGGCGACGCTGGAGCCGCGGGTGTACGTGACCATCTTGGCGATGTGCGGTCCGACGATGCTCGGGTCCTGGAGCGGGCCGAAGACGTTACGCGCGACGGTGTCGTAGGTCTTGCCGACGACGACCAGCTGGCCGCCGTGGGGCGCGGTGACGACGTACATGAGCCAGCGCAGCAGGCTCGCGATGGTCTTGCCCGACCGGACCGAGCCCTCCCACACGTTGAGCCACGCTGTGGAGTGCGCGATGGAGATCTCTTGCTTGTCGGACAGCCGCAGGTCAGTTGTCCCCATGGCGTTCTCGCAGCCGGTCGAAGAGGTTCGTCAGCAGCGAGCCGACCTCGCCGGAGCCGTCCTCGTCCTTCGGCGGCACGAGCTTCAGGGAGCGGTCTACGGCGGTGGCGACGGTGGCCATGAGGGCGCGCTTGTCGGCCGGGGTCGGCTCGGCGGCCTCGTAGGTGTCGAAGTCGTGTTCCTTGCCGCCCCAGTCCCAGTACAGGTGCGGCTGGGACATCTTCGCGGCCTCGCGCTCGGCGATGTCCTGGAGCGTGACGGCGAACGCGGTGCGTCGGGCTTCCAGGTCGGCCTGGCGGACCTCGGTGGCCGCCCGGACCTCTGCGGCGCGGGCGAAGGAAAGCCCGAGGTCGTCGGCGATAGCGCTGATCGTTCGTCCGGACCGCTTCAAGATCTTGGCGATCTCGTTGCGGCCCTTGCCCTCGGCGTGGAGGCTGCGGACGGCTTCGCGGTCCTCGTCGGTGACCGGGCGGGCCTTCCCCATGGCGGTCACCTCCCGGGCATGAATAGGCCCGGCCTCGCACGGGCGGGGCCGGGCCGGTCAGCGGGTGGAGCTACTGCGACAGGAGCCGCGCCTTCTGCGCCTCGAACTCGGCTGGGCTCAGGATCCCCTGGTCCCGGAGCTGGGCGAGCTTGGCCAGCTCGTCCGCGAGGGAGGCTGGCGCTGCGGCGGCCGGCGCCTGCGGTGCGTGCTGGGCGGCGATCGCCTGCTCCAGGGCCGCGCGGAGCTTCTCGAACTCTGGCTGCTGCTTCTTCGTGAAGATGACCGAGTTCTCATCCTTCGTGGCGTCCAGCGTCTGGCTGCCGAACTTGGAACGCTGCTCGATGCCGCCCGGCACGGTGAGCTGGATGAACCCGTTCACCATGGGCCCGGCGGGCTTCCACTGGACTGCGGCGATCTGCGAGACGTGAAGGCGCTTCTCACCCTTGCCGTGGGTGGCGCGGGCGAGGAATCCCTTGCGGGTGATGGTGACGTACTGGCCGTCGAACTGGATCTGTCCGCCTTGGCCGCTGATGTCGATCATGGTGTTACCCCCCTTGCTGCTGTGGGGGCATCGTGGCACGTGGGGCATGTTGCTGGGACCGGAACGACAAAGGCCCGCTCATCTGGGGCGGGCCGGTCGGTGTCCGGGCACGCCGGACTTGCCCCCCAGAATGCGGCATGATCCACGAGATTTCAACCACGTAAGTGCTCGGAGCCGAGCGGTGTTGTCGGCCGAACTCAGGGTGAGGGCGGAGGACAGCGTCTACGGTGCGTCTGTGAGTGCAGTGGACTGGGGCGACGTGCCCACCTGGGCAGCGGCGGTGTTCGCCGGGGGCGCGGCCCTCTTCGCGTACCAGACGATCAGGAGTCAGCGAGAGCAGATCGGCGAGCAGCGCCAGTTCATTGCTGAGCAGTCAGCCAACCTCCGCCTGGAGCGAGCCGAGCTGCAAGCTCAAGCGGACGAACGCCGCCGGTCCCAGGCCAACCTGGTATCGATTCAGGCTGCCCAGGTAGCAGTGGGCACCCGTCCCGATGTGGATCACCGCTGGCTCGTCCGTGTGCGCAACCTCAGCGACGAGCCGATCCATCAAGTGATGGCCACGTTCGGCGAACACCTTCAGGTGGCGACGGCTACCGCTCATCAGCTACCTGAAGGCGCGCGAGTCGTACCCGTGCTTGGCGCAGAGGACAGTGCGGAGTTCAGGTCGCACCTGGCTGATGGCGAGAACCTTAATGATCACCGACCAGCCATCCTGTTCACCGACAACGCTGGTGTGCGCTGGTGTCGGGACACGCTGGGCAATCTGAATGAGATCGATCAGCCCTGAGCCCGTCGGTACCCGCGACGGGCCGTCAGGGCCGCCGTGACGGTCTCTCCGTACCAGCGGTGCGCGCGTGTGGAGGTGTCGTCGGGGGCCGGCCACCGGTCCCGGGATTGGTCGGCGCGGATGGTGGCCGCTGTGACGCCCGTCAGGGCCTCGATCTCGCGCGCGGTGTAGAGGCGGCGGGGCTCCAGCTCGACGGCCTGGCGCTCGAAGTGCTCGGCGATGACGCGGTCCACGGCGGCGGGGTCGTAGACGTACGAGCGGCCGCGCTTCTCGGGGAGCGGGTCCGGCCAGGCGGGATGCCGGGACCACTGGTTGCGGAGGGTGTTGTACGCGCGGCCGTGGCGGGTGGCGATCTCGCGGAGTGTCTCGCCCTCGGTGGGGGGTTCTACCATGGTGGTCCGGCCCTTTCGGCTGGGTGGTGACCGGCAGGTTTTCGCGAGCGCCCCTCTGGGGGTGTCTGGGCTTCGGCTCGGGCCTGCCGGTCCTTTTGTGTCTGGGCATGGGGTCGCCCCCGGCTGGGTGCCGGGGGCGATGGTGCTGATCAGCTCTGGTGCTGGTCCTTGATCCACTCGGCGACTTCGCGTGCCGACTGCTCGGCCGTGATCAGGTTCGCGAGAGCGGACTGGGCTCGCACGCTGTGGTAGTCCTGCGTGAGGATCCCGTACAGGTCCATCGCCCCGAGCCAGAAGACGCAGGAGGCGTACAGCTCGGCCTGCACCTCCTCTGGCATCGGCTGGTCCTCAACGATCTCGGCGACCCGGCGGACGGCCGGGATGGTCTCGATGTTGGTGACCGCGCCGACGGGCAGGACGATCTCGACCGGCAGGCTCATGCAGAGCAGAGCGAGGGCGGTGTAGATCTCGCCGAGGCGAGAGGCCAGGTGGCCCATGACGAAGTCTTCGGAGTCGGCCATTTCGGCTTCCTTCCGTTGTGGGTGGTGGGTTGGGGTTCGCGGCCCCTTCCCGTTGACAGATCCATTGTGACACAGTGATGCACTGAATTACAACACTTGCGGGGAAGGAAACGGCCCCGATCCTGCACGCGGACCGGGGCCGTGACCAGCCGTCAGGCCAGCTGCCAACCCGACAGCCGATCATCCGAGCCCACCGATGCCGTCAGCGCCCTCCCGGGCAGCTCCCGGGGCGTCAGTCCGACCGCATCGGCGATCTCCCCGGCCGGGTACCGCGTCGGCTCGCTGCGCTCCTCCGGCGGCACATCGGCGACGATCTCCGCCTGATCGCCGATCAGTAGCAGCACCTTGACCTTCACACGCTCGCTCATGGTGTTCATCCTCTCTCGGGTACAGATCATCAGTCGCAGGGGAAGTGGCTCGGCGGGAAGTGGCCGGCGCAGTTGGGGCAGTAGTCCAGCGGCGGCTGCTCGTAGCCGAGGACGGCGGCGAGGAGGCGTCGGAGCATGACGATCACCCCCTCCCTCGTCCGTCGACGGGGTGGTGCAGCTGGGTATCGGCGAGGTCGTAGACGATCCGCCCATCGGTGCCGATGCGCACTACACGGAACCCCTCTCGGGCCTCGTCCCCCGAGCCGTTGTCGCTGTTGCCGTTGTCGCCTGACCTGCAACAACAACCGTCCCCATGCGCGTCGGCGACAGGGGAGGGGGCGGCCGGAATGTCGTCCTTGTGGACGCCCGGCCCGTTCCCGGCCGATGTGCGCACGGCCTTCCACGGGATGCCCTCGGCCTCGAGGAGGCGCTTCACGACCTTGGTGTCGGGCACCTTCAGGTCGTCGCGCAGGCGGGTGAGGAGGACGCCGTTGTCGTTGCCGACGAGGCGGCGCAGGGCCTCGCCGACGTCCGGCGGCGGCGCCTCCTCGGGCTGCTCCCCCTCGCCGCTGCGGCGCCCTCGGAGCCGGGCCCGGCCCTGCTGCCAGCCGACGGTGCCGAGGACGCCGACGACGATGTACGCCATGTACGGGAAGGCGGCGAGCACGCCCCACAGGGCGAGGCCGGCCACGAGCGTCAGCACCAGGCGGGCGATCCTCTCGGCCCGCTCCCCCGGCTCGGCGACCGCGGGCTGCTCCTCCGGCTCGGCGTCCTGGCCGCTCATGCGAAGGCCGCCGTGAACCACGAGCCGAGCATGTTGGCCGACGAGCCCAGCGGGACGGCAGCGACGCCAGCGACGTTCCCGGACAAGGCCACGGCGACGCCGGAGAACACGCCTGCCGCGATCTTCCAGTTGGGGACCTTCGGAGCCCACTTCCACAGTGCGATGAGCACGGCGGTGAGCAGGAAGACGATCGCGTATCCGCCCTCTGTGAGGACGAGCTGGTTCGCGCGGGTGATGTCAGGGGCCGTGCCTCCGACGCCCCAGACGAGTCCGGCGTACCCGGCGACGTTCGCGGCCCAGAGCGTGGCCCAGGTGCCGGCGCCGAGGGCGGACCAGGAGCCGAGGGCGGCGAGGGCGGCGAGCATGCCGTAGAGGTGCGAGAGGACGAACGGGACCAGGGCGGCCGGGCGATGGCCTTCCCTGAACACCCAGCGGAGGATGACGACGAGGACGACGGCAACGCCGAGGGTGACGCCACCGAGATTGATGGCCATGTAGGGCATGGGGGTGTCCTTCAGCGGACGATGGCCGCGTAAAGCGCGGCGAGGGTGACGATGAACGCGCACGTCCCGCTGATCTTGGGGACGTCGCTGGGGACCACCAGGGCCAGACCGACGAGCGCGACCAGCGCGCACGCAGCACAGAACACGCCGAACAGCACGGCGGGCATGGTGCGGTCAGGCGCTGAAGGCGACGGGCGCGGGCGGGAGCTGCGCCAAGTGCGGCTCGTGGCGCTCGATCTCGGCGCGCAGAGTGCCGCGGATGATGCCGTCAGAGCAGTCGGCGAACCCGGCGGCGATGATCGCGGCGCGCATGGCCTTGGTGCCCGGGCGGAGGCCGGTGTCGTACAGCGGGCGGATCGCCTCGCACCGAGGGTCGTCGTACTTGATCCGCTGCGGGGGCGCCGCGGTGGGTGCCGGGACAGTGGCAGGCGCCGTCACCGGGGGCACGATCGCCAGGAGTCGCGCGCCCTCGGGTACGGCGTGCGCCCAGACGTTGGCGGGCGGTGCGGCCTCGATCGCGGGTGACTCGGTGGGCGCGGGCGGGATGACGGGGGCCGTCTCGGGCTGCGCGTGGGCGGCGACGGGCGTCACGCGCACGGGCGTCGCGGCCAGGTGCAGAAGGTGACCGAGGACGAGCGGCGGGATGCACGAGACCGTGACGACCAGCCACACGGGCGGGCGCGGCTCGGCGGTCCAGTGCCCAGTCACGAACATGTGGCTCACAGGCTGGGCACTCATGGCGGTGGCGAGGGACAGCCACGCACCGAGTACCGCGGACTTCTTGCCGGGGGCGCCCTTGGGGCGCTTGGAGGCGACGGCGGCCGCGATGCCGGCGTACGCGGCGAGGACTCCGGCCATGCCCCAGGCGAGGGTGTCGTTCCACCCGGCGAGCTTGCCGAGGTGGTGCTCACCGGGGGCACACATGATCATGACCCAGGCGGCTACGACGGGCCGGCCAACATCGGTCAGGAGGGACACCCATCGCGGGGTCGGGGTGTCGTATGAGGGGGCGGGCGCACTAGGGTGCAGCTCAGCCATAGGAGGTCACTCTCCTGTGGTCAGAGCCCTGGCGGGAGTTGGAGTCTCCTTGCCGGGGCTCGCTTCGTTGGAGGTGACGCCCTACGGGGGGCATCTGCCGTCCGTGACGGTACCGCGCGGTGCGCGGGTAGTGCTACGTGTTCAACGAGCAACGGGGGCTGACGGGCGTCACGCCCCCTGGGTTTGTGTGGATCCCTCGGACGCGGAGGGTTATCCACAGGCCCCCACAGAGTCCTGTGGATTGTCGTACCGTGCTGCCCCTTGATCACGAGCACGGGGGTGCACGATGCCGTACAGAGTGGATCTCGCTGTCCGGGCGGAGGACGTGCTGGCCGACCTCACCGAGGACGGCCGCCGCGAAGTGATGGAGCTGATCGCGGCCGCCCTGGTCCGCCGGGAAGCGTGGCCGGCCCCGGGCGGGTGGGACGCCGCCACGCTGTTCGGGCCCTGGTCGTGGATCACCATCGCGGCGTACCCGGACGGGATCGACGTCCTGGACATCGGCTGGGCGGGCTGACGGGCGTCACGCCACGTCAGCGGCCGCTTCCGTCCAGGTGCGGCCGCAGTCCTCGCACCGCACGACCGGCGGCGCGCCGTCTCCGCCTTCGACGACCAGCTGGCCGCCGCACGGTTGCGGGCACGGGTGCGGCACAGCCTCCTTGCGGCGGGCTTCGCCGAGGGTGCGCCGGAGCAGCTCCACACCCATCCGGGCGACGTTCTCCACGGCCTGGCGCTCGCCCTCGTCGAGCGCGCGGAACGGCCCAGGCGCGTTCCGGAGCCGGAGCGACAGCCACTCCGCCGCGGTGGGTGCGTCGCGCTGGCCCGTGTACTTCCAGCGGCGCGGGTCCGCGGCGTCCTTGGCGGCGAGGAGGACGACCTGGCGGTGGACGTCGTCGCTCCAGCCGCGTCCCGTGGTGGCGCGGAAGGCTGGCCGCTGTACGCGCTCGGCGAGCCAGTCGGCGGTCGTCAGGAGGCCCGTCTCGATGGTCGTCATGACGTCCAGGACGTCGACGTCGATGGGCGTGGGGCGGGGGCCGGGGGCGTCGGGGTTGGTGTCGGCTCGTTCCGCGGCCTGCTCCTGGCGCTCCTCTTCGGTCATGAGGCGGGTGATGCCCATGGCGGGGGGCCAGGTGGTGGTGGGGCGGGTGCCGGCGGCTTCGTGGAGGGTGGGCCAGCGTTCGGTGATGGTGTCGAGGTCGTCGGCGGCGGTGGTCACGGTGCTGCTCCTGTGGTGTGTGGGGCGGTACGGTGATCTCCACCTGGGGGCGTGCGCCTGGTCCGGCAAGACGTTGTGGCGCACGCCCCTTCGTCATGCTCAGGTGTCCTCGGCCCACTCGATGCGGGCGCGGTGGTAGCCCTTCAGCAGCTCGTCCACCGAGGTCGCGACCGTGGCGAGGCCGTACTCGGGGTCGTCGATCACGACCGCCCGGCCGGACGGGAAGGCGGCGCCGTCGAGGACCTGGCCGTCGCGCAGGTGCAGCTTGAAGCCGCGGGTGAACCCCGTCATGACGCCCCCTGGGCTTCCGGGTCGTGCAGTCGGGCCTCCGCCGCGAGCCACTCCGGCCACTCGGCGAGGTCGCCGTGGAAGTGCCGGCCGACGGCCTCGGCGTGGACGCGCGCGCCGTTGTGCATCCACCAGCCCTTGACGTACGCGTGGACGCGGCCGAGCTGGCTGTCCGGGGTCGCGCGGTAGGTGAGGGTGATCTCGGTCGGTGCGACGGTGCGGGTCTCGTTGTACTCGTCCGGCACATCGGGCGCGCCTCGGACGATGTACCGGACGGAACGGGCGAGGGGGATGCGGTCGAGGTCCGCGAGGGCGGTGTCAGGGGCGGGCGGTGTCAGGCCGACCATACGGAGCAGCTCGTCGACCGCCCGGGTCACGCCCTCCGCGGCCTTCTGGCCCATGTCGTCGTACACCGCGCTGAAGAGGGTGGTGCGCAGGTGGTGGGCAGCGATCCTGAGGGTGGCCTCGCGGATCTCGGCGCGCTCCTGGGCCTTGGCCGCGCGGACGGCCTTCTCCAGTGGGGCGATGGCGCGGCGGGCTTTCTCCTCGGCGGCGGCCTGCTCGGTCTCGTCGGGGAGGTTGGCGGCGACGTGCCCGAGGAGGGCGTCGAGGGCAGCGGGGCGTTCGGTCACGGTTTCCTCCAGGGCTCGTGCGACCAGTGGGCGAGGGGAAGGCCGGCGGCGACGACGACCAGGACGACGAAGGCGAAGACCTCAAGCACTGCGCGCCTCCGGCTCCGTCGCGACGGGCGTTGACGGGGCGTCCTCGAGCGCCAGGAGCCGGACGTGCTGCCGGATCCGCTGGTACTTCTGCTCCGTGCCATGCCCATCCCACTGCGCGCGCGGGTCGGCGAAGTCGACGTGCTCAACGTGCTCGAAAAGCGCGGCATCGGTCGGGGCGATGTGCCAGGACATCTGCCAGCCGCCGGCCACGAGGAACAGCAGCTGCCAGCCGTCCTCGCCGTCGACATCGAGGGCGGGCGCGATGACGGCCGATGACGGGTGCAGCGCAGCAAGCCAGGCGAGGAGCTGCGCGCGCTCGCGGTACGCACCGTCACGCTCCCTCGTACGGTCCTCCGCCTCCAGCACCTTCGCGTTGAAGGCCTTCACGGCAGTGTCCCGCTCGTCGGCGTACGTGTCCGCGTGACGCTTCCAGCGCGCGGCCTCGTCCTTCGAGTCCAGGAGGTCCCGGGCGAGGACGGTGAGCGGGCTGGGCGCCAAGTCGGTGGACAGGCGCGCGGGGGCGGGGCGAACCGGTTCCGGTTCCTGGTTCCTTCGGAGCCAGCGTGGCATGGACATGGGGTGCCTCCGGGTGGTGTCCGGGGCGGGTCCCTGCGTGGGGCCCCTGTCCGTGGTGGTTACTGCTGGGGTGTGGGGAGTGTGTCGAGGGCGTCGCCGAAGTCGTTGGCGAGGTTGCGCCAGCGGTCGGCCAGCTCGGGGGCGTGGGCCTCTTTGGCTTCGGCTGCGGTCACGAGCGCTTCGACGATTTCGGCGAGGTCGTCAGGGCCCGTCAGGTGTACGACGACGGCCATGTCAGCTCCGTTCGGCTGGTGGCGTCGGTGGTGCTTGTGGCGCCGGGGTCGGTTCGCGCTGGGTGTCGCTGCATCCGGTGAGGAGTGTTGCTGCGAGGAGCGCGGTGGCGATGGTGCGCATTAGAACGGGGGTTCGTTGCCGTTGGGGCCGGTGGCCCAGGGGTCGTCCTGGGGCGGGGCCTGGCGGTTCTGGACCTGGGGGCGTTGCTGGGGTGCCGGCCGCTGCTGCTGTGCGCCGTTCTGCTGGGTGCTGGCCTTGGTCACCTGGGCGGTGGCGTAGGCAAGGTTTGGGCCGATGGAGCGGATGAGGAGGGCGGGGCGGCTGTTCTTCTGGCCGTCCTTCTCCCACTGCTCGGTGCGGAGTTCGCCGGTGACGACGACTTCCATGCCCTTGGCGAGGGTCTCGGTGGCGTGCTCGGCGAGCTTCTCCCAGACGGTGCCGTGGACCCAGAAGGTGTCACCGTCCTCCCACTGCTGGGTCTGCTGGTTGAGACGGCGGGAGTTGAAGGCGAGCCGGATGTTGGCGACGGCTTTGCCGGACTGGGTGAAGCGGAGCTCGGGGTCGTCGACGAGGCGTCCGACGCCCGTCATGGTGGGCAGAGACAAGGTCAGTTCTCCTTGCAGTGGCCGCTGAGGCAGCGGGATTCGTTGCTGGCGACGTAGTGGACGTGGTGGCCGAGCGCGACGAGGCGCTGGGCGGCTTCGAAGGCGGCGTTCCGTCTGCCGCTGTTCCGTGGGGCGGTGTGGTGTCCGTCGTAGAGCGACACGGTCACTCCTCGGGGAGGGTGGGTTGGACAGGGATGGCGGTCTGGTCGGGGTGCACGTCGGGCGTCGTGACGGCCGTGACGGGCGTGGGCTGGCGGCTGCGGCGGGGCGTCGGCGGTGGGAGGAGGCCGTTCTTCCGCCCGCAGACCGGGCCGTAGCCGCGGGCCCGGGACTCCGGTGTCAGCAGGAGCTGCGGGCAGTACCGGCACCGGATGGCCTTCACGCGGTGGCTCCGGTGGCGCTGTAGCCGCGGACGTCGGTGTCGATCGGGGTGTACGGGACCCAGGGCCAAGATCCCTTCTGCCCCTGCCGGAGAAACGGCGGAAAGGATCGGTCGTCACGCAGGCCTCGCCACGGCACCAGGCGGCGGGCCCGGTCCTCTTCCGCGCTCTTCTCGTCTTCGACGGGGCGGAGGCCGAAGCCGAACTCTGGCCACCGCAGCCACAGTGAGGAGCCGGCGGGGCGGAGGGCGCGCGGGCCGAAGCCGTTGCCGTGCGGGGCGTGGGCCTCCATGACCATCGCGCAGTTGGCGGTCACCCGGGCCTCGTTCAGGGCCGTTGTGACGCGGCGGGCGTGGTCCTCGGAGGAGGGGTCGCCGGTGTGGAGCTGGTAGATGGGCCCGATGACGAGCAGGTCGGGCTGGACGGTCTCGACTCGGCGCATCAGCCAGGCGCGGCCCTGGGCCTTGGTGAGGTCGACGCCTTCGGGGCGGCAGTCGATGTGGATCTGGCCGCGCTTGACGGGCATGTGGGCGCGTGCGGCGGCGTTCATGAGCGGCCGGTAGTGGCGCCGGTTCTGGGGTTCGCTGTTCTCGCAGTCGAGGACGAGGACCTTCTGCGGGCCGTACTCGGACGGCTGGATCGTGAACGGGTTGACTCCGGCCGCGGTGGCGACGGCGATCTGGCGGAGGAGGACGGATTTACCGCCTCCCTCGCCTGCGGTGAGGATCAGCCGGTCGCCGCGCTCCAGGAGGCCGGGGATGACCCAGTCGTAGGTGTCCTGGACCTGGAGGAAGTCGTGCATGTCGACGACGGGGGAGTCTTCGGCGGCGCGGCCTTGGTCGCGTACGTTGCGGGCGAGGGCGACGGCTTCCTCGGCGAGGTCGGCGGGGTCGCCGGCGGTGGGGTCGTAGCCGCGCTGCATGATCTGCTGTCCGGCGTCGATGAGAGCGCGGCGTTGGGCGAGTTCTCGGATGCGTTCGGCGTAGTGCTCGGCGTGGCTGAGGTCGGGGAGGACGCGGACGAGTTCGTGCAGGTAGGGGGCGCCGCCGACCCTGGAGAGGGTTCCAGCGGCCTGGAGGGCGGCGGTGAGGGTGATCGGGTCGACGGGCTCTCCGCGGTCGATCAGGGCGCCAGCGGTGGCGTGGATGGTGGCGTGTGCGGGCCGGTAGAGGTCGGCGCTGGCCACGAGCTGGTGGATGCGGCGGGCGTCGCGGCCTGCGATGCCGAGGGCGCCGAGGTAGGCCTGCTCGGCATCGAGGTCGTGCGGCTGGGCGCGGGCGAACAGGTCCTCGTTGTCCGGTGCGTGGTCGTGCGTCATCAGAAGATCCCTCGTTCTGCGGGGTCGGTGTATCGCGATGGGGCGCCGGGCAGCGTGGGCTGGTTGGGCTGGACGGGTTCGAGGGCGTCGTCGTAGCGCTCGCCGTTCAGCCAGGTCGCCGGGTACGGGATGTACTGCGGCGAGGTGTTGAGGGCGCGCCACTGGGCTGCGTGGCGGGTGGCGGCCGCGGTGATGGCGGCGGGGTCTGCGCCGCGCTTCAGCGCCTTGGACCAGGCGGTGCGGGCGGTGCCCTTGGCGACCTTGCGGGGGTATGCGGCCCAGAACTCGTCGAAGCCTTCTGGGACCGGTGGGGCGGGAGTGTGTGTATTAACACTCTCTGTATTTAGGGGTCCGGGATTTCCGGACACTGAGACCGGTTCAGTGTCCGGGTTTTCGGGACACTGAGGGGTTTCGGCGGTCTCAGTGTCCGGTTTCTCGGGACACTGAGCGGATCGGTCAGTGTCCCGGATTCCGGGACACTGAGAATCGTCAGTGTCCGGGTGTTCCGGACCCTGAGACCGGTCAGTGTCCGGAGTTTCGGGACGCTGAGATTGGGCGTCAGCGTCCTGGATTCCGGGACGCTGAGCGGGCGCCTGCACGGTGATCTTGTACTTGGCGGCGGCGTGCTTCTGGCCGGCCGTTACCCGCTCCAGCACCCCCTTCGCGACGAGTGCCTTCAGCACGTCGTAGAGGCCGGAGCGGGACACCATGGCGCGGCGGAGGATGACCGGGTCCTCAACGCGGCTCCACGTCACGCGCGTCTCATCACGGGCATCTTCCGCCAGCACCGCGAGGAGCAGGCGCTCCCGGTGCGTCAGCGTTGAGGGTGCGTGATCGAGCACCTCAACGTACAGGCGGTGTCCCACGTGCTGCCCTTCGGTTGGTGGTTCGGTTCGCGCTGTGGCCGGTGGCCCGGCGGCCGGTCTCATCCGCCGGGCCACGGCGGCTTACCGGGCGGGCACGCTGGTGGATCCGGTGCGCCGGTACTGCTTCTCGCCCCGGGCGTTGGCCCGCTTGCAGTCGTCGCAGGCCTGCTCGCCCTTCTTGCGATGCAGCTGGTAGCCGGACCGCGTACCGCATGCGGCGGGCTCGCGGCAGCCCGGCGCGGCCTTCCGCTTCGGGGTCTTCTGCTGGGCCTTCCGCTCCTGGTCCTGCTTGCGGGAGAGCGACCACCGCTCGGCGCCCGTCAGGCCAGCGACGATGCCGTAACGCTGCGACCTGGGCAGCCCGTGCTCGCGGCCGAGGGCGGCCGCCAGGCAGGCCTCCTGCACAGGACAGAACCCGCAGATGACCCTGGCCCTGTCCGCCTTGCTGTCGTTGAACCAGATGGCCGGGTTGCGGTCGCGGCAAGCGGCCTTCAGTTCCCACTCCCTGCTCATGACCACTCCTTCGGGCTGTGCGGGGCGTCGGGCCAGATCTCCCGGCAGGCGTCGAGATCCGGGGTGGGGCCGCCGGGCTCGGTCTCGCGGTGGGCTTCCTCGAGGGCCGCGCGCATCCGCGCCAGGCCCTCGGCGTACGACGGGCGCCGCGGCGTGGCCGCCGGGCGCGGCCGGCGGATGTGGAACGGGCCGAGGGCCCACCAGGCCAGGAACACGGCCCAGGCCATGAGCAGGGCGGCGGCGAGGAGGTTGACGGCCGTCATGCAGCCACCGCCTTCACGTCGTCCACCCACGCCAGCGCCCGGTCGTCCAGGACCTTCCGGGCTCGGGTGACGGCCACGTACGCCAGCCGGGCCTCCTCGCGACGGATCGTCACCAGGCCCGTCACGGGGTCCGCTGACGGGGGCCGGAAGTCGTGGTGAATCTTCACCTCGGGCCACTCACGGCCCTTCGACCGGTGCGCCGTCGACACGATCAGCTCCGCCTGAGATTCGCTCACGAGCCGGTCCGTCGCGGCGATGATGACCTCGGGCCCGTGGTCGTCGACCAGGCGGACCAGGACGCGAAGGTCGGCACCGTCGGCCTCTTCCTCGGCGTACTGGCGGACCTGGTCCCAGGTGGCGAAGCCACACAGCTCCGGATGGTCGGTGTCCCGGCCGGCCTGGAGGGACGCGGCGGCCTCGGCGAGGCGCTTCATGTCGTTGCCGCCACCGACCAGGGCCACCTTCACGTGGCGGGCCAGGGCATCCATGACGACCTCTACGGCGCCCGCGTTGGTGCGGCACAGGATGGCGTCCGGCGCGTCCAGGGAGCCGAGGCGGGAATCGGCCTGCTCGAAACCTTTCAGCCGCAGCTCGGTGCCCACGATGTACAGCCATGTGTTCGCGGCCTCGGCGATCGCCGGACCGAAGCGGAACGACTGGGAGAGGGTCTGCACCTGGGCGCCGGCTCGCTCGAACTTGGCCAGGGCGTCGTTTGCGCCGCGCCACTCGTAGATCTGCTGCGCCGAGTCGCCGACCACGATGCGCTGCGCGTGCTCCTGGCGCTGGATGACGTCGGCCACCACGTCGTTGGTGTCCTGCGCCTCATCTAGGAGGACGACGTCCGTGTCCAGCTTCGGGCCGCCGAGCTGCCACATTTTCAGGTAGTGGTCGTGGGCGAACTTCAGGACGCCGTCGGGCTTGAGGAGGTCCTTCCACGCGGCCCGGGCCACGGGAAGCACCAGCTCGGCGATCTGCTGGATCGTCGCCGCCTTCTTCAGGTTCGGCTTCCTGGGGATGTGCCGCGCGGCGACCTCGGGGTCGGCCGAGTAGCACCAGTTCGTGATGGTCTCCAGCGCGTACCGCATGATCCGCTTGGAGGGCATGCCGACCTTGGCTCCGTCGTCGCCCATGATCTTGGGGACGCCGGAGAAGAAGCCAATCAGGCCGGGCACGTCGAGCAGTTGAGCGGCCCTGTGGGCGGTCTGGCGGGGGCCGGAGAGTCGATGCGCGTAGTCCTTGCCGATCGCGCGGAAGGCGAGGCTGTGCGCGGTGGAGCAGCTGGCGTTGCTGGGGAAGCTGCGGGCCGCGTCGGTCGCGATGGACTTGTTGTAGGCGACGTACAGCATGGTCGCGCGGGGGTCGGCCTTCGCGATCATCTTGAGCGTGGAGCTCTTGCCGCATCCGGCGCCGGCCTGGAGGACGAGGTCGGTTCCGTCGCCGTAGGCGTCGATGGCCTCGCGCTGTTCCTTCGTGGGGCTCACCACTGGGGTGCACCTCCTTTCTGGGGGTGCGGGCCCGCCCCGCATGGGGGAAGTCGGGGCGGGCCCGCGGTCAGTGGTGAATCAGGCGGCGGCCTGGCCGGAGGAGGCGGCCTCCTTGGCGAGGCCCTCGACCATGGCGGCGAAGTCGGAGGCCGCGGTCTCCCCGCGCTCGCCGAAGTTGCCGAGGGTGTCGAGCAGCGCCTTGGCCTCGTCCAGGGTCAGGTCGTTCGCCGAGCCGATCTGGCGACCGATGATCAGTGAGGTCGCGCGGAGCCGCTGCTCCCTGTCCTCCTTCGCTCCGAGTCCGACTCGGGTGAAGAGGGCGTGCATCATGCGCATCTGCGGTGCCGTCACCCGGCCGGACCCGGAATCGGCGACGTTGGCCGGGGGCTGCTCCCGCCCGGGCGACGGGGGCGGACCCGACGGCGTGGCACCCGTCGTGACGGGCGTCGGCTGCGGCTTGACGGCCTGCCCGTACTCCCGGATCAGCTCCCCGAGCATCGTCGGCTCACCGGACTCCGGGTGCATCACACCGGAGTCGAGGACGCCCCGGCTCTTCGCCCGGCCGTGCAGCTCCAGCGCCCGCTCGTACGTCAGACCGTCGCCGACCAGCTCGTCCACGATGACCTGCACCGGGTCCACGCCCTGGCCGAGCTGCTCCAGGATCAGCTCGGCGACGTCCTCGCCCGGGTGGTGGATGACCTGCCCGTTCAGCGGCTCGTACCGGGTCTTCGTGACGGTCGCGGTGCCCTCCACCATGTCCATCACGACGTCGAGTTCGTACTCGGCGCCCTCGCGCTGGACGGCCTTGACGCCGACCTTCGTGACCTTCTTGCCCTCGATCACGTAGTCGCCCTTGGTCCGCATGGTCACGATGAGGTGGCCGCGGAAGTTGAGGAGGGCGTCGAGCATTTCCTGCTCGATCGGGTTGCCGGTACGCCAGCCGCCGAAGGTGCCCCCGGCGCCCTTCTGCGAGCCGGCCTCTTCGACGATCTCCAGGAGACCGCCGCGGCCGTTCCAGAAGTGGCTCCAGGAGTCGACGATCAGGACGGCCAGCTTCGCCTCTTCGGCGGCCCGGACGACCTTGATCAGGTCGCGGGGGTCGTGCCGGTCCATCGGCAGATGACCGAAGACGTGTCCCCCGAGCTCCGGCTTGCCCGGGACGATCGCGTACTTGAGGGCGGAGCCACGCTCCGTGTCGGCCAGGCCGATCTGGCCGCCCTGGGCGAGGCCCTCGGCGATCCGCAGCGCGGTCTTGGTCTTGCCGGACCCGGCCGGGCCCTGGAGACCGATGCGGGCGCGGGCCTGCTCGCGGGTCGCCGGCGCGAAGGTGAAGGTCGTCATGACGTGCTCCGGTTGTTGCTCTGCGGCGGGATGGTGGCTCGGAAGGGGCTGGCGGCGATCTCGCGGGCGAGGTTGGCGGCGCGCATCACGGCGCCGTACGCGCGGCGCTTTCGGCGGTCGTCGGCCTTGCTGTCCGTGGGCTTCGGCCGGTACTGCTCCGTGGCGTGCTTGCCGAGGGCGTCGGCGAGCTCGTCACCGTGCTCCTTGCGGAGGTCGGCGAGCAGCTGCGCGGCCTCCTCGGGCCGCAGGGCTCGGCCGCTGGTGAGCGCCTGGTAGGCGCGGCTGTAGGCGCTCACTCGTCGGCCTCCGGGTCGTACTTGGAGGCGATCTCCAGGGCGGTCACGGTGTAGCCGGTCGGGCCCTCGTCGCCGTCGACGGTGGCGACGAGCTCGGCGACGCCGTCCTCCTCGTCCTCGATCCAGTCGAAAACGGCGGAGGGGAGGTCGCGGCGGGCGTGGTCCTCGCAGTGCTTCCGCGCCTCGGCATCCGTCGTGTACCGACCGAGGCGCATCGTGTCCCAGGAGGCGCGGTAGATGACGAGCGCCGGCGCCTTGTCCTGGTCTCCGTCACGGAGGGCCTGCGTGGGGGCGATCCGCCGGGTGATCCCGTCCGCTCCGGTCAGGGCTTCACGGAACGACCGAATCACCTCGTGGATCTGCTCGATCGCCTCGTCCATCGGCTCGTGCTCCGTCGCCGACCCGAGTGTGATCAGGAAGTTGTCCAGGCTTTTCGCGTCGAGCTGCTCGGCCCACGCGAGCGGGCTGGACTCCAGCTCGGCGGCCGTCTCCGGCGACTGGAGCAGCTGCGCCGACTCCAGCGCCTCGGCGGCCTGCGTCGCAAGGTCGTACGCCTCGCCGTTCAGCCAGGCGGCTTCGATCCTCTTCTTCGCCAGCATGGCGAGCTTCGAGATCATCGGTCGGCGCCCTCTCCGGTGGCCGTGTGGTGGTAGATGCGGCCCTGGTCGGTGTCGACCGGGACGAGGTGGCCGCCGTGGGCCAGGCCGCGGAGGTCCTTGCGGGCGGTGTTCCGGCCGGTCGTCGGCCACGGCGAGTCCGCCATCAACTCCTCGGCGATCTGCGTGGTGACCGGGCGGCCGTATTCCTTCACGGCAGCGAGGAGGTAGGCGCGGCGGGTGGTCAGCTCAGGCATCCGCGGCACCGCCCTGCGCGGTGACGGGCGTCGCCGCACCCTTGACGGGCGTCAACGGGCCCACCTGCGCAACGATGTTCGCCAGCGAGCACCGCTCCGACCGACCGTCGATCGACAGCATCGGCATCCCGTCGTCGGACCGCTGCCCCTGGAAGAACCAGACGTCACCCTCCGCGTCCTGCTGCGGCAGAGCCAGGTCGTACACGACCCCGCCGAGCTGGAACGGACGCTTCGCGGACTGCGCCGCCCGGTCCCGAACCTGCGGCAGGTCGTACGCCACGACCGACACCCGGACACCGTCCCGGTAGCCGTCCCCGGCCACCGCGTACGGCAGCGGCCGCTCCACGTTGTGGGTAATCCCGAAGTACTGCCGCCACTGCACCCACTGGGCCTGATCCGTGATGTGCAGCGCGACCAGGACCCGGTCCTTGTCGACCTGCACGTTCTGGAACTCGGGGTGCTGGCCGATCTGCGCCTTGATGGCGGCCGCGACCTGCTGCGCCCTCTGGCACGACCGGTCCCATTCGAGGGCCTGCTGCTCCAACTCCGTGGGCTGCGGTTGCTGCTTGCTCGTCCATCCGCCGGCGGGCGTGCGCTGAAGCACCGCGCCGAACGACTTCTCCGGGTCGACCAGGAGCAGGTTGTCGTTGAGGGCGTGGGCGATCGCGGCCGCCGGGTCGCTGGCGGTGGAGGCCAAGGCGGCACGGATCACGCGGACGGCGTGGGGAAGGTTCTTGTTCACGCCTCGGCCCCTTCCTGCTTGGCGGCGAACAGCGCGAAGGCGTGGAACTCGACACCGTTGACGTCGGCGTCGAACCCGACCCGCATCTGACCGCTGACGCCGACGCTGAAGTCCACGTCCTCGGTGGGAACGTGCAGGGCCTCGCGCCACGCCTCGATGTCGGTGGCGCCGTCCATGCAGAGGCTCACCCGGTTCGGGAAGATGCCGCTGAAGGTCAAGGACGGGGCCATAAGGCCCGGGTGCAGCTCGGCGAGGCGGGCAATGAACGCCAGCGTGGGCGCCAGCGAACCGAAGCTGGTCTGCTCCGTCATGCCGCCACCGCCTCGGCGGTGAGAGCGCCCCGCATCTGCTGGAGCGCACGGAACTGGACGGTCTTCGTGGCGCCGATGCCCTTGCCCAGCCGAGCGGCCGTCTCCGGCACCGACAGGTCCTCCAGGAACCGCAGCCGCACGCACTCCCGCTGGTACGGGGTGAGCACGGCCAGCGCGGACGCCACGGTCTCCGCCGCCTCGGCGATGTCCAACTCCCGCAGGGCGGACGCCTCAGCGGAGCGGTCCCGCTGGTCACCGTCGGCCATCTCGCTGACCGGGGTCTCCAGCCGCGTGCGGGCCAGCTTCACGTGGTCCAGGTAGATGTTCCGGGCGATGACCATCAGCCACCCCGCGAAGCCGCTGGAGCGGGGGGAGTTGAAGGTCTCCAGGCGGCGCAGGGCCCGCAGGAACACGTCCTGCGTGAGGTCCTCCGCCAGCTGCCGGTCACCACGGGTCCGGTTGTAGAGGAAGCCGAACACGTCGTCGTAGTGCCGGACGTAGAGGGCGGCGAATGCGGCGCGGTCGCCAGCGCAGGCCTGCGCGACGAACTCCGCACCTCCCGCCCTGACCTTGCCGTTAACCTTGTGAGGCACGACCTGTTCTCCTTTGACGTAGGGGTTTTCGGGTGTGTGAGGGCCGTTCCGGGTCGCATCCGGGGCGGCCCTTCCGTGTGTCAGGCGGCGCGCTGCCGCATCGCGTCGAGGACGGCGTGCGGGTCGAACCGCCGCGAGCTGCCGACGTAGATCAGGCCGGGCCAGGTCTCGCCGCGCTGCTTCGCGTCCTGGATCTGCTTGTCGATCCAGCTCCGGGACTTACGCAGGAACTCCGAGAGCTCCCGCTGATCCATCAGCCGCTCGGGCAGCTCCGGCTTCCGCTCCCCCTTGATCTGCGATCTACGCGTAGATGTAGATTCGAGGGTCAAAAAGAGAGAGCTTTCCCCGAAGAGGTCGCCGACCTCCTTGTCGAGTGCTGAGGCGATGAGCTCGGCGGCCCGATCGCTGCACTCTTCGCGGGCCGTCTTGCCCTGCCCGGCGATGAAGCCGACGTAGGCGGCCGACAGGCCCTTGCCCGTCGGGTCTACGTCCTTCGTCTTCGCGGCGAGGCGTGGGATGTCCAGCCCGGCCGCCTTCATGGCGGCCCGCAGCGGGGCACCTTTGTCCAGTCGTCGCATGGTGAAACCTCCGGCGCATGGCCGAACCAGGGGTCCGCAGGTCCTGCTGACCTGCGGTATCTACAATCTACGTGTAGATGCATATCGAGTCAAGGGGTACACACAGGGGCGTGGCTACGCGCGAGAGGGGCGCACAGGGGCGATGTAGATGCGCCGGAGCACCGTCAAGAACGGGTCATCGATCTGCGATCTACTTGCGTATGTAGATGGAAATGCAGGATCCTCAGGACGTGACCAGCCACCAGAACGACCCCGGCGAGCCCGACCCCGCCGAGGACCAAGCCCCCCGCGGCGAGGACCTGGCGGCACTACTTGAGCGCCTCCTCAAACAGGCGCCCGACAGAACCCAGAAGGACCTGGCCACCCAGGCCGGCGTCTCCTACCCGACCCTCAACGCGTGGATGAACCGGACCCGCGGGACCTCCCGCGTCCCCCCGGACACCCTGCGCGCTCTGGTCGACGCCTTCCGTGCCTGGGGGGTGGCCATCACGCCCAAGGAGATGTTCGAGGCGGCCGGCCGACCCGTGCCCGGTCGGGCGGACAAGGAGCGCGAGGATCGACTGCTGGCCCTGTATCGGCAGCTGCCAGAGGGTAGGCAGCGTGACCTGGTCAAGTTCGCCGAGGCCATGCTCCGAGACGCCTCGGCGGCTGTCCGGATTAGTCGCGTCTCGTAGCCGTTGGTAAGGGTTGCCTTAACCCGCATGTCCTGTTTTAAGTCGCACAGTTTGTCTAAATAGGAGGTGTTCTTTCCGGACATAGTTCGCAGTGAAAACAAACCGCTGCGAATATGCCACATCATCTCCTCATCTTCTTCACACACAGGTACGATCAGTCACCCGCTGTCCTCCCGGAGCGGATCATTCCGTGCCCGCACGCACATCCATGGGGGACACCTGTGTGCATCCGTATTGCCGTGGTCGACGATCTCCCGAAGATCGCCTCCTGGGACCCGGACGAGGTCACCATCTTCGTCAACAGGGGCACCCACCCCCACGACCTGATCAGAGAACTGCACGCGATCCTTGCGGTCGACCTCGGCGCGCCAGCCATCCCCGGCGCCGGCCTCTTCTGCTTCTGCGGTACACGCGTTGAACTCCCGCGCGAGCTCACCATCACCGCTGTGCCCGTCGGCGCCTCGAATCTCTGATCAGGAGCACGCCCGATGGTGCGCAAGAAGGCCCAGACCCGGGCCACCAACAACCCACGCCCCAACCCGAGCATGAGGTGCGGCTGCCCGCCCTGCCTGAAGAAGCACCCCGGCAGCCGGCAACCCACCGACGAGCACACCGGCAGCTGGGAAGCCCGATACACCGACCCGTCCGGCAAGGAACGCAGCAAGACCAAGCCGACCTACGACGAGGCGGTGGCCTTCCTGGAGCAGACCCGCACCGAGATGCGGCAGCGCACGTGGATCGACCCGGCCCGCGGCGAGATCACCCTCGCCGCCTGGTGGAAGCTGTGGTGGCCGACCCAGACGAAAGGGGAGCTGCGCATCGAGCACTGGACCCAGCCGCAGCTGCGCGACGAGGCCATGTGGCGGATCCACATCGCTCCGACCCTCGGCAGCTTCAAGCTGTACGAGCTGGCGTGGCTGGAGATCCAAACCTGGACCAATGGCCTGCACGACGAGAACGGCGGCCCGCTCGCCGCCAGCTCGGTCGTGAAGTGCTTCCAGGTGCTCGACAGGATGTTGACGGCGGCGAAGCTGGACCGGCGCATCCCGTTCAACCCGGCCGAGGGCATCCGCATGCCGACCATCCGGAAGAAGCACCCGGAGGACCGGCGGCCGCCGACATACGCCCAGCTCTGGCTCATCCGGAACAAGCTGCCCGAGTACTTCCATGCGCTGCTCATCGTGGCCCAGGAGACCGGGCTGCGGTTCCAGGAGCTTGCCGGATTGCGGTGGTGCAACGTCGACTTCGAGGGCCGCCGCATCCACGTGCGCGAGGTCCTGGTCGAGCCGCGCGGGAAGATCAAGCGGAAGGCCTACCCGAAGAGCGACGCTGGCCTTCGCACCGTGCCGCTCACCGGGCTCGCAGCTCGGATGCTCCGGGAACTTTGGGCAGAGGAGAGTAAGGAGGGCACCCCCAGTCGCGCTGTGTCCGAGCCGAAGGACGGACTGTGCGAGGACGAGCTGGTCTTCCACGGCCGGAACAAGGTCCGGCGTGGGAGCAAGGTGAATGGTGGTGAGGGCGAGCCGTACCGTGCCCCGCTGCGGCGGTCGGCGTTCCGGCGGGTGTGGACGGATGCCATCGAGAAGGCCGGTGTCGTCCGGAAGACGGTCCGCACCGTCACCGTCCAAAAGACGGACGAGGAGACGGGGCGTACCCGGCCGGAGAAGGTGGAGCGGACGGACTGGTGGCCCGACTTCCACGACACTCGGCACGCGTTCGCCTCTCGGCTGCACGCCCGCGGGGTGCCGGAGGTGATCACGCAGGAGATCCTCGGGCACGAGCGCGCTGGCGAGGTGACGTGGATCTACACGCACGCGGCTGCGGACTATGCGGGCCAGGTCCTGGCGGCGCTGGAGGACGGGAAGCCGGGTGTCCCGCAGCAGAGGCCGCAGCGGCGATTGCAGGTGGTCACGGCGGCGTGAGCTACCCCGTGACTACCCCGGAAGTACCCCGGGAAAGGCGTACGTTGCACAGGGGCGGGACGGATATGGGCAAGGTAGAAGAGTGTAGATGCCGGGTTGGGCCGCAGGTCAGCTGACCTGCGAAGATCATCCACTTAGGCCTGAATCCTGATAAGGATGAGGCCACAGGTTCAAATCCTGTTAGCCCCACCAGCGAAAAGACCCCCGGTCCGCTTGGGCCAGGGGTCTTTTGACATCTACGGGGAACATCAGCCGCCAGGGCAGGCGTCAGGTGGCGAGCGACGTACCCGCGGATGGCACTGGCTGACCGTGGTGTCGTTCTTCGCCACGGCAATCAGCTCGGCGATCAAGGCAACCAACTGACCCCGACGTGCCTCCACAGCGCCTCCGCTTGTGACATCAACGCCTGACACAGGCCAGAAGAAGGCCCGGCAGCTTCGAGGAGCTGCCGGGCCTGTACGCGGGTCGCCGGGAGGTGCTGGGGATATCAGCGCTGTAGAGGAGTGAGATGGTCCGCTGGGTCGCCTTCGCCGTCGGCGTCCGTGTCGCCGTCGGTGCAGTCGGCGGTGGGTGATGCCGTTGTGTCCGCGAGCGGGCGGTGGCGGCAGCTGGGGGACTTGCCGTGGGCCTCGGCGCGGATGCGCTGCTTCATCGTGGGGGGCAGGGCCCTGGCGTAGGACAAGGACCAGGGGGCCGTCGCCGGCGCCGTCCGCTGCTGCGGGATGAGCGCGCTGTTGCGCTTCTGCTCGGGCTGCGGTACCGCCGCGGCGGCGGTCGTTGTGACGAATCCGAGCGACGTGCACAGCGCGAGGAAGGCGGTGACGATGGCGGTCCACAGCTTCATGACCTTGTTCCGGGCCATAACCCCTCACTTTCGGGTTGGGCGATTTGCGTACTTTCCTCATGATGTGTATGGGGGTCGAGAAGTGGTGGACCGACGCCCGTGGCGCGGCGATGTTCAGATGAACACCACTCGAATGGACGCAAGAAGGGTGAAAAGGTGAGGAAGGAGGAGAAGAGTGGTCGAAGTAACCGACCGTCGGCGTGTGATCACTCTCCGGTCGGAGCGGCAGACTCCGCTTCTATCCCGGTTCGCCGGGCGGGAGTTGAGGGCCGACTCAGGTCACCGATCGGTATCGGTCGGTGTGTATAGTCGGGCGCCAGAGGTCCCCTACGTCAACGAAAGACGAGGTCGCGCGGTGAAGAAGCTTCTCCTGGTCGCACTGGCCGCCATCGGCGGGCTCCTCGTGTACCGCCAGATCCAGGCGGATCGCGCCGAGCAGGATCTGTGGACGGAGGCGACTGACTCCGTGCCCACGGGTTCGTGAGTCACGACATCCCAAACCGAGCACACCCCGGCCGCCTCGCGGTCGGGGTTTTGTGTGTTTGCGGAGACAGCGGGACGGTGGACACGGCTGCGGGGCAGGATGGGCCACGGTTCCACGGTTTGACGGCTGCGGTGTCACGGCGTTCTGCGGTCCGGTGACGTGAGGGGTGGCGCGTGAGGGGACGGTGTCGTACGGCGTGGGGGCGTTCGGGCGCGTGGCGCGGTCGTCGTCCTTCGGTGGTCGCGCGTGTGGGCGTCGTGGCGGTGGTGCTGGGTACGACGGCTGCCGTGGCGCCCGTACCGGACGCCCTGGCCGCCGCCGGGGCGTCCGGTACGGCGGCGTCGCCGAGCCCGTACGCCTTCGCCGACGACGCCCGGAGCATCAAGGGGGCGCGGAGCACCGGTGAGGCCGTGCTGCTGACGCCCGGCACGGCCTACAAGAGCTCCCTCCCGAGCAGCGGCAAGGTCAGCTACCGCCTCCAGCTCGACGCCACGTCGAACGCGTACGTCTCCGTCACCGCCGTCCCCTCCCCCGGCAGCACCGTCTCCGTCATCGACGGGCTCAAGGTGTCCGTGCAGGACGACGACGGCACCTCATGCTCCGACGACACCGCGAATTTCGGCGCCGCCCGCAGTCCGCACCCGATCGCGGCGTGGGGCCGGCGCGAGATCTCGCCCACCAAGTCGTTGTGCCAGGAAACCGGGAACTACTACGTGTCCGTCGAGCGCGTCGACCCGAAGGGCCAGGGCTCCTCGCCCGACGCCTGGGATCTCGAACTCGTCGCCATGACGGAGCCCCGGACGGCGAAGACCGGGCCGACCAGCGCACCCGGGGTGTGGAACTCCGCCTCGCCCGAGCCGCTCCTGGGGGAGGCCGAGCGCCGCCGGGGCGGTGCGGGATTCGCCGGGGCCACCCCGCTGGACCAGGGGGTCTGGCGGGACGACATCCGGCCTGGCCAGACGCTCTTCTACGAGGTCCCGGTCGACTGGGGCCAGCAGCTCCACGTCACCGCCGACCTGGGCAGCTCGACCTCCGGCGGCACCGGTTACACGCCCGGCGCACTGGAGTTGGCCCTGTACAACCCGGCGCGGGGCCCCGTCGCCGACGTGGGCGTCGGCTACGACGGCGACCAGAAGTCCGGCAGTCTGCCTCCCCTGCCGCCGGTCGACCACGCCAACCGCCACGCCGTCATCGGCCAGGTCGGTGCGATGCGCTTCGCCGGCTCCTACTACCTCGTCGCGCACCTCGCAAAGAGCGTCACCGACAGCTTCGGGGACGGGCCGTTCCTGATGACGCTGCGGGTCCGGGTGAGCGGGGAGGCGCGGGGCGGGCCCGACTACGTGGGGGAGTCCGAGCCGAAGGGCGTCTTCGAGGTCTCCGACCAGGACCGGGAGGCGGCGGCCGAGGGCGTGGCCGGGGGTGACGACACCGCGATGCGGGTCGTCGCCGTGGGCGGGATCGGCACCGGGAGCGCGCTGCTGGTGGGGCTCGGGGTGTGGACCGTGGTGGCTCGGCGGAGGAGCGCGGGGTGAGGGAGCCGGGGGCGCCCGGGCTGGTGCCCGGGGGGCTCAGATTTGGGTCAGGGCCCAGAACCCTACGGCGTAGCAGACCAGGGCGAGGAGCAGGAGCGGGACCGCCACCTTGGCCGGGGGGCCGGGGCGGCGGGGAGGGCGCTGTGCTCGGTGGCGTGAGGTCCGCTGTCCGGGCAATGGGGCTTGCGGGGTCTGCGGGATCTGCGGGGTCTGGGCGGTGTAGGGGGCGGTGGAGGTGTTGGTGGGCTGGTGTGTTGCCGGGGGCAGCGGCTGGCCTGGATAGCCCGCGTGATGCGGGTGGCTCGGGTACGCAGGTGGGAGCGGTTGGGACGGGGACAGGGGGTACGTGGCGTCGTAGGGGGAGTAGGCGGCCTGCTGGTGCGAGGCCTGTACTTGTGCCTGTGCGTCGTGGCCTGGTGTGGGGGAGTTGGTGACGGTGGCCTGGGGCGGCGGCAGGTGGAAGCTGCCGGTGTCCGACATGGAGGGCGGCTGAGCCGGGGTGGCCGGCGGGGCGGTGCCCTGGCGGGGGCCGGGCTGGACGACCACTGCGCCCGGGTCGGACCAGGCGTCGCCGTTGCCGGAGGTGTCCTGCCGGGGCCGCTCCGCGTCCGCCGCCGGACCGGACCGCTCCTCCTCCGCCGCCGAACCTGGTCTCTCCTCGCCCGTCACCGGACCCGGCGGCTCGTCCTCCCTCGGCCGTAGCCCCCGCGCTCGCTCCAGCGGGCCCTCCGGAGCGAACTCCGGGGGGAGCGGGCCGATTTGGTCGAAGATCTCGATCAGCTCGTCGTCCGGGCCGGGCTCGGGCAGGAGCTCCACGGCGGCGGCGAGCGCCTTGCGCGCCCCCGTGGCCGTACGGAACCGGGCCTGCGGGTCCGGCTGGAGCAGCATGGCCACCACCTGCCACAGCGGCTCCGGAATGCCCTTGGGCGCACCGGGCGTTCCGTGCTCGGCGAAGTACTGGATGAGCGCCTTGCTGTCCGGCTTGGCACCCTCCATCAGATACAGCGCGACCAGGCCCACGGCGAACAGGTCGGCGGGGAAGTCCGGCTCCGCGCCCATCATCTGCTCGGGCGCGAGATAACCGGGCGTCCCCACCACGAGGTTGGTCTCCGTCAGACGGGGCTCGCCCAGCCGCATCGCGATGCCGAAGTCGGACAGCCGCAGCCGCGGCCGGCCCGTGCCCGTGGCCTCCAGCAGGATGTTGGCGGGTTTCACGTCACGGTGCACGACGTCCTCCGCGTGCACCGCGGCCAGTCCCGCCAGCAGTTGGTCGAGCAGCGTGCAGACGAAGGCCGGCGGGAGAGGGCCGTAGTCCCCGACGAGGTGGACCAGTGAGCCGCCCGCGACCAGGTCCATGGTGAAGAGGACCTTGTCGTCGTCGGCGGCCCAGCTGGTGGGGGCGAGCACATGGGGATGGTCGATCCGCAGGGCCTGTTCGCGCACGAAGCGCAGCAGCGAGTGCGCATCGCTCTGGAGCAGGACCTTGGCGGCCACATAGCGGCGGCGGCGGTGGTCCCAGGCACGCCAGACGGCGCCGACCCCTCCGCGTCCGATCGGGTCGACCAGTTCGTACCGGCCGGCGAACACCTCACCCATGGCTGTACGTCGCTCCTCCCCCTGTGGTCTCCCCCCTTGCTTCCCCCTCGACGAGCGTTACGACTCCCCGACGGGCGAAACGGCTCCCCACGACTCCCCCGATGAGCGATACACGTCCCCCTCGCGTCGACCGGTCCCCCGTACGGCACACGACCCCTCGTGCCCGCCCGTACCGTGACGCAGCCCCCGTCACCTCACCCGAACCCGGTGCCGAACCCCCTTCGGCGGCCGGGTGGTGGGATCAGTTCTGGTGGGACTGGTAGTGCGCGACCGCGTCCGAGGTGCGGCCGGCTCCGTACACCCGGAGGAACTCCGCCAGTTCCGGGTGGGTCGGGGCGAGGGTCTCCGCGGCGTCGATGATGTCGCCCGCCGCCGCGACCGAGCGCAGCAGCGACTGGATCTCCCGGACGACGCGCTTGACCGTGGGCGCCCCCGAACTGCTCGTCGTCTGTGTGGTGTTGCTGAGCACCGAACCCCCTTGTGACTTCTTGATCTCCTCCATGCGCTCGGTGGCCTCGGCCGCGCTCACGCTGCCGTCCGCGACCTGCCCCGCCAGGTCCTGGAGCAGCTGCACCCGCTGCACCACGGCGGGGTTGCCGATCTTCGCCCGCTGACCGCTCATCAGCTGCGACAGCATCGGCGCGGACAGTCCCAGAACCCCCGCGAGACGAGCTTGGTTCAGACCAAGATCGTCGATGAGCCTACGGAAGAGCGCCCCCAACGGCTCCCCGTACCAGTTCCGCTGCAGTTCCCGCGCTCTTGCGGTGGCTTCCTGCTGTGCGGCGTCCATTGCGTCTCCCCATCGCTTCCCCAAGTACGGCGGTTCGCGGTAGCGAACCACGCCGAGCATCTTACGGAGAGTGGTCGGCGACGGGGACCCCCAATCCTTTTGCGGAATCATGGGGGTGACCCGGTACTCTGGTCTCCGACGCCCGCCGGGACGTGGTTTTTCCGGGCGGATGTTCTCTTCCGGGGCCTTAGCTCAGTTGGTAGAGCGCTGTCTTTGCATGGCAGATGTCAGGGGTTCGACTCCCCTAGGCTCCACCCTCGAGTGCCCTCCGAACTGCGGAAACATGGTTCGGAGGGCATTTTTGCGTGGGCTGTGCCGCCCTGGTCGGTGAGCATCACCGGCTTCTCGCGGGTGGAGCGGGTGACGGGGTGGCCCTCGTGTGGATCTGGTGGCCAGGGCCATGGCTCGGAGAGCGAGGGGTTGTGGCCGGCCGAGGGTCGGGGGCCGGGGCCCGGGCCCGAGGGCCGCCGGCCCGTCGACTGACCGCGTGGCGGCGGCACCGGCGTGCGCGACGACGTCTTCCGGGAGCCCAGGCTGCGGCCGTGGTGCTGGGTCCGGGGCGTTCCTGGTCGGGGTGGGCCGGGCACGCAAAGGCACCTGAGAGGCCGACCATGTTTCACGTGAAACAGCACGGCGGGGCAGGAGACCCCCAAGGCTCTCGAAGCTGAGCCTCAAGTCTCCCGCCCCGCCGTGCCGTTGAGTCCGTGGCCGAGCTTTCGGATCCGGCGGCCGTCAGGAACCGTCGTCGCGCCGGGCGGCCTCGTCCTCGGCCTGCTTCGCCTCGACCTCCGGGTCCAGAACCGACTGACCGCTGCCGTCCACGGAGGTCAGGCGGCCCGACTCGGGAACCTCGGTCGCGGCGGGCGGCTCCACCAGCCAGTCCGGGTTGGCTTGCTTGTCCCACCACTTCCAGGCCGCGAAGGCACCGCCCGCGAGGGCGCCCACAACGACCAGCGTCTTCATGGCCCGGCCGGCCCTCGCCCGCCGTTCCTGCTTGCGGATCAGCTTCTGGACCTCCTTCGACGAGACCTGACCGCGCAACGCGGCCATCGCGGCCACACTCCGGGCAGCGGCCTCGGTCGTGACGGGCACGGCCGCGGCCATCGCCTGCTCGAGCCTCGGCCTGGAGTACTCCGCCGCCTGCCGGGCGGCCTGACGCGTGCGGACGGCGGCCTGGTCGACCTTCGGCGGCACATGCGTGCGGGCCTGCTCCAGATACGGCTGCACATGGGCGCCGTACTGGACGCGCGCCTGCCCGGCGGCCTGCGTCACCTTGGGCGCTAGCCGTACGCGTGCCTCGTGTGCGTAGTGCGCGGCCCTGTCCTTGGCCGTGTCGGCGTAGGGCGCCACCACTTCCGCGGCGTGCAGCACGCTGTCCTTCGCCGAACCAGTCGCGGCGCGCACGCTGTCGATGCGGGTCACGGGTTCCTCCTCCTCGGTGGCGTACGGTATTTCGACTTTCCACCCTTTTACGGATCATGCCTCCCAGTGCGCCGCCAGGCATGCGCGGGCGGGCATCCGGGTCACGGGAGCCGGCTCCGGGCCATCTTCGGTCGGAAAAGCGATCAAGAGCGGACCGAGTGCTGATCGGGAGCCGATCACATGCAATAGCGGATGAATAGGGGGTAACGGGAGCTTGTCGTCGACAATGCCACGGATCGCCGCCGCGCGCCCCCGCCCCGGGGCTACTCGACTGGTTTTTCTGCAAGCGATCGGCCCGGTTTACCCCCGGTGAACGGAGGTCGGGCGACGCGGAGCCCCGTCCATGCGAGGATCAGGGAGTCACGGAAAGACAACGGAAGGCAGATCGTGGCTGAGCAGCTCTACGCCACCCTGAAGACCAACCACGGCGATATCGAGGTCCGGCTTCTGCCGAACCACGCCCCCAAGACGGTCAAGAACTTCGTCGAGCTCGCCCAGGGCGAGCGGGAGTGGATTCACCCGGAGACGGGGCAGAAGACCACGGACAGGCTCTACGACGGCACGGTCTTCCACCGGGTGATCAGTGGCTTCATGATCCAGGGCGGTGACCCGCTGGGCAACGGCACCGGCGGCCCCGGCTACCAGTTCGAGGACGAGTTCCACCCGGACCTGCGCTTCGACAAGCCCTACCTGCTGGCGATGGCCAATGCCGGCCCGGGTACCAACGGCTCGCAGTTCTTCGTCACCGTCTCCCCGACGGCGTGGCTGAACCGCAAGCACACCATCTTCGGCGAGGTCACCGGCGCGGCCAGCCAGAAGGTCGTGGACACCATCGCCGCGACCCAGACGAACCCGCGCACCGACCGCCCGCTCAACGACGTGGTCATCGAGTCGGTCGTCATCGAGACCCGCTGAACGCGGAAGCCCCCGACAGGGAACCAATCGCCCCGCTCGTCCGTAAAGATGAGCGGGGCGGGCTTTTCTCATCACGACCTAGGGGATCTCATGGACGACCAGGCTGCGGGCAGCCCGCAGGACGCCCACAGCGTCCCCATGTGCTACCGCCACCCGGGCCGCGAGACCGGCATCCGCTGCACCCGCTGCGAGCGCCCGATCTGCCCCGAGTGCATGGTCAACGCCTCCGTCGGCTTCCAGTGCCCCGAGTGCGTCCGCGGCGGCTCCGGCACCGGGCACGCGCCCACGGCCGCCATGCCCCGCACGATCGCGGGCGGCGCCGTCACCGCCGACCCCCGCCTGCTGACCAAGATCCTCATCGGTATCAACCTGGCGGTGTTCATCGCCGTCTCCGTCCGCGAGTCGCTCCTGAACGACCTCGTCCTGCTCGGCGCCTGGCCGCCGGCGCCCTTCACGCCCACACAGGGCGTGGCGGGAGGCGAGTGGTACCGCATGGTGACCTCGATGTTCACCCACCAGGAGATCTGGCACATCGCGTTCAACATGCTCAGCCTGTGGTGGCTCGGCGGCCCGCTCGAAGCGGCTCTCGGCCGGGTCCGCTACCTCGCGCTCTACTTGGTCTCGGGCCTCGCGGGCAGCGCCCTGGCCTATCTGCTGACCTCCCCGAACACGGCGACGCTGGGCGCCTCCGGCGCGATCTTCGGCCTGTTCGGTGCCACGGCCGTGTTGATGCGCCGGCTCAACTACGACATGCGGCCGATCATCGCGCTGCTGGTGATCAACCTGATCTTCACCTTCAGCCCGGGCTTCAACATCTCCTGGCAGGCCCACATCGGCGGTCTCGTCGCCGGTGTCGTCGTCGGATACGCCATGGTCCACGCCCCGCGCGAGCGACGTGCCCTGATCCAGTACGGCACATGTGCCCTGGTCCTCGGCGTGGTCGTCCTGTTGACCCTGTTGAGGACGGCCCAGCTCAGCTGAGCGCGGGTGTTGTCCACAGCGGGTGGCGGATCTTGTGCATAGCGTGCGGGAACACATGTGCCCCCTGTCGCCGACCCACGTTTCCGCAGGTCAGGCAGGGGGCGAACAAGCTTTCGAGTTCCGGTACTTCCGTCATACCGGCGTCAACGCTCGACGAGTTATCCACAGATCGTCGTTTCTTTTCCACCTGTGGAAAACGGCTGTGGATAACTCAGCGAACAGCCCTGGGGAGAGCTGCGTTCACCGTCCGGTGGCCGCTACTTCCACTGGGTCGAGACACCGAACCCGGCGGCGATGAAGCCGAAGCCCACCACGATGTTCCAGTTGCCCAGCGAGTCGATGGGCAGCGAACCGTCGGTTACGTAGAAGACGACGATCCAGGCCAGGCCGATGAGGAACATGGCCAGCATGACGGGCGCGACCCAGGCACGGCTGTTCAGCTTGATGGCGGTCGTCTGCCTCGCAGGCGGCGGCGTGTAGTCGGCCTTCTTGCGGATACGTGACTTCGGCACGAGGGTCTCTCCTGTCGATGCGCTGCGTGGCCGCGCAGGTAACTGGGTCGGTCTCGGGGCAGCGTGAGGGGACTCTGAGTGCTCCCCCGGGCGTCCGTTAGCGTAGTGCTTCCGTGGCGCCGAAGGAGATAAGGGTACGTTGAGCAATTCTGCCGACTCCCCCGGGACGGGATCCACCCCTGAGCGCGCGCGCCGTTTCCGGCCCGTGCGGATCCTCGCGGCGGCCGTCTTCGCCCTCGCGGGACTCCTATTCTTCACCAGCTTCAACACCGCCAAGGGCACCAACATCCGCACGGACACCTCGCTGCTGAAGCTGTCCGATCTCATCCACGAGCGCAGCCGGGAGAACGGCGAGCTGGACGAGACCAACGGGGTCCTGCGCAAGGAGATAGAGGCTCTGGCCGAGCGCGACGACGGCAGCACCAAGGCGGAGGACGACAAGCTCGCCGCCCTGGAGAAGCGCGCGGGCACGCAGAAGCTCAAGGGCGAGTCGCTCACGGTCACGCTCAACGACGCCCCGCCGGATGCCACCGCCAAGCTGCCCGGCTATCCCGAGCCGCAGCCCGACTACCTGGTCATCCACCAGCAGGACCTCCAGGCCGTGGTGAACGCGCTGTGGCAGGGCGGCGCCAAGGGCATCAAGGTCATGGACCAGCGGCTGATCTCCACCAGCGCGGTGCGCTGCGTGGGCAACACCCTGATCCTGCAGGGGCGCGTCTACTCACCGCCGTACAAGATCACGGCGGTCGGCGACCCGGGCAAGCTCCAGAAGGCGCTCGCGGCGTCCCCGGCGATCCAGAACTACATGGTGTACGTCAATGTCTACGGGCTCGGCTGGAAAGTCGAGGAGAACGGGCCGGTGACTCTTCCCGGCTACTCGGGCACAGTGGATCTGCACTACGCGAAGCCTGTGGAGGAGTAGAGCCTGGCTGGGGGAGCCGCCGGTGCGTGTGATCGTCAGGACAGTCAGCGAACTGTGTATCACCGTCGGCAGCGTGATCGTGCTGTTCGTCGTCTACGTGCTGTTCTGGACCGGCGTGAAGGCCGACGACGTCATGGACGACCAGATCGAACTGCTCCGGAAGGAGTGGTCGAAGACCCGGCCGACGGCACGCTCCCCCGCGAGCCCTCCGAAACCGGCGCCCTACGCCAGGGGCAAGCCCTTCGCGATCATGTACATCCCGCGTCTTGGTTTCACGTGGAACAAGCCGGTGCTCGAGGGCACGGCGACCGGCACCCTGAAGAAGGGCCTGGGCCACTATGCGGAGACGGCCCAGCTCGGCCAGAAGGGGAACTTCGCGGTCGCCGGCCACCGCCGTACCCACGGCGACCCCTTCAAGGACTTTTCCAAGCTCCGGCGGGGTGACGCCGTGGTGCTGACCGACGGCATGACCTGGTTCACGTATCGGATCGACAAAGGCCCGCACAAAACAGTGCCCTCCGACATCGAGGTGATCGACCCTGTTCCACGTACATCCGGGTACACGCGCTCGGGCCGTTATCTGACGCTGACCACGTGCGAACCGGAATGGGGACACAGTCATCGGCTGATCGTCTGGGCGCACCTGGACTCCACCCAGCCTGTGGACGCCGGGAAACCTGAGGCGTTGCGCGGTTAGTCTGGTGGCTGTACGGCGTGGGTCTGGTGCCGTGGTACGACGGAAGGGACGGCATGTACGGCTGGATCTGGCGGCATCTGCCGGGGAGCATGTGGGTGAAGGCGCTGATCTCACTCGCCCTGGTCGTGGCCGTGGTCTACGTCCTCTTCCAGTACGTCTTCCCGTGGGCGGAACCGCTGCTGCCCTTCAACGATGTGACGGTGGACAGCCAGTGAGCGCGCGCATTCTCGTCGTCGACAACTACGACAGCTTCGTCTTCAACCTGGTCCAGTACCTGTACCAGCTGGGCGCCGAGTGCGAGGTCCTGCGCAACGACGAGGTGTCGACGGCGCACGCCCAGGACGGCTTCGACGGTGTTCTGCTCTCCCCGGGCCCGGGCACGCCGGAGGAGGCGGGCGTCTGCGTCGACATGGTCCGGCACTGCGCCGCCACGGGCGTCCCGGTCTTCGGCGTGTGCCTCGGCATGCAGTCGATGCAGGTGGCATACGGCGGGGTCGTGGACCGCGCGCCCGAGCTGCTGCACGGCAAGACCTCGCTGGTCGAGCACACGAGCCGGGGGGTCTTCGCCGGCCTGCCCTCGCCCTTCACGGCGACGCGCTACCACTCGCTGGCCGCCGAGCCCGCGACGGTCCCGGCCGAGCTGGAGGTCACGGCCCGGACGCACGACGGCATCGTCATGGGCCTGCGGCACCGCGAACTTCCCGTCGAGGGCGTGCAGTTCCACCCGGAGTCGGTGCTGACCGAGCACGGGCACCGGATGCTGGCCAACTGGCTGGTGGAGTGCGGCGACCAGGGTGCGGTGGCGAGGTCGGCCGGGCTCGCCCCGGTGGTGGGCAGGGCCACGGCGTGACGGCGCTGCGCCCCGAGCGCGAGTCCGACACCTCGTACGGGCAGCAGTCGTACGGGGTGCCGGGTGCGTTCGAGGACTGGTCGGGTGGAGGGGCGTACGGTGCTTCTCCGGGGCCGGAACCGCAGCCGCAGTCACTGTCACAGCCGTACATGTCGGAGCCGGAACCGCAGCCACAGCCGTATGCGCCGGAGTCGTACCCGGCGTCGTACGAGCCCGTCCCGGACGAGCCGTACCGGCCTGTCGTCGACGAGGAGACGGTGGCGCTGCGGATACCGGATCCGCCGCCCGCGGCCGGTGACCCCATATCCGGTTCTACGGGCTCTTCCGCCACCCGGCACGACGGACCCGCCCACGGCGGCCGCGCGGCCCGCAGAAAGGCCTCCAAACGCCGTCACGGGCGCCATAGCGGCGCTTCGGAGACCCGCTCGGCCCAGGACTCGGCCCGGGAGGAGCGGCGGGCGCCGCTGTCGAGGGTCGAGGCGCGACGGCAGGCGCGGGCGCGCAAGCCGGGCCCGGCGGTGGTGGCCAGCCGGGCGATAGGCGAGGTGTTCATCACGACCGGCGTGCTGATGCTGCTGTTCGTGACCTACCAGCTGTGGTGGACGAACGTCCAGGCGCAGGCACAGGCCGGCAAGGAGGCCAGCAGCCTCCAGGACGACTGGGCGAACGGCAAACGCAACCCGGGGGCCTTCGAGCCGGGGCAGGGCTTCGCCATCCTGCACATCCCGAAGCTGGACGTGGTCGTGCCGATCGCCGAGGGCATCGGCAGCAAGGGTGTTCTCGACCGGGGCATGGTCGGTCACTACGCCGAGGGTGCGCTGAAGACCGCGATGCCCAGTGACAAGACCGGGAACTTCGGGCTCGCGGGCCACCGCAACACCCACGGAGAACCGTTCCGGTACATCAACAAGCTCACTCCGGGCGATCCGATCGTCGTGGAGACGCAGGACGAGTACTACGTCTACAAGATGGCGTCGATCCTGCCGGTCACCTCGCCCAGCAACACGAGCGTCCTGAACCCGATCCCGCCGGGGTCGGGATTCACCGAGCCCGGCCGTTACATCACGCTGACCACGTGCACGCCGGAGTTCACCAGCAAGTACCGGATGATCGTATGGGGCAAGATGGTCGAGGAACGGCCGCGCAGCAAGGGCAAGCCGGATGCGCTCGTCAGTTAAGGGCAGATGACCAGTGGCAGCGACCACCGACACGGAGCACGAAGAGCACACCGGCGCGGCTGCGTCTCGGCCGTCCGCGGCCCGGCGCCGTCCCGGCCCGTTCGCCATGGCGGTGAGCGTCTTCGGGGAACTCCTCATCACCGCCGGCCTTGTCCTGGGCCTGTTCGTCGCCTACTCGCTCTGGTGGACGAACGTGGTCGCCGACCGCGCGGCCGGACAGCAGGCGGACAAGGTCCGTGACCACTGGGCTCACGGCCGGGGTGGGCCCGGTGCGCTGGACACCAAGAACGGCATCGGGTTCCTGCACGTGCCGGCGATGAGGAACGGCGAGGTCCTGGTCGAGAAGGGCACGTCGAACAAGATCCTCAACGACGGTGTCGCCGGGTACTACACCGATCCGATCAAGTCGGCCCTGCCGATGTCGGGCAAGACCGGCAACTTCTCCCTCGCCGCCCACCGCGACGGTCACGGCGCCAAGTTCCACAACATCGACAAGATAAAGAAGGGCGACCCGATCGTCTTCGAGACGAAGGACAAGTGGTACGTCTACAAGGCCTACGCCGTCCTTCCCGAGACCTCGAAGTACAACGTCAAGGTCCTCTCGGCGGTCCCCGAGGAGTCCGGCAAGAAGAAGCCCGGGCACTACATCACGCTGACGACCTGCACGCCGGTGTACACGAGCACGTACCGCTACATCGTGTGGGGCGAGCTGGAGCGGGTCGAGAAGGTGAACGCGGACCGGACACCGCCGGAGGAACTGCGCTCCTAGGCCCTGTCGTCAAATTCCCGCCTGCCCCGCGACGCCATGCACGCACTCTCGCCGCACCGGGCACAGACCCACGTACAACCAGTACGAGGGCCTGCGCCCGGCACGGCGAGAGCACGCACCTGACGCCGCGGGGCCCGCACTTCGGGCGGACGACGGGAATTTGACGACAGGGCCTAGCGGCGGACGGTGACGGTTGGCCGTCGGACCCCAGCGCTGAAGCAGCGCCCCGAGCACCAGGCGGATGCCGGGCTCGGGGCCGAAGTGCGCCCGGGGCAGGACCACCTGGTGGAACATCATGCCGTCGAGGTAGTCGAACAGGACGCGGCAGTGCTCTTGGGGCTCGGGTGAGCCCAGGGTGGCCGGCCACTGGGCCGCCCAGCTGATCAGGGAGTCCTGTGCGCGGCTCAGTGGTGCGCGGACGGCGGGGCGGGCGAGGCCTTCGAGGATCAGGGCGTAGCGGTGCGAGGGCGGGCCGGGCCGAGGGCGTGGCGGATCATGCGCGCGCCGCCCGCCTGATGAACCGCGCGTGCACACCCGACGCCCGCTCGCCCCGGTGCGGAACACCGCGATGCGCCTGTTCCTCACGGTCGGCAGGCCGCCGGCCTGACACACGGCAGGGCCCCGGCGCCCTGTCGAGGCTGCCGGGGCCCTGCCGTTACTCGGGTGCGACCCGACGGGTCAGTCCTCTTCTCGGCCGGTGATGCCGCCGAAGATGCCGCCGTTTCCGCCGCCGCCGTTGTTGTTGCCGCCGTTGTTCCCGAAGCCGACGGTCTGGAGGGTGATCGTCGTGCCCGCCGGGTCGTCGACCTCGGTGTTGCCCTGCGGGTCCTGGCCGGAGACGATGGCGCTGTCGCTCTGGTCGCTGCCGCCCGCGAACTGGATGTTCGTGAAGCCGGCCGCCGCAAGGATCTGCTTGGCCTGGCCGACGTTCTGGCCTACGACGTTCGGCACCGGAGTCTTCTTCTGCTCTTCCTTCTTGCCGATCTGGATGTTGACCGACGAGTTCCTGTCGACGGAGGTGCCGGCCTGCGGGGTGGTCGCGATGACCTTGCCGACCTGGTTGTCGTCGCCGGTCGGCACTTCGGTGCAGTTGCCGACCAGGTTGCTGGCCTGCATCTGCTGCTTGGCCTGGTCACAGCTCTGGCCGAGGACGTCCGGGACGGTCGACTTCGCCGCCTCCTTGGCGACGGTGAGGGTGATCGTGGAGCCCTTCTCCTGGTCCGTGTCGCCCTCGGGGTCCTGCTTGATGACCACACCGGGGGTGCGGTCGGACTCCTCCGTCTTCTGCTCGACCTTGAAACCCTTGTCCTCAAGCTCGGCCTGGGCCTTCTCGTACGTCAGGCCTGTCACGTCCGGGACCGTCACCTTCGGCGCCCCGGTCGACACCACCAGCGAGATGGTGTCGCCCTTCTTGACGTTCGTTCCGGCTGTCGGATCCTGCGAGCAGATGTTGCCCTTGGCCTGGTCCTCGCAGGGCTTCTTGGTGAAGGACAGTTCCAGGTCGGCGTTGGTGGCGAGTTTCCGGGCATTCTGCTCGGTCTCACCGACGAAGTTGGGCGCGGCGAGCGTGTCGTCGCCCACGCCTCCGTTGCCACTGAACGCCCACCGCCCGATCAGGATCGCTCCGACCAGCACCAGGATGCCCGCCACCACCAGCAGGATCGTCGAGGTGTTGGACTTGCGCTGCTGCTGGCGGCGCCGGTCGGGGCGGTCGTCGTAGCCGCCGTCGTCCGGGCTCATGGGGGGCAGCATCGACGTGGCGCCCGCGCCGGAGTCCGCGCGCAGGGCCGTCGTCGGCTGGTCGTCGGGGTAGCCGCCGTAGCCCACCGAGCCCATCGCGGCCGTGGCCGCGACCGGCTGGCCGTCGAGGCAGGCCTCGATGTCGGCGCGCATCTCGTCGGCCGACTGGTAGCGGTAGTCCGGGTCCTTGACCAGCGCCTTCAGTACGATCGCGTCCATCTCGGGCGTGATCTCGGGGTCGAAGACCGAGGGGGCCTGCGCCTCTTCGCGCACGTGCTGGTACGCGACGGCGACCGGGGAGTCGCCGACGAAGGGGGGCCTCACCGTCAGGAGCTCGTAGAGCAGGCAGCCGGTGGAGTAGAGGTCCGACCTCGCGTCGACCTGCTCGCCCTTGGCCTGCTCCGGTGAGAGGTACTGGGCGGTGCCGATGACCGCTGCCGTCTGCGTCATGGTCATGCCGGAGTCGCCCATGGCGCGGGCGATGCCGAAGTCCATCACCTTGACCTGGCCGTTGCGCGTCAGCATGACGTTCGCGGGCTTGATGTCGCGGTGGACGATGCCGTTGCGGTGGGCGTACTCCAGGCCCTGGAGAATGCCGATGGTCATCTCCATGGACCGCTCCGGCAGCAGCTTGCGGCCGGAGTGGAGCAGTTCGCGGAGCGTCGAGCCGTCCACGTACTCCATGACGATGTACGGGATCGAGACCCCGTCGATGTAGTCCTCGCCCGTGTCGTAGACCGCGACGATCGCGGGATGGTTGAGCGAGGCGGCCGACTGGGCCTCCCGGCGGAACCGGGCCTGGAAGGAAGGGTCACGCGCGAGATCCGCGCGCAGCGTCTTCACCGCCACGGTGCGGCCGAGGCGGGTGTCATGCGCGAGGTAGACCTCCGCCATGCCACCACGCCCGAGCACCTGGCCCAGTTCGTACCGGCCGCCGAGGCGACGCGGCTCTTCCATAGCTACCTACCAGCCCTCTCCGTCGGTCCCGACCGGAAGTTTGTACGGTCGGAGGCTGCCGTCCGGGCCTACCGTACCCGGCTCGCTTTGTGTGACCTGGCCAAGCCCGTCAGCCGATACAGGACCGGTATCGCAACGTGCACCGTTGTGAAGCAGACGTGAGCGGGGTCACTGCTTGCTCTTGATGACCGCCTCCATCACGTTCCTCGCGATCGGCGCCGCGAGGCCGCCGCCGGAGATGTCGTCACGGACGGCGTTGTCGTCCTCGATCACGACCGCCACGGCGACCGGCGAGCTGCCGTCGTCACCCTTGGCGTACGAGATGAACCACGCGTAGGGGTTCTCGCTGTTGTCGACACCGTGCTGGGCGGTACCGGTCTTGCCGCCCACCTTGACGCCCGGGATCTTGGCGTTGGAGCCCGTGCCCTTCTCGACGACCGTCTCCATCATCGACTGGAGCTTCTGGGCGTTCTCCGAGGACAGCGGCTGGCTGAGCTCCTCGGGGTCGGTCTTCTCGAGGGTGTCGACGCTGCGGGCCTGGAGCTCGTCGACCATGTACGGCTTCATCAGCTTGCCGTCGTTGGCGACGGCCGAGGCGACCATGGCCATCTGCAGCGGGGTCGCGGCGGTGTTGAACTGGCCGATGGAGGACAGCGCGGTCTGCGAGGCGTTCATGTCGTCGGAGAACACCGAGGCGTTGGAGCGGACCGGCGTGAACTGCTCCTCGGTGAAGCCGAACTTCTTGGCCATGTCCAGCATCTTGTCGTTGCCGAGGTCGGCGCCGATCTTGCCGAAGACGGTGTTGCAGGAGTACTGCAGGGCGACCCGGAGCGTGGCGTTCTTACAGGGGATGTTGCCCTCGTTCTTCAGCGGAGTCGTGGTGCCCGGCATGATCCACGGCAGCGGTGTCTCCGTCTTCTGGTTCGGGTCCGTGTACAGACCGTCCTCCAGGGCGGCGGCCGCGGTGAGCACCTTGAAGGTGGAGCCGGGCGGGTAGGTCTCGCGCAGCGCCCGGTTGAGCATCGGGTCGTCCGGGTTGTTCTTCTTCTGGAGCTTCTGCCAGGCCTCGGTGTCCGTCGTCGTGGAGTTCCCGGCGAAGGACGACGGGTCGTACGACGGGTAGGAGGCCAGGGCCAGGATCTTGCCGGTGGACGGCTCCAGGGCGACGACGGCGCCCTTGCCGCCCTGCTTCTTCAGACCGTTGTACGCGGCCTTCTGCGCGTCGGCGTTCAGCGTCGTGACGACGTTGCCGCCTTCCTGCTTCTTGCCGGTGAGCATGTCGAGGGTGTTGCGGAAGAAGAGCCGGTCGTCGTTGCCGGTGAGGATGCCGTCCTCGATGGACTCCAGCTGGGTGGCGCCGAAGGCCTGCGATGCGTAGCCGGTGACCGGCGCCCACATCGGGCCGTCCTTGTAGGTCCGCTTGAACTTGAAGTCGCTGCCGGACGTCTCGGTCGAGCCGGTGATCGGCTGTCCGCCGACGATGATGTCGCCGCGCGGGGAGGCGTAGCGCTGGATGATGACGCGGCGGTTGTTCTTGTCGGTCCTGAGCTCGTCGGCCTGGACGTACTGGAGCCAGTTGTCGCGGATGAGCAGTGCCAGGACGAGCAGACCGCAGAAGATCGCGATCCGGCGCAGGGGCTTGTTCATGACGGGCGGACCACCTGGGTCATCTCGGCGTCGGGGTTGGCGGCGGGAGCGGGAGCCGGCCTGCGGGCGGTGTCGCTGATCCTGAGCAGGATGCCGATCAGCGCCCAGTTGGCGATGACGGAGGAACCGCCGTACGCCAGGAACGGCATCGTCATACCGGTCAGCGGGATGAGCCCCATCACGCCGCCGGCCACGACGAACACCTGGAGTGCGAAGGCGCCGGACAGGCCGATGGCGAGCAGCTTGCCGAACGGGTCGCGGGCGGCGAGGGCGGTGCGCACGCCGCGCTCCACGATCAACGCGTACAGCAGCAGGATCGCCATGATGCCGGCCAGGCCCAACTCCTCGCCGAAGGTCGCGAGGATGAAGTCGGAGTTGGCGGCGAACCGGATCAGGTCGGAGTGGCCCTGGCCCCACCCGGTGCCGAGGGTGCCGCCGGAGCCGAAGGCCCACAGCGCCTGCATGGCCTGCTCGGAGTGGCCGACCTGGTTCGCGCGGGAGAGCATGTACTCGCGCATCGGGTCGAGCCAGGCGTTGACGCGCTGCTGGATGTGCGGCTCGAAGCTGGCCACGCCGACCGCGCCGACCGCGGACATCAGCAGACCGAAGACGATCCAGCTGGTCCGCTCGGTGGCGACGTACAACATGATCACGAACATGCCGAAGAACAGCAGCGACGTACCGAGGTCGGTCTCGAAGACCAAGATGAGGATCGAGATCGCCCAGACGACGACGATCGGGCCGAGGTCGCGGCCGCGCGGCAGGTACAGGCCCATGAAGCGGCGGCTGGCGAGCGCGAGCGCGTCCCGCTTGACCATCAGATAGCCCGCGAAGAACACCGCGAGCACGATCTTCGCGAACTCACCGGGCTGGATGGAGAAGCTGCCGACCTGGATCCAGATCCTCGCGCCGAAGACGTCCCGGCCGAGGCCCGGAACCAGCGGCAGGAGCAGCAGGATCAGCGCGCCGACCATCGAGATGTAGGTGTAGCGCTGCAGGACGCGGTGATCCTTGAGGAAGACCAACACGGCGACGAACAAGGCGATGCCCAGGGCCGTGTAGATCAGCTGCCGGGGCGCGGCCGTGCCTGCCTGCTTGATCTGCTGCAGCAGCTCGGACTGGTCGAGCCGCCAGATGGCTACGAGCCCCAGCCCGTTCAGCAGCGTCGCCAGCGGCAGCATCAGCGGGTCCGCGTACGGCGCGAACTTCCGTACGACGAGATGGCCGACGCCCGCGAGCAGGCCGAGCCCGAGCCCGTAGCTCAACAGGCCCGGCGGCACCGAGTCGTTGATGGCCAGCCCGACGTTGGCATAGGCGAACACCGGAATGACCACGGCGAACGCCAGCAGCGCCAGCTCGGTGTTGCGCCGGCTCGGCGCACCGATCGCGCCGATCGTGGACGTGTGGTGCGTCGGCGAGTGCGATGTGTTCGTACCGCTCATCGTGTAACAGGGCCTCTCACGGCTTGCCTACTGCTTACCGCACAGCGAGACGACCTTCTGCTCTTCCTCCGAGAGGCTGGGGCCGGGGCTGGGAGTAGGTGCGGTCGTGGACGGGTTCGGGGACTTCTCAGGCGCCGACGGCGAGCCCGACGGGTTCGACGGGTTCGGTGTCGGTGTGGCCTTGGACGTGAAGGAGGCAGGAGTGGTTCCCGTGGTGCCCCCGGCCTCGCCTTCTCCGGTCTTGGAGTTGTTCTGGCTCTCGGCTTGACGCCGCTGCGCCTCCTTCTTGCACGCGGAGGCCTGCACCGACAGTTCCTGGATCTTCGCCTGGGCGTTCTCCAGACCGCCCTCGGCGATGGTCGCCTTGACCAGCTTCTGCTGGTAGGGCGGCAGGTACTTGAGCTCGATCTCGGGGTGGTCCCTCTCGACCTCCGAGAGCGACACCCACGCCAGGTCCTGGCTGATGCCCCGGTACAGCGCGATGTGCTCGCCCTCGGCGCCGACGTAGTACTGCGTCTGCGTCCAGCGCCAGCCGCCGTACAGGCCGCCGCCGATGACGGCCAGCGCGAGGACGCCGTAGAGGGATCTCTTCAGCCAGCGGCCCTTCCTGCGCGGCTTGTCGAAGTCGTCGTCGCCGTAGCCCAGGCCGGCCGCCGGGATGTAGCCGGTGGTGTCGCCGGAGCCGGGCGGGCCGAACTCGCCGCCGCCGCCCTGTCCGTGCCCTTGGCGGCCGAGGCCGGAGGCGCGGCCGGCGGGGGTCTGCATGAAGGCGTTGTCCTGCAGCTGGTGCTGGTTCTCGGCGACGGCGCCGACCACGACCGGGGTGTCGGACAGCTGCCCCGCGAGGGTGTCGCCGGTGTCGAGGTCGAGGACGTCGGCGACGATGACGGTGATGTTGTCCGGGCCGCCGCCGCGCAGTGCCAGCTCGATGAGGTTCTGGACGGTCTCCTGAGGGCCCTGGTAGCTGGCGAGGGTGTCCTCCAGGGTCTGGTGGGACACCACGCCGGACAGGCCGTCGGAGCAGATCAGGTAGCGATCGCCGGCGCGGACCTCGCGGATGGACAGGTCCGGCTCGACGTGGTCGCCGCTGCCGAGGGCGCGCATGAGCAGCGAGCGCTGCGGGTGGGTCGTGGCCTCTTCCTCGGTGATGCGGCCCTCGTCGACCAGGCGCTGCACCCAGGTGTGGTCCTGCGTGATCTGCGTCAGTACGCCGTCGCGCAGGAGGTAGGCGCGGGAGTCGCCGACGTGGACCAGGCCGAGGCGCTGGCCGGTCCAGAGCAGGGCGGTGAGGGTGGTCCCCATGCCCTCCAGCTGGGGGTCCTCCTCGACCATGGCGCGCAGCTGGTCGTTGGCGCGCTGTACGGCCGTGCCGAGCGAGGTGAGGAGGTCGGAGCCGGGGACGTCGTCGTCGAGCGCGACGATCGTGGAGATGGCCTCGGAGGAGGCGACCTCGCCCGCCGCGGCGCCGCCCATGCCGTCGGCGATGGCGAGCAGGCGCGGGCCGGCGTATCCGGAGTCCTCGTTGCCCTCCCGGATCATGCCCTTGTGCGATCCGGCCGCGAAGCGCAGTGACAGACTCATGCGCACCTCGCCTGTCGGCTCCGGGTACAGCCGGTCGTGTCGAGCCACACTGCCCACCCTCCGGTCGGGAGCGCGCCGGGGCCCGGGGTGGGGCCCGCCACTGCGTGCTCGCTCCGCTCGCGCCTATCCATGATGTAGCACTACTTCCGCAGCTCGATGACGGTCTTGCCGATGCGGATCGGCGCGCCCAGCGCAATCGGTGTGGGAGTCGTCAGCCGGTTCCGGTCCAGGTACGTGCCGTTGGTGGAGCCGAGGTCCTCGACGATCCACTGGCCGTCGCGGTCCGGGTAGATCCTGGCATGGCGGCTGGAGGCGTAGTCGTCGTCCAGCACGATCGTCGAGTCGTGCGCCCGGCCCAGGGTGATGGTCTGGCCCTGGAGCGCGACCGTGGTGCCGGTGAGGGTGCCCTCGGTCACGACCAGCTTGGTGGGGGCGTTACGGCCGCGCCGGCCGCCGCCGGACTGCTGGCGCTGCTGCGGCGGGGCCTGGCGGGCGGCCTGCTGCTGCCGGCCTGCCTCCCGTCGCGATCCGCGCTGGGTGACGCGCGTACCGAACAGGTCGCTCCGGATGACCTGCACGGCCACGATCACGAACAGCCACAGAACGGCCAGGAAACCCAGCCGCATGACCGTGAGGGTCAGCTCTGACATTGCCCCCGCTTCACCCTTCGGCTTGCCGGTAAATGATGGTGGTGCTGCCCACGACGATCCGCGAGCCGTCGCGGAGCGTAGCGCGGGTGGTGTGCTGCCCGTCCACCACGATGCCGTTGGTGGATCCGAGATCCTGGATCGTCGAGGGCGTTCCGGTCCGGATCTCGCAGTGCCGGCGGGAGACGCCGGGGTCGTCGATCCGCACGTCGGCGTCGGTGCTGCGGCCCAGCACCAGCGTCGCGCGGGAGATCTGATGGCGTGTGCCGTTGATCTCGATCCAGTGGCGGGTGCGTCCGCCGGCCGCCGGGGCGGCCGGGGACCGCTGGGCGCCCGCGGGCTGCGGGTAGCCGTACCCGCCGGGGCGGCCGCCGGGCGGCGGCGCGGCCGGCATGGGCGGGGCGCCCGCGGGCGCGGCGGCCGGCGGGTAGCCGTAGCCGCCGGGGCGTCCGGCGGGCGGGGCTGCGGGCGCGGCGGCGCCTGGCGGGGCCTGCTGGCTGCTGGAGGAGGCGAGCGTACGGCTGCGCACCCGGTACAGGCCGGTGTCCAGGTCGTCCGCCTTCTCCAGGTTCACCTTGATCGGGCCCATGAAGGTGTAGCGCTGCTGCTTGGCGTAGTCACGCACCATGCCGGCGAGCTCGTCGCCGAGCTGGCCGGAGTAGGGGCTGAGCCGCTCGAAGTCCGGCGTGCTCAGCTCCACGATGAAGTCGTTGGGCACGACCGTCCGGTCGCGGTTCCAGATGGTGGCGTTGTTGTCGCACTCGCGCTGGAGCGCGCCGGCGATCTCCACGGGCTGGACCTCGGACTTGAACACCTTGGCGAAGGTGCCGTTGACCAGACCTTCGAGACGCTGCTCGAACTTCTTCAGGACTCCCATGGGGCACCTCCTCCGTCGCTGCCGTCCTGTGTACTGCCCTGCGGGCCGCTTGCCTGGTACTGCTTACTGATCGTATCCACGCGCCGGTCGATCGGCTGGTTCCCCCTGTCAGCCCGGTCGACGGATGTCGACGCCTGACGAAGTTCCCTGTGGAGCTCCCCTTCGAACTCCTCCGGTGCTACGGCTGCCGCGCAACCGCTCTCGCGTACTCCTGACAAGGATCGTAGAGGCGGCCGAAGACCAGTGTCCCGCACCCGACTGTGGACCCCGACCGCCTCCTGGGGAGAAGGGGGGTACCGGTACGAGGTTGATACGTGAAGCGCTACGCGTTGATACGTGGCCAGGGCACCGAAGGTTCGGCGGCCTGTCTGCCTGCGGAAGAAGGGATGTGAATCCACCCCGCCCCGCGTGCTAATGTTCTGGGTGTCGGCAGGCGCCAGGCCCCAAGGGGTAGGAGCCCACGACACACCCAATGCGCGGGTGGCGGAATAGGCAGACGCGCTGGATTCAGGTTCCAGTGCCCGCAAGGGCGTGGGGGTTCAACTCCCCCCTCGCGCACCGTGGAGCACCGACGAAAGTGCTCTACCTGCACCGACGGAATGGGCGGCATCGCGATGGCGATGCCGCCCATTCCTGTTTCTGCGGTGTGATGTCTGTCTCTGGGCACGGTGAAGCGGACGTCGGTGGCTGAGGGCCGTCGGCGGTCCGCGTTCGTGTTGTGGATCTTGCTTGAGGAGCTCTCGGGGCGTTCCCTCTGTGAGGAAGGTCTCAGCGCTGGGTGATGTGGCCCTTGGGGTCCAAGTGCCCAGAGGCTTGGTCCTGCGGCGGCGGGTGGGCCGTCGGCGGGGCCGTTCGCCGCCCAGGGCGATGGCGTCGGCTCAGGAGGCGAGTTTGCGGCGGTTGCCGTGGGCGAGCAGAGGTTCGCGCCGGCCTCCGGAGGGACGGTGACGGTGCGCTGGGAGCAGCACGCCGGTGAGCCGGCCGGGTTCGGGGCGGGGTCGACGAGGGGCAGGTGGATGCCTCGGCCGAGCGTGCGGGGCTTGAGGGGGCACTGCGCGCGGTTGGCTTCTGCCGGGCACATCACGCGGCGGTGGCCTTCTCGTAGACGGGCCCGTAGCCCATGGCTCGGATGGGGAGCTGGAAGTTCTCGGAAACGCTGCCTCTGCTCATGGAGGGCTACTGGGACGGGTGGCTGCCCGATGGGGAGGTATCGCTCGAGTGAGCACCGGTGTATCCCCCTGCCCGCACAGGGACGCACGAGCATCAGCCTTCCCGCAATCCGTACGGCGCTGGAGCACTGTCGGCTCCATCAGGGTCGATCGGTGCTGCGGGGCCTCCCCCCCCGAACCGTTACGTCATGGTCGTGGCCGAGACATCGGCGCTGACGGGTGGGCGACCCGCAGCCGATGGGAGGCTGAGCACCATGGTGAGGCCGCCGCCCGGTGTGTCCTCGGCGTTGAGGGTGCCGCCCATCGTCTCCGCGAAGCCGCGCGCCACCGCCAGGCCGAGGCCGACGCCGGCGCCGCGCGGGGCGTCGCCGTACCGCTGGAACGGCTCGAAAATGCGGGTCTTGGCCTCGTCTGGGACGCCTGAACCGCGGTCCACCACACGGATCTCGACCCGGTCGGTGATGGCGCTCGCCGAGACCAGCACCGGCTCACCAGGCGGGCTGTACTTGACCGCGTTCTCCACGATGTTGGCGACCGACCGTTCCAGCAGTCCCGGGTCCACGGCGACCATCGGCAGTGTCTCGGGGATGTCCAGCTCCACGGTCTCCTCGGGGTCCGGTATGCCGCCCAGCGCCATCGGCACCACCTCGTCCAGGTCGATCTCCCGGATCAAAGGAGCGACGGTGCCGGTCTGCACCCGGGACATGTCGAGGAGATTTCCCACGAGGTGGTCGAGGCGGTCTGCGCCCTCTTCGATCCCGGCGAGGAGTGCGGCCTGGTCCTCCTCGGACCAGTCGACGTCGTCCGACCGGAGCGATGTGACCGCGGCCTTGATCGCCGCCAGTGGGGTGCGCAGGTCGTGGCTGACGGCGGCCAGCAGGGCGGTGCGGATGCGGTTGCCCTCGGCCAGTTCCTTGGCCTGGTCGGCCTGGTGCTGCAGGCGTTGTCGGTCCAGGACGACGGCGGCCTGGGCGGCGAAGGCCGCGAGCACCCGGCGGTCCTCGGCCGGCAGGACGCGGCCGGACAGGGCGAGCGTCAGGTGGTCGCCGACGGGCATGTCGACGTCGGCGTCCTCAGGACGCGTCACGGAGCGGGTGCCTCCGACGCCGGCCGTGACCGTCCACGGGGCGACATCCGACTCCCGTTCCATCAGGGCGACCGTGTCCATGCTGAAGGTCTCGCGGACTCGTTCCAGCAGTGCCTCCAGGCTGGTCTCGCCGCGCAGGACGCTGCCGGCGAGGAAGGAGAGGATCTCGGCCTCGGCCCGGAGCCGGGCAGCCTGGTGCGTACGACGGGCTGCCAGGTCGACGACCGAGGCGACGGAGACGCCGACCGCGAAGAACACGGCGATGGCGACGATGTTCTCCGGGTCGGCGATCGTCCAGGTGTGCACCGGCGGCGTGAAGTACCAGTTGAGCAGCAGCGAGCCGGCAGTCGCCGATGCCAGGGCGGGCAGGAGCCCGCCGAGCAGGGCGGCCCCGACCGTCAGGGCCAGGAACAGCAGCACGTCGCTGGTCAGGTCCGGCCCGGTGTCGATGTGCGTGAGGACGAAGGCGAGCAGGAGCGGGCCGAGTACGCCGACCAGCCATCCCCAGATGATGCGGGCACGGCCCAGTCGGGCGCCGCGCGCGATCGGCAGTCCGCGTCCCTTGGCCACCTCGTCGTGGGTGACGATGTGGACGTCCAGGTCCGGGCCGGACTCGCGGGCCACGATGGCGCTCACGCCGGGGCCGAACATGTACTGCCAGGACCGGCGGCGGCTGGCACCGAGCACTATCTGGGTCGCGTTCACCCCGCGCGCGAAGTCCAGCAGAGCGGTCGGGATGTCGTCGCCGACGACGTGGTGGAAGGTGCCGCCCAGGTCCTCCACCAGGGTGCGCTGGACGGCCAGCTCCTTGGGCGAGGCCGACGTCAGCCCGTCGCTGCGCGCGATGTAGACGGCCAGCACCTCGCCACCGGCGCCCTTCTCGGCGAGGCGTGCGGCGCGGCGGATCAGCGTACGCCCCTCGGGACCGCCCGTGAGTCCGACCACGATCCGCTCGCGCGAGCCCCATATCTTGGAGACGCCGTGCTCGCCCCTGTACTGCTGCAGGTATTCGTCCACCCGGTCGGCCACCCACAGCAGCGCCAGCTCTCGCAGGGCGGTGAGGTTGCCGGGCCGGAAGTAGTTGGAGAGGGCCGCGTCGATCTTGTCCGGCTTGTAGATGTTGCCGTGCGCCATCCGGCGGCGCAGCGCCTCGGGTGACATGTCGACCAGTTCGATCTGGTCGGCGCGGCGTACCACCTCGTCGGGAACCGTCTCCTTCTGCCGTACCCCCGTGATCGACTCGACGACGTCGCCCAGCGACTCCAGATGCTGGATGTTCACCGTCGAGACGACGTTGATGCCTGCTTCGAGCAGTTCCTCGACGTCCTGCCACCGCTTGGCGTTGCGGGAGCCGGGGATGTTGGTGTGGGCGAGTTCGTCCACCAGCGCCACCTGCGGGCGGCGGTCGAGGACGGCGTCGACGTCCATCTCCGTGAACGTCGTGCCCCGGTACGCCAGCTGCTTCCTCTGTACCTGCTCCAGGCCGTGCAGCATCACCTCGGTGCGTGGCCGGTCGTGGTGCTCGACGAAGGCGACCACGCAGTCGGTGCCCCGCTCGATACGGCGGTGGGCTTCGGACAGCATGGCGTAGGTCTTGCCGACGCCGGGTGCCGCGCCGAGGTAGATCCGAAGCTTGCCGCGTGCCATGGTCTGGTCTCTCGGTTTCCTTGCGTGGTGGAATTCGGGGAGGCGGTCAGGCCTCGAAGCGGTAACCCATGCCGGGCTCGGTGATCAGGTAGCGCGGATGGGAAGGGTCCGTTTCGAGTTTGCGCCTGAGCTGGGCCATGTACACCCGAAGATAGTTCGTCCTGTTTCCCGAGATCGGTCCCCAGACCTCCTGCAGGAGCTGCTGCTGCGTGATCAGACGGCCCGGGTTGGTCACCAGGAGCTCCAGCAGGTGCCATTCGGTCGGGGTGAGCCTGAGGTCGCGGCCGTGCCGGGTGGCCTTCTTGGCGAGCAGGTCGATGGTGAAGTCGTCTGTCTCCACCAGCGTCGTCCCGGGAGCGAGCGCGCCGTCCTCGGCGCGGCGCACGGCGGCACGCAGGCGCGCCAGGAGCTCGTCCATGCTGAACGGCTTGGTGATGTAGTCGTCGGCGCCCGCGTCAAGGGCGGCGACCTTCTCCTCGGAGGCGCGGCGCGCGGACAGGACCAAGATGGGCGTGCGGGTCCAGCCGCGCAGCGCCTTGATCACGTCGACGCCGTCCATGTCGGGCAGTCCCAGGTCGAGCAGGATCACGTCGGGCTGTCTCGCGGCGGCCAGCCGGAGGGCTGTGGTGCCGTCCGGTGCCGCATCGACTCCGTAGTGGCGGGCCTGCATGTTGATCAAGAGGGCTCGTACGAGTTGTGGATCGTCCTCCACCACCAGCACCCGGGTCATCGGTGTGCGGCCTTCCTGTCTTCGGTGGACGGGGCGGCGAGTTCCGGACGGCGGTCGGGATCCGGCGGATCCGGGGCTTCCGGTCCGCCGCCTCCCGACCGTGTCCTTCGGCGCAGGGCCATCAGTTCCTGGCCAGTTCCTTCAGCGCGATGTTGAGTTCGAGGACGTTGACGCGAGGCTGGTCGAGGAAGCCGAGGGTCCGGCCCCGGATGTGGTCCTTGACCAGCTTCTCGACCTCGGAGACCGGCAGCCCGTTCGCCTCGGCGACCCGCTTGACCTGGATCTGCGCGTACTCGGGAGAGATGTCCGGGTCGATGGCGGAGGCGGAGCCGGTGACCGCGTCGACGGGCACCTCCGACTCGGGGACGCCGTTGAACTCGGCGACCTGCTTCTTCGCCGCTGTCACCGCCTTGACCAGCCGCGGGTCACTGGCGCCGAGCTGGCTGGAGCCGGTGGCCAGCGGGTCGTAGTCGCTGTGGGAGGGGCGGCCCTGGAACCATTTCGGGTCCGGCTTGTCGGTGCCCTTGATGTTCCAGCTCTGTCCGATCAGTTTCGAGCCGACCTCCTTGCCGTCGACCTTGACGATCGAGCCGTTCGCCTTGTCGTGGAAGGCAAGTTGGCCGATGCCGGTGACCACCAGGGGATAGATGATGCCGGTCACGACGGTGAGGACGAGGAGCATGCGCAGGGCCGCCCATGCCAGGCGTCCGGTGTTCGCCACGGAGTTGTTCATGTCCTTCACCCGATCCCGGGGATGAGCGAGATGAGCAGGTCGATGAGCTTGATGCCGATGAACGGGACGATCAGCCCGCCCAGGCCGTAGATCCCGAGGTTGCGACGCAGCATCCGGTCAGCGCTCATCGGCCGGTAGCGCACGCCGCGCAGGGCCAGCGGGACGAGCGCGATGATGATCAGCGCGTTGAAGATCACCGCGGAGAGGATCGCCGACTCGGGGGAGGCCAGGCCCATGACGTTGAGCCTGTCCAGCGAGGGGTAGGCGACAGCGAACATCGCCGGGATGATCGCGAAGTACTTCGCGACGTCGTTGGCTATGGAGAACGTCGTGAGCGCGCCACGCGTGATGAGGAGTTGCTTGCCGATCTCGACGATCTCGATGAGCTTGGTCGGGTTCGAGTCGAGGTCGACCATGTTGCCGGCCTCCTTCGCGGCCGACGTACCGGTGTTCATCGCCACGCCGACGTCCGCCTGGGCGAGCGCCGGGGCGTCGTTGGTGCCGTCGCCGGTCATGGCGACCAGCTTGCCGCCCGCCTGTTCCCGCTTGATGAGGGCCATCTTGTCCTCGGGGGTGGCCTCGGCGAGGAAGTCGTCGACACCGGCCTCCTCCGCGATCGCCTTGGCTGTCAGCGGATTGTCGCCCGTGATCATGACCGTCTTGATGCCCATGCGGCGCAGCTCCTCGAACCGCTCCCGCATGCCGTCCTTGACGACGTCCTTCAGGTGGATCACGCCGAGGACACGGGCGCCCTGGTCATTCTGGACGGCGACCAACAACGGGGTGCCGCCTGCCTCGGAGATCCTGTTCGCGATCTCGCCCGCGTCCTCGGCGACTTCGCCTCCCTGCTCCCGCACCCACGCGACGACCGAACCGGCGGCGCCCTTGCGAATCTTCCTTCCGTCGACGTCCACGCCCGACATGCGGGTCTGGGCGGTGAACTCGATCCACGTGGCGTGCGCCAGCTCGCCCTGATGCCGCTCGCGCAGCCCGTACTTCGCCTTCGCCAGGACGACGACGGAGCGGCCCTCCGGCGTCTCATCGGCGAGCGACGAAAGCTGCGCGGCATCCGCCACCTCGGCCTCCGTGGTACCGCGCACCGGCACGAACTCGGCCGCCTGCCGGTTGCCCAGCGTGATCGTGCCCGTCTTGTCCAGCAGCAGTGTGGAGACGTCACCGGCGGCCTCGACCGCCCGGCCGGACATGGCCAGCACGTTGCGCTGCACCAGCCGGTCCATGCCCGCGATGCCGATCGCCGACAGCAGCGCGCCGATCGTCGTGGGGATGAGGCAGACCAGCAGGGCAGTGAGCACGATCAGCGAGGTCTGCTTGTCGGCCCCCGCGTAGATCGCGAACGGCTTCAGCGTCACAACCGCCAGCAGGAAGACGATCGTCAGTGAGGCCAGCAGGATGTTCAGCGCGATCTCGTTCGGCGTCTTCTGCCGGGCCGCGCCCTCCACCAGGTTGATCATCCGGTCGATGAAGGTTTCGCCTGGCCTCGTCGTGATCTTGATGACGATGCGGTCGGAAAGGACCTTCGTACCACCGGTGACCGCCGAACGGTCGCCGCCGGACTCACGGATGACCGGGGCCGACTCTCCGGTGATGGCCGACTCGTCGACGGAGGCGACGCCTTCGACGACGTCACCGTCGCCGGGGATGATGTCGCCCGCCTCGCAGACGACCAGGTCGCCGACCTTGAGCTCGGTACCCGGCACGCGTTCTTCCGCGCCGTCCTTGATGAGGCGGCGCGCCACGGTGTCGGTCTTGGCCTTGCGCAGGGTGTCGGCCTGTGCCTTGCCACGGCCCTCGGCGACCGCCTCCGCCAGGTTCGCGAAGACGACCGTCAGCCACAGCCAGGCGGCGATGACCCAGCCGAACCAGTCGCCCGGGTCCTTGATGGCCAGCATCGTGGTGACAACCGAGCCGATGAGCACGACGAACATGACGGGAGACTTGACCATCACCCGGGGGTCGAGCTTGCGGAAGGCATCCGGCAGCGACTTGACCAGCTGCTTGGGATCGAACAGTCCCACGCCGACGCGGCCCTCTGCCGGCTCGTGTCCGATCGGTACGTCCTGGTGCGGTGCCCGGGGCGGGGTAACCGGGGACATCGGGTCCTCTTGCTTCTTCGTGTGGGTGGTCATGCCGCCAGCCCCTCGGCGAGCGGGCCCAGCGCGAGGGCCGGGAAGAACGTCAGACCGGTGATGATCATGATTGCTCCGACCAGCAGGCCGGTGAACAGCGGCTTTTCGGTGCGCAGGGTGCCCGCCGTCTCCGGGACGGGCTTCTGCTCGGCGAGGGAGCCGGCCAGCGCCAGCACGAACACCATCGGCAGGAACCGGCCCAGCGCCATGCACAGACCCAACGTCGTGTTGAAGAACGGGGTGTCGGCACCGAAACCGGCGAACGCGGAGCCGTTGTTGTTCGAGGCCGACGTGTAGGCGTACAGCACTTCGGAGAAGCCGTGCGCGCCGATGTTGGTCATGGCGTCCTTGCCGTCCGGCAGGGCCATCGCGGCCGCGGTGCCGATGAGCACCAGGGCCGGGGTGATGAGGATGTAGCAGGCGGCCAGCTTGATCTCGCGGGTGCCGATCTTCTTGCCCAGGTACTCCGGCGTACGGCCGACCATGAGCCCGGCGATGAAGACCGCGATGATCGCCATGATCAGCATGCCGTAGAGGCCGGAGCCGACACCGCCGGGCGCGATCTCGCCGAGCATCATGCCCAGCAGCAGCACGCCGCCCGACAGACCCTGGTAGGAGTCGTGGAAGGAGTTGACCGAGCCGGTCGAGGTCATCGTCGTGGAGACCGCGAACAGCGAGGACGGACCTTCGCCGAACCGCTGCTCCTTCCCTTCCATCGACCCGCCGGCGATCTGGGAGGCGGTGCCGGGGTGGGCGTACTCGATCCAGGTCACGGCGACGACGCCGAGGAACCAGATGATGCCCATGGCCGCGACGATGGCGTAGCCCTGCCTGACGTTGCCGACCATCTTCCCGAAGGTGCGCGGCAGCGAGAACGGGATCACCAGCAGCAGGAAGATCTCCAGCAGGTTGGTGAAGCCACCTGGGTTCTCGAACGGATGCGAGCTGTTGGCGTTGAAAAAGCCGCCGCCGTTCGTGCCCACGTCCTTGATGGCCTCCTGCGAGGCCACGGCTCCCGGGCTGATGGCCTGCTGGTCGCCGGTCAGGGTGGTGAGGCTGTGGATGCCGCCGAAGTTCTGGATGGCGCCGGCGGCGATGAGCAGCACCGCCGCGACCACGGAGATGGGAAGCAGGATGCGGACGGTGCCGCGCACCAGGTCCGCCCAGAAGTTGCCCAGGTCACCGGTGCGGGACCGGGTGAAGCCGCGTACGAGCGCCACCGCGACGGCGATGCCGACGGCCGCGGAAACGAAGTTCTGCACGGCGAGCCCGGCGGTCTGGGTGACGTGGCTCATCGCCGACTCACCCGAGTACGACTGCCAGTTGGTGTTCGACACGAACGACACGGCCGTGTTGAACGCCTGGTCCGGGCTGATCGGCTTGAAGCCGAGCGACAGGGGCAGCTTGTCCTGGACGCGCTGGAGCACGTACAGGAAGATCACGCCGACCGCGGAGAAGGCCAGTACACCGCGCAGATAGGCGGGCCAGCGCATCTCCGTGTCCGGGTTCGCACCCACCGCGCGGTAGATCCACTTCTCGACGCGCAGGTGCTTCTTGGCGGAGTAGACGGCGGCCATGTAGTCGCCGAGCGGCCGGTGCGCCAGGGCGAGCGCGCCGATGAGCGCGGTCACCAGAAGCACGTCAGCAAGAACGGGGCTCATGGGCGTGCTCAGAACCTCTCCGGGAAGATCAGGGCGAGGACGAGGTAACCCAGCAGGGCGACGGCGACGACCAGGCCGATGATGTCCTCGGCGGTCACAGCTTCGTCACCCCTTTGGCGAAGAGAGCCACGAGCGCGAACACCGCGATCGTGGTGACGACGAAGGCCACGTCGGCCATCGTGAGCTCCTGGATGAGGTGCGGAAAATCCCCGTGGGGATGCGGACCGCTTCAGGAAACCCGCCCGGCCGGTCGGCGTCAGCAGCTCTTAACGCTTCCCTGACTGCGTCCCGGCCACCTTTGACGCACTCCATACGCCTCAGCTGAGCTCGGCGAAGGTCTCCAGCGCGTGGGTCTTGCCGGTGGCCACGATGACGTCGCCCTCCTGCACGGCCTTGTCGGGCGTGGCGTACGTGAAGTCCACACCGGGGCGTTTCATGCCGACGACGGTGACGCCGTGCTTGGGGCGGACCTGGCTCCGCCCAGCGGGATGACTGATGAGCACGCAGAACGCCACGCCGGAGCCGGCCGAGCACTCGGGGCCGCCCCGGTGGGCTCCGCGCTGCTGACCGCAACCGTCTCCTGGGTTCTCGGCATCCATCCCGCTCTGGCCCGGCGCCGGGCGCTGGCGCTGCGGAGCTGCCATCTGCGCCGCGCCGGTCTGACACCGCAGCAACTGGACTCTGTTGCCGTGGCCGCAGTGCTGGACGGACTCGCCTGCGACGTCGCCCGGGGCTGTGTGGACTTCACCCAGTACCCCAGCGGCGGGCGGAACACGCGGGTATCCGCCTCGCGGCTTCGGTACTCGCCGCAGCCTCGACGACCTCGCCGCCGTACTCGACGACCGCTTCCTGCACACGCGAGCCGCCGCACAGAAGGTCCTGGCCGCCTACGCGCACGACCACGGCAGCCGCTGAACCTGAACGCCTCCGCGCCCTGTCGGCGTGGGCTGCCTGGGCGAGCACGCAGCGGTGCGTCGGCATCGCACGGAGCATGCTCAGTGGGCGCGACCCACGGGTAGGGTGTGCGGCTGGGATCTTGATGGGCACTTGCCGCAGGCGGGTAAGGACAGCGACCGTCGGGCAGACGGGGAGAGGACAGCCATGGCGGGCCTGGCGACGCGGTTGCGGTCATGGTCGTCGCTGCTCACCGCCCACCCTGCCCGAGCGGTTGTCCTGGCGTTCGCGGTGGTGGTCCTTCTCGGCGCTGTGCTGCTGTCCCTGCCCTTCGCCGCGGAGGGGGGTTCCTCGCCCGGTTTCGTGACCGCGCTGTTCACGGCCACCTCGGCGGTGTGCGTGACGGGTCTGGCCGTGGTGGACACCGGAACGTACTGGAGCGGCTTCGGTGAGGGCGTGATCCTCGCCCTGATCCAGGTCGGCGGTTTCGGCATCATGACCCTGGCTTCACTGCTGGCGGTGCTGATCTCGGGCCGGCTGCGGCTGCGGATGCAGCTGACCGCGCAGGCGGAGACCAAGAGCCTGGGCATCGGTGACGTACGGCGAGTCTTGCTCGGCGTGGCCGGTACCACGCTGATCGTCGAACTCGCGGTGGGCGCGGTGCTGTCGCTGCGCTTCCGGTACGGCTACGGCGAAGGCATCGGCAGCGCCGTGTACCTCGGCTACTTCCACGCCGTGTCAGCGTTCAACAACGCCGGTTTCGGGCTGCACGCCGACAGCCTCACCCGCTACGCCCAGGATCCCTGGGTGACCCTGCCCGTCGCCGCCGCGGTGATCCTGGGAGGCCTCGGTTTCCCGGTGCTGCTGGAACTGATGCGCCACCGCCGCCGGCGCCGTACGACGGGGCACCGCACCTGGAGCCTGCACGCCAAACTCACGCTGATCACCACCGCCGTCCTGCTCGTCGCCGGAACGCTGCTGACCTGCCTGCTGGAGTGGACCAACCCCGGCACGCTCGGCCCGCACACCACGGCGGGCAAGATCCTCGACGGCTTCTTCCACTCCGCCATGAGCCGCACGGCCGGCTTCAACGCGATCGACGTCGGCGCGCTGCACTCCTCGACGCTGCTGATGACGTGCGTGCTGATGTTCATCGGCGGAGGCAGCGCCGGAACCGCGGGCGGGATCAAGGTCACCACCTTCGCGGTGCTGCTCGCCGCGATCCTTGCCGAAGTGCGCGGTGAGCCCACCTCCACGGTGCTGGGCCGCCGTCTGGCACCGCACGTGCTGCGCCAGGCTCTGACGGTGGCGCTGCTCGGGGTGGGCCTCGTCATGAGCTCGACGCTCGTCCTGCTCACGCTTACCGACGAGCCCATGGACGCGGTGCTGTTCGAGACCGTGTCCGCCTTCGCCACCGTCGGTCTGTCCACCGGTATCACCGCCGACCTGCCCACGGCCGGGCAACTGCTGCTGGTCGTCCTGATGTTCGTCGGCCGCCTCGGCCCCATCACGCTCGTCTCGGCCCTCGCCCTGCGCGAGCGCACCCGCCGTTACGACCTGCCAGAGGAGCGACCCGTCATTGGTTAACAAGCTGCATGCCCTGCGCCGTCGCCACCGCAAGCGCCCGACGGAGACCGACGCCCATGGCGGTGACCAGCGCGTCGCCGTCATCGGACTCGGCCGCTTCGGCTCCTCGCTGGCCAGCGAGCTGATGCGGCGCGGCTGGGACGTCCTCGGCATCGACACCGACGCCCGGCTTGTCCAGAAGTACAGCGACGGGCTCACCCACGCCGCCGTCGCCGACTGCACTGACCCGGAGGTGCTTCGCCAGCTCGGCGTGCACGAGTTCACCAGTGCGGTCGTCGCCATCGGCACCGACATCGAGGCGTCCATCCTGGTCAGTTCCAACCTGCTGGAGGCCGAGGTGCCCAATATCTGGGCCAAGGCCATCAGCCGCCAGCACGGCCAGATCCTCGAACGCCTCGGCGTCCACCATGTCGTCCTGCCCGAGCACGAGATGGGTGAGCGCGTCGCCCACCTGGTCACCGGCCGCATGCTGGACTTCATCGAGTTCGACGACGACTACGCCCTGGTGAAGACTGTCGCCCCGGACGTCGCCACCGGCATCCCGCTGGGCCAGAGCCAGGTCCGCAGCAGGTACGGCATCACCGTGGTCGGCATCAAGCGGCCGGGAGAGGGCTTCACCTACGCCACCGCCGAGACGATCGTCCAGAAGGGCGACGTCATCGTCGTCACCGGCAAGACCCGCGCGGTGGAGGCGTTCGCCGAGCTCAGCTGAAGCCCCGTTCCGGGGGCTACTTGTCCGCGCGATAGAGCTTGAGGTCCCTGTTCACGAAGAGGTGCACGAACCCGCACCGCCAGCAGATGAGCCCGGTCGCCGTCTCGTCCGCCCAGGCCATCTTCATGAACTCCAGGCCGACGCTGTTCAGCAGCACGTCCCGTTCCCGGAACACATCACTGCCGCAGACCTGGCAGGTGATCCGTATCTCCCCGATCGCTGCCCGGACCGGCTTGGGTGCCATGGCGGTCTCCTCTTCCTCTGGTGGTCACCAGCCTGGTCGAGGCCGGTGATCACGGAGGCTATCCCGCACGCGGGTGCGGCGGCTCTGCGGATCCGCCGGCTCGTCAGCCGTTGATGTCGCGGTGGTTGAAGCGGTACGTCCCTGCGGCCACCAGCACCGCGGCGGCTGCCGCGAGAATGCCCGCGTCGGCCCACTGGAAGCCGTGCTTGAGCGGCTCTCCGCCGATGTAGTAGTGGAACGGTGACAGGTACGCGGCCCAGTCGGCGCCCAGCTGGTCGGCGAAGGTGTGCGCGGCGTAGGTGAGGACGCCGATGCCCGCAGTGGCGGCGAAGACCACGGCACGGCGTCCGGTGGCGGCACCGAGGCCCATGGCGAGCGCACCGAACGCCACAGCCAGCAGTGCCAGGTTGAGGCACTGAGCCAGGAACTCGGCCGGGCTGATGGAGGTGAGATCGGCACTATTCCTGATGGCGAGCAGCGCGACCCACACGGCGGCGGCGATTGCGCAGGCCCCGGCGGTCAGGGCTCCGAACCGCTGCAGGATCAGACGGGTCCGGGTGACCGGGTGGGCGAGGAGAAGGTCGAGGGTGCCGGACTCCTCGTCGCCCGCCGTGGCGCGGGCCCCGGTCGCCGCCCCGTAGAAGAGGGCGAGCAGCGGCAGGATGAGGCCGAAGACGGAGGACTGCAGATATCCGGCGGCCGAGGTCAGATCGTCGAGGTGGAAAGCCTCGCGCATCGCTTCGGGGAAGTTCTGGACGGACTCGGCCCCGCCGGTGGCCATCTGAGGGTAGAAGCTCGCGTACATGGCGGCGGCCAGGGTGGTGCCGATCGTCCAGCCGATGAGCGGGCGGCGGTTGTCGCGGAGGGTCTTGGTGAACACGGTGGTGTGCATGGCGGGTTGGCTCCTCGGTGAGCAGCTGAGCAGCTGAGCAGCTGAGCAGGTGATGGTGCGGTCAGGTCAGACGGTCGCGGCGGTCGGCCGGGGCGCGGCCTCCGCTTCGGCGTAGTAGGCGTGGAAGAGGTCGTCGAGGGCGGGTTCGGTGGCCCGCAGCGCGGTGACGTGGTGCTTGGCGGCGGCCTTGACGAGGGCGTCGGGATCACCCGTGAGCTGTCCGCGCAGGGTGGTCCCGTCCGCGTCGAGCACGAGGTCGTGTACGCCGGGCAGCTGGGCGAACTCCTCGGCGGTGACCGGCTCGGCGAAGCTGATCTCGATCTCCCGGATCGCTCCGGCACGCAGTTGGGCCACGGTGTCCAGGGCCACCAGACGCCCGTCCCGCAGGATGCCGACCCGGTCGGCGACGGCCTCGACCTCGTCCATGATGTGGCTGGACATGAAGACGGTCTGGCCGTTCGCGGCGGCCTCGGCGACCAGCTCCAGGAACGTCTGCTGCACCAGCGGGTCGAGCCCCGAGGTGGGCTCGTCGAGGATCAGCAGCTCCGGGGTGTGCATGAAGGCCTGCACAAGACCGACCTTCTGCCGGTTGCCCTTGGACAGCTTCTTGATGGGCGCGCTCGGGTCGAGGCCGAGCCGGTCGGACAGGTCGTCGATGCGCTGCTGGGACACGCCGCCGCGCAGGTCGGCCAGGAAGCGCAGGCAATCACGCACTTTCTGCCGTCCGTCGACGACGAAGTCACCGGCGAGGTAGCCGACGCGGCGGCGCAGCTCGACACCGTCGGCACGCGGGTCCAGACCGAGGACCGTTGCGTGACCGGAGGTGGGGCGGATCAGGTCGAGAAGCAGCCGGATGGTGGTGGATTTCCCCGCGCCGTTCGGCCCCAGATAGCCGAAGACCTCCCCGACGCGCACGTCAAGGGACAGGCCGGTCAGGCCGCGACGGGAACCGTACGTCTTGGTGAGCTCACGGAGCTCGATCGCGTTCTCCATGTCTTGGAACGTATCGAGCTTTCAGAGATTTGTAAACACACGGAAATCGCTGAGTACTCGAAAACATTCGCTACCCTGAGAGGCATGGACGCGAAGGAGCAGCTGCGCCACGCAGCGGAGAAGCTGGCCCTGACCCTGGCCCAGAACGGCATGCAGAAGACCACGGCCCGGGTGATGACCGCCCTGCTCTTCACCGAGCGGGACACCATGACCGCCGCCGACCTGTGCGAGGAGCTGTCGATCAGCTCAGGAGCCGTCTCCACCGCGATCAAGCAGCTCATCCCCGTCGGACTCGTCGAACGCGTCCCCGCCCCCGGCAGCCGCCGCGACCACTACCGCTTCCGCGAGGGCGCCTGGGCAACCCTCATGTCCCAGCAGAACGTCATGCTGGATGTGATGCTCGACGCCGCTCAGGAGGGCATCGGCACCGCGCGGGATGGTTCCCCCACCGCCCGGCGTCTGCACGAGATGCAGGACTTCTACGCCTACATGGCACGGGAAATGCCCGCACTGATCGAGAACTGGCGCAAGACCTACCAGGTGTAGTCCTGTCCTGCGCAGCGCAGGGCAGCCGCCTTCCTCGGCCCCCACCACCGGACCACGCCCGGTCAGGGCCGAACTGAGATCGTGCTCCGCGTCAACCGCGTCACCAACCTGTCCGATCAGCACATCTAAGCCCTTATAGCCAAGGCTCCCTTGGCAGCGCTGGGAGTCCGAAGCGAAACCTGGACATCCGGGAACCGATGTGCGCCTGTGGGGCCCGCGCCGGCGAACGGGCGCGGACGAGCACCCCGACGGCACACACGGGCACCATCAGGGTCTTCGCCACGGGTCAGGTTCGCCGGCCGCCCCCCGGCCCGGTGCTCGGGGCGTCCGCTCCGGCCGGCCGCACGACGCAGCAGCCGTTGCTCCGTTCACCGCTCGGCGGACCGCCCCAGGCTCTTGATCTTCTCGAACGGGTAGGCACCCACGATCACCACGGCCAGGCCGTAGAGGGCGAGGACCACAAGTCCCCAGGTGCCGACCATTCGGCCACCGCCGCTCATGATGACCGTGCCGATCGGCACCAACGGAGCGAAGCTGAGCACCGCGGCCCCAGTGCACCAGAAGGCCACCAGGTCGTTCGCCCGTTTCCTCAGCCCCGGGTCGGACTTCACCTCCGCAGGGACCTCGTACCCGTCGGACCGGTCACAGACCTTGCCCCGGTACCCGGTGCGTGCGGCCAGCGAACTGGCTACGCCCAGCAGGAGGAAACAACCGAAGATGAAGATGTAGGCCATGGATGCCCCAGGATTCGCGCGGTGCCGAGCAACTTCAGCGGATGTACTTGATGATGAAGGCGATCACCATGTTGACGGCCTTGTTCTTGACCCAGCCCGGCAGGAACTTCCAGACGACGCCCCCGATCTCGCCCCCGAGGCAGCCGATGACGGCGTTCCTGACGTAGGTCTTCTTGCTGGACGCCTTGCCCGCCGCGATGTCGCTGAGCACCGAGGTGGGAATGCTGGCCAGCGCCCCCTTCGCGCACCATGCCGCGGCACCGATGGCCGCCGCGGCGATCGGGAAGGCGAAGCCACCGGACCGGCTCATGGCCTTCTCGATCTCGGCCAGCGCCTCCGGTCCCATCTCCTGCTCGATGAACTGGCGCTGCTCCGCGGTCAGTTCAGGAGACTGCGTCGCGGCTGAGGCAGCCACGGCGCGAGCCGTTCCCCGGCTGTCGTCGGCGGCCGTGGCGCTGGGAGCCGCGGTGGCGAGCAGGGCGGCACTGGTGACGGCGGCTATTCCGGCCAGAGAGACGCGGCGCGTGGTGGTCTTACGCATGTTGAATTCCCCGGTAGTCGTTCATTCGTCTCCAGGTCAGGGAGACGGTTCCGTGGTCCTCACCTCCAGGTCATGGAGGTGATCACGGACGAGACTCTGACATCCCGAGGGAGGCCCGGCATGAGAGAAGACGCGTGAAAAGGATCACGACTACCGACCGGAACGTCCCGCTTGAATCAGGCCTCTTGTCGAAGACGCCGGTGGAATCACAACTGGCACCGCAAGGAAGCGAAGAAATTCCTTGAAATGCGGATCACTTGGGATCGTACAGGACTCAACTTTATTTCAGCAGACCGCTTGAGGTAGATGGCATAGAGCCAGTCGCGGTTGTCCGACTCCAGCACGATCCGCTCCAACTCCCCGTACGTCCAGGGTGGGAGAAACACTGCCCCGCGGAGTGATCAATCCGCATTCCGCGCGCGGCAGGGTGGGTGCGTCCCGTACGCATCGACCCAAGGACCCAACGCACGTGCGCAACAGTCGAATACCCCTCTTCCTGGCGGTCAGCGCCGTCACCACGCTGGTCCCCGCGCTGACCCCCGCCACGGCATCCGCCGCGGAGAACCCCCTCCGCCCCTACCTCCAGCAGAAACCGGCCTGGCACCGCTGCGACACGGCGCTGCCCGCCTCCCTTCAGTGCGCCACGATCAAGGTGCCGCTCGACTACGGCAAACCGGGAGCCAAGAAGCTCGACCTCGCGATATCGAGGATGAAGACGAGCGTCAAGAAGGAACGGCGCGGTGTGCTTCTGCTCAACCCGGGTGGCCCGGGCGGGCCGGGCGTCGACATGCCGCAGTACATGGCCGGCGAGCTGCCGAAGGCCGTTAAGGACAAGTACGACCTCGTCGGCTTCGACCCGCGGGGTATCGGCCGGAGTTCCCCCGTCGGCTGCGGCCTGACGTCCGAGGAGCGGAACTGGGAACGGCCGTACAAGGCCGAGACGTTCACCAAGGACGTGAAGTGGGCCCGGACCGTCGCCGAGAAATGCGACAAAAGGCAGGGCGACAAGCTGCGCCACATCACCACCCGCAACACCGCCCGGGACATGGACGTCATCCGCGCCGTGCTCGGCGAGAAGAAGGTCTCCTATCTCGGATACTCCTACGGCACCTACCTCGGCGCCGTCTACACGCAGATGTTCCCCAAGCGCTCCGACCGCTTCGTGCTGGACAGCGCCGTCGACCCGGCCCGGGTCTGGCGCGGGATGATCCAGGTCTGGGCGGAGGGCGCCGAGCCCGCCTTCACCCGGTGGACCGAGTGGACCGCCGCGCGGCATGCCACCTACAAGCTGGGCCGGACTCCCGAGGCGGTCCGCAAGACCTTCTACGGCCTGGTCGCCCAGGCCGACCGCAAGCCGATCGACCTCGACGGCACGCTGCTGACCGGAGACGAAATCCGCCACGGCTTCCGGGGCATGTTCTTCGGCACGCGCGACGCCGCCGAAGCGGTCGCCGAGCTGAAGAAGGCCGCCGCCGGAGCTCGCCCGACCGCCGATCGGGAGATCAGGACACCCGAGCGGGTTCCGCCGTCCTTCGGCCGGACCGTGCCCGAGGACAACGGCGACGCCGGCTTCTGGGCCGTCGTCTGCGCCGACACCCGCGCCTGGCCGCGCGATCCCGAGCAGTACCGCAAGGACGCGATCCGGGACAAGGCCAGGTACCCGCTGTACGGCGACTTCGCCTCCCACATCAAGCCGTGCGCCTTCTGGAAGAAGAACGGCAGCGAGCCCGCCACCAGGATCGGTAACAAGGTGCACGCGCTGATCCTCCAGAACGAGTGGGATTCCCAGACGCCGCTGACCAGCGGCCAGGGCCTGCGCCGCGCCATGAAGGGCGCGAGGATGGTCACGGTCGCCGGAGGCGTCGGACACGGCATCTACGGCACCAAGTCGTGCGCCGACAAGACGGCCACCACCTACCTGACCAGCGGCAAGCTCCCCGCGAAGGACATGACCTGCAAGGCCGCTCCGGCCGCGGACGAACGCAACGCCCCCAACCGGCTGCCGGTCCCGACACCTCCGGGCATCCCGGGGATGGTCAGCCGCTTCTGATCGCCAGGGGCCCCCTGGACCGGACCCGTGCGTCGTCTGCCGAGCGGCGCGACAACTCGCACCGAGGGCGACGTCCCTTCGAAGAGCCGGCTCATGAAGTCATGGGGTGCTCCACACCTCTGCGGCGGCCGAGCCGACCAGGGCTGTCCGGTCCGCGGACACCCTGATGTACGTGACGCGCGAGCCTGTCTGGCGCGGGAAACGATCTTTGGAGTCTCTGCGTCGGCGCTGACCAGCGCATTTCCGTCGGTGCCCCACCGTCGGAACGGGCGGCATCGATCAGATGTCGCCCGTTTTCGTGTCTGCGATGTGATGGTTGTCTCGCGGCGCCCGTGGTTGCGCTTGTGTGAGGAAGCTCTCAGGACTGGTCGTCTCGGGGGTCCCCCAGCGACCGCCCGGGGGCGAAGCGTTCCCGTACCGCGGGGTCGTCGAGGAGGCGGGCCGGGTAGCCGGGACCGGTGCGGGCGGTCATGTCCTGGTGGCGCAGTGGCTCGCCGCAGGAGGAGCAGACGACGCGGGCCTCGGTGTCGTGGTCGCAGGGCGTGTGGTGCAGGACCACCGGGGCGCCCTCGTCGCCGGCCAGCCAGCGGTCGCCCCAGGCGTTGATCGCGGCGAGTACGCCGAAGAAGTCGCGGCCCTTGTCCGTCAGCAGGTACTCGTGGCGGACCGGGTCGCTGCGGTAGGCCTGCCGGCACAGCAGGCCCTCGGCTTCCAGGCGCCGCAGCCGATCGGTGAGGGTGTTGCGGGCGATGCCGAGCGAGCCGATGAAGCCGTCGAAGCGGGATTCGCCGTAGAAGACCTCGCGCAGCACCAGCAGGCTCCAGGCATCGCCCAGGATGTCCGCGGTGCGGGCGATGGAGCAGGGCCAGGTGTCGAACGAGGTCCGTTTCACGGCTGCCAGATTATCGGTTTCATCATGAGATGGACTCGCCCTCGGGGTCCCCGGATTTGTCACTCCCGTACGCCCGCCGGTTCCGCCGGGCGGCGGCGCAGGGCGAGGGCGGCCGGGGCGAGTGCGGAGGTCACGGCGAGGAGGGCGCAGACGGCCGTCGTCGTGCCGAGGGCCTGCCACGGGAGCGCGATCGTGGCCGGGGCCGACAGCAGGGCGAGGGCGCTTGCCATGCCGGCCAGGTTGACGGCGGCGACCAGGAGGCCGAGGAGCGCGCCGGCCGCCACGACCGTCAGGGCCTCGGCGCCGGTCAGCCGCAGGACCTGCCGGCGGGTGGCACCGGCCAGCCGCAGCACGGCCAGGTCGCGGGCCCGGTCGGACGTCGCCATGACCATGGTGTTGGCCACGGCGATGCCCGTGTAGAGGAGGGCGATGCCGAGGACCAGCAGGAGGCCGAGGCGGGTGGTGCGGTCGGTCTCGGGGTGGGTGGCGCGGATCCATGCCTCGCGGGTGAGGATCTGCCCGTTGCCGGTGCCGAGCGCCTGCTGCAGAGCGGTGGCGACGGTTTTCGGGTCCGCGTCGGCGGTCAGGGCCACGTCGATCCGGTCGACCGTGGCGCCCGGGGCGTTGCGCGGGGTGACGTAGACGCCGTTGTCGCCCGTGCCGGTGGTCATCACCGCGGCGATCCGCAGGGTGCGCGGCGTTCCGTCGCCGAGCCAGACACGGACCCGGTCGCCCACCCGGTGGCGCTGCCACTCCTCGTTGACGATGATCGAGTCGTCGTCGAGGTCGCTCACCGCGCCGGCGGCCAGGGGCAGGCGAGTGGTGGCCGCGAGGGGGCCGGGGGTGGCGGCGCGGGCCTCGGAGCGGACGAGGGCCACGTCGTCCTCCAAGACGTGGACGGCCGTCGACGACGTCGGCGACATCTCGGCGCCCGGGACGGCGCGCAGTCTGCGCAGGGCGGCGTCGTCGAAGCCGGTGCCGGCCGGCGGGGTCACGACGAAGGCGGCGGTGGTGCGCTCGCTCGTCTCGGTGGTCCTCGCCCGGTTCAGGGTCGCGGTGGCGCCGAGCAGGGAACCCGCGAGGGCGACGGTGACCAGGACGGGGGCCGCGAGCGCTGCGGTGCGGCGCATCCCGGCGGCGGTGTTCTCGCGGACCAGCAGGGCGCAGGCGCCCGGCAGCCACGTCAGCAGCCGGGTCAGGGGGCGCAGCACGAGCGGGGAGAGCAGGGCGGCCGCGGTGATCAGCAGCATCGGGCGGCTGATGTAGGACTTGCGCTGCAGCAGGTCGGCCGGGTCGCCGGCCAGGGACAGGCCCAGTGTCACCGCGGACGTCAGCAGCAGGGCCGTGCCGGACAGCAGGCGGCCCCGGGTGATCGTCCCGCTCTCCGCCGAGGCCTCGCGAAGTGCCTCGGTGGGGCCGGTGCGGCCGGCCCGCCAGGACGCCGCGGTCGCTCCGCACAGCGCGACGAGCAGGCCGGTCCAGAAGGCCGCGTGGTACGGCCAGGTGTGGTCGCCGATGGTGAACCAGGCCGGGGCGAGGCCGTTGTCGACGACCCAGGCGGCGAGGCGCGGCGCTGCGTGGGAGCCGAGGGCGCAGCCGGTGGCGGAGGCGAGGGCGCCGACGGCGAGCGCCTCGGTGAGGACGGTCCGGCGGATCTGGCCCGGGACGGCCCCGGCGGTGCGCAGCAGGGCGAACTCCCGGCGCCGCTGGGCGACCGCGAAGGCGAAGGTCGACGCCACGACGAAGACCGACACGAAGGCGGTGACGCCGCCGGCGGTGCCGAACAGGGAGTTCATCGCCGTGAGCGCCTCGCTGTCCCGGCCGGGGTCGGCATCGGCGAGGCGGCGCGCGTTGCCGGTGAGGACCTGGGCGCTGTCACCCACCGCCTCCCGTACGGCCGCCGGATCGGCCTCGACGGCCAACTGCGTGACCGTGGGCGCCAGTCGGGCGGCGCGGGCGTCGGTGAAGAACACGGCGTTCTCGAAGCCGCGTGAGGTGAGCGTGCCGACGACGCGTACCGGGCCCCGGTCGGTGTGGAGCCGCCGGCCGGGGCGTGTCCAGTCGCCGGTGACGGCGACCTCGTCGGCGGTGCGGGGAGCTCGGCCGGTGGCGAGGTCGTAGAGGGCGAACGCGGCGGTGGACCAGGGATGGCCGACCAGGTCCGCGGGGGCGCCCGTGGCGCGGACGGCGAAGGACCTGTCCGCCACGACCGGGCCCAGCTTCCGCAACTCGGCGACGGTCGTGGCGGGTACCGGGCGCGGGTGGGCGAGCCGGGACTCGCGGTCGCCGATCGGGGTCGGTACGCGCAGCGTGTCCTGGCCCTTGACGACGACCGGTTCCGCCGCGAAGCGCTCGGGGGCGCGCTCCGGGGCGGTGGCCGACGAGGCCAGGGCCAGGCCCGTCACGGTCAGCAGTGCCACGCCCAGCGCGAGCGCGACGAAGCTGCCGGTGAAGGTGGCCCAGCGGGTGCGCAGGGCGCGCAGGGCGACGCTCAGCACGGCGCGGCCTCCAGGTGGGTCATGCGCGCGGCGACGGCGTCGGCGCTCGGACCGGTCAACTCCCCGTGCACGCGCCCGTCGACGAGGAAGAGCACGCGGTCCGCGTACGCCGCGGCCACCGGGTCGTGCGTGACCATGACGACCGTCTGTCCCTCGCGGTCGACCATGCCGCGCAGCAGCCCGAGCACCTCGCGGCCGGTCCGCGTGTCCAGGGCGCCGGTCGGTTCGTCGGCGAACAGCACGTCGGGCCGGGTGATCAACGCGCGGGCCAGGGCGACGCGTTGCTGCTGGCCGCCGGAGAGCCGGGCCGGTCTGTGCCGGGCCCGGTCGGCGAGGCCGACCTGCTGGAGCGCCTGGCGCACCCGGGCCTTCGGGACGCGCCGGCCGGCCAGGCGCAGGGGCAGGGCGACGTTCTGCTCGGCGGTCAGCGAGGGCAGCAGGTTGAACGCCTGGAAGACGAACCCGACGCGCTCGCGGCGCAGCAGGGTCAGCCGCCGCTCGCTCAGCCCGGTCAGCTCGGTGCCGGCGAGGGTGACCGAGCCGGAGGTGGGCCGGTCCAGGCCGGCGGCGCACTGGAGCAGGGTCGACTTGCCGGAGCCGGAGGGGCCCATCACGGCGGTGAAGGTCCCGGCGGGGAACGCCAGGCAGACCTCGTCGAGTGCGGTCACGGTTCCGTACGCCCTGGTGACGGAGTCCAGCCGGATGGCGTCGTGTGTCATGGGTTCCCCCTGGTGTCGGTGTCGCTTCCACGAAACCGGGCGCGGGCGGGCCGGCGCAGTGCGGCGAGGCCTAGACCTGGGGTAGGGCCAGGCATACCATCCAGCCTCGGCCTGAGCCCATGGCCGGGGCCCCGGCCCGCTTCTACGGTGATCCCCATGCATCCTCGGAACGTGTGGCAGGCCATGTCCCGCCCCGGCTATCTGCTGGGGGCGTGGCCGTGGCGGTCGGCCGGATATCTGCTCACCGGCGCGGTGACCGGTGCCGTCGTGCTCGTGGGGATCGTGGTCTCGGTGGCGGCCGGCGGGGTGCTCGCCCTCGCTCTGGTGGGGCTGCCTCTGCTGCTGGGGACGGTCCTGGCGGGCATTGCGGTGGCGGCTCTCGAGCGGTTCCGGCTGCGGCTGGTCGACGCGGAGCCGGCGTCCGACCCGCACGAGGCGCCCGGGGCGCCGGGGCTGCGGGCCTGGCTGTCGACCCGGCTGCGGGAGCGGGCCACCTGGCGGGAGCTGGGCCACGCCCTGCTGTTCGCGGGGCTGTTGTGGCCGGTCGATGCTCTCGCGTTCACCGCCTTCCTGCTGGGGCCGCTCTCCGTGGTGGCGACTCCGTTGCTCATGGCCGTCTTCGGAGAGGCGAAGGTGCTCAAGGTGTGGCTGGTCACCACCTGGCCGGCTGCCGTCGGGTTCGCCGTCCTCGGACTGCTCCTGCTCGCCCTGGGCGCATACCTGCTGGGCGTCGCCGCCGGTGCGCGGGCCGGGCTGACGCGGCTGCTGATCGCCCCGCGCGAGGCCGACCTGGGGGCCAGGGTGGTCGAACTGGCCCGGTCCCGGGTGCGGTTGGTGGACGCGTTCGAGGCGGAACGTCGGCGCATCGAGCGCGATCTGCACGACGGGGCGCAGCAGCGGCTCGTCGCGTTGACGATGACGCTCGGCCTGGCCCGGCTGGACGCCCCGCCGGGTCCGCTGGCCGACCAGCTCGCCAAGGCCCACGAGGAGGCGGGCACGGCGCTCGCGGAACTGCGCGAGCTCATCCACGGCATCCACCCCAAGGTCCTCGCCGACTACGGCCTCGAAGCCGCCGTCGCCGACGCCGCCGACCGCTCGGCCGTGCCCGTGGACGTCGCCCTGGAGCTGCCCGGTCGGCTCCCCCAAGCCGTCGAGGCCGCCGCGTACTTCGTGGTGTGCGAGGCGCTGGCCAACGTGGGCAGGCACAGCGGGGCGAGCCGGGCGGAGGTGAGCGGCGGGCACCGCGACGGCCGGCTGGTCCTTCGGATCCGCGACGACGGGCGCGGCGGTGCGCGGGCCGGGGAGGGCAGCGGACTGACCGGACTCGCCGACCGGGTGTCGGTGCTCGATGGCAGACTCTCCCTGTCCAGTCCGCCCGGCGGACCGACCCTGCTGCGTGTGGAGATCCCTTGTGGCCCTGCGAGTTGAGCGACCGCTGCGGGTGGTCCTGGCCGAGGACAGCGTGCTGCTGCGGGACGGGCTCGTCGGGCTGCTCGGCCGCTGCGGACACGAGGTCGTCGCGGCCGTGGGGGATGCCGAGGCACTGATCACGGCCGTCGGGGAGCACACCCCCGACGTGGTCGTGACGGACGTGCGGATGCCGCCCGGCTTCCAGGACGAGGGCCTGCACGCGGCCGTGCGGCTGCGCCGCGACCGGCCCACGCTGCCCGTCCTGGTCCTGAGCCAGTACGTGCAGCGCCGCTACGCCGCCGAGCTGCTGGACTCCGGTGACGGCACGGGCGTCGGCTATCTGCTCAAGGACCGCGTCGGCCAGGTCGAGGAGTTCGTCGAGGCGCTCGGCGAGGTGGCCGACGGCGGCACGGTCGTCGACCCCGAGGTCGTACGGCAGTTGCTGCGCCGCCGCCGCGACCCGCTGGAGCGCCTCACCCCGCGGGAGCGCGAGGTGCTGGCGCTGATCGCGGAGGGCAGGTCCAACGGCGCTATCGGCCGCGAACTGGTCGTCTCCGAGGCGGCCGTCGGCAAGCACATCTCCGGCATCCTCACCAAACTGGACCTGCCACCGGCGGACGAGACCCATCGGCGGGTGCTGGCCGTGCTGGCGTATCTGCGGGCGTAGGCGCGCGGCGGCCGGCCGGGGCCCGGCGGGCAGGTTCGGCCGGACCCAAGCCCCTCGGGCCGTGCGCGCGTTGTGGAAAAACCAGTGAGTTGGTTTCATTGCGTCGCCATCAGAGCCCTCCACGGGAGCCAGGGGTGACCAAACAGGACCGGGCCGTCCGGACCCGTCTCGCGCTGATCCGGTCGGCGGCCGAGCAGTTCGAGGCACGGGGATACGTCCGGGCCAGTCTTGCGGAGATCAGCGCGGGAGCCGGCGTCAGCTCCGGCGCGCTGCACTTCCACTTCGCGAACAAGGCCGCCGTGGCCGAGGCCGTCGAGCAGGCGGCCGCCCGTGCCCTGCGCCGGGTCGCGGGCCGGGGCCGCGGCGGCGACGGGTGCGCCCTCCAGCGCCTGGTGGACGTCACGCACCACGTCGCCCGGCTGCTGTGCGCCGACATCGTGGTGCGCGCGGGGCTGCGGCTGAACGCCGAGGCGGTCGCCGGGCGGGTGCGTGACCTGCGCCGGGAGTGGCGGGAGTGTGTGCACGAGCTGCTCGCCGAGGCGGAGCGCAAGGGCGAACTCGCCGCCGGGATGCCGCCGCACCGCTCCAGCGCGGTCGTCCTCGCCGCCACGACCGGCATCGAGGTGCTGGCCCGGGAGGACCCCGGCTGGCTCGCCCGGCCCTCCCTGACCGACCTGTGGCACCTGCTCCTGCCGTGCGTGGCCGCACCGCACCTGGCCGGCGCGCTGGACCCGGCCGGGGCCGAGCCGGACCACGCGGAGCCGGCCGTCGGCAGGCAGGCGGACGTCGGCAGGGAGCCGGACGTCGGCAGGAAGGCGGGCGGGGCGTTGGATGAGCCGGGCCGGGCCGGGCTCGCGCTGCGGTAGCCGGGCGTCCCGGCGGGGCTTCCGGCCGACCTTCCCATGGCCAACAGTGGTGGAAGCGGTGGCCAAAACAAACCGGATGCCAAGTTTTTTCCTCACGAGAATCGCACGATGGTTCCCCAGCCTCTGGACCAAGGAGCGATGAGACATGGCACAGCAGGCCTGCCCCTTCCTGGCGATCGACGCGTCCGGCCAGGACCTCTACGACGAGATATCCCGGATCCGGGCCCAGGGCCCCGCCGTGGAGGTGGAACTCCCGGGCGGCGTACGGGCGTGGTGGATCAACGGCCTGGAGCTGAACAAACGGCTCCTGGCCGGCCCCGAGACGAGCAAGGACGCCTTCCAGCACTGGCCGGCCTGGATCAACGGGGACATCTCCCGCACCTGGCCGCTCGCGATCTGGGTGTCGGTGCGCAACATGGTCACCGCCTACGGCACCGACCACAGCCGGCTGCGCAAGCCGATGGCCGCCGCCTTCACCAAGCGCCGTGTCGACGCGCTGCTGCCGCGCGTCCAGGAGATCGTCGACCGGGCGCTGGACGACCTGGAGCGGATCCCCGAGGGTGAAGTCGTCGACCTGCGGGCGGCGTTCGCGGCGCCGGTGCCGCACGAGGTGGTGTGCGAACTCTTCGGCGTACCGCCGGGTGAGGACGGCCCGCGGGGAGCCCTCTACCGCATCATCAGCCGCTTCTTCGACACGGCGATCTCCCTGGAGGACGCCCAGGCCAACGGGGTCGAGCTGTACGGCACGCTGACCGCGTTCCTCCAGTACAAGCGCGAGCACCCGGCCGACGACCTGACGACGGCCCTCATGGCCGCGCACGACGGAGGCAGCCTCAGCGAACAGGAGTTGATGGACAACCTGATCCTGTTGCTCACCGCGGGTTTCGAGACGACCGTCAACCTCATCGACAACACCGTGCACAGCCTGCTTGCCCACCCCGACCAGCTCGAACTGGTCCGATCCGGGCAGGCGACCTGGGAGGACGCCCTCGAGGAGTCGCTGCGCTTCGAGGCGCCCGGTGCCATGTCGGGTCTGCGCTACGCCGTCGAGGACATCGAGATCGAGCCGGGTCTGACGATCCCGAAGGGCGATCCGGTCGTGGTCTCCTTCGCCGGTGCCGGACGCGACCCCGAGCGGCACGGCCCGGACGCCGAACGGTTCGACGTCACCCGGCCCACCAGCCGCGACCACGTCTCCTTCGGCCACGGCGTGCACCACTGCCTGGGCCGGCCCCTGGCCATGGCCGAGGCGACGGCGGCCCTGACGTCCCTGTTCGACCGTTTCCCGCGGCTGGCCCTGGCCGATCCGTCCCGGCCTCCTGAGAGGCTGCGCTCCATCATCTCCACGGGCCACCAGGAGCTGCCCGTGCTGCTCCACGGCCGGGATGCCGGGCCGGAACCGGAACCGGGACCGGGTCCGCGTCCGGAGGAGGCGGAGGCGATCAGGAGGCTTTCCGGCCTTGGAGGAACGAGCGGTACCAGGGTGCCGCGCGCCTGAATGCGGCCCCGAATCCCTCGCCGGGCGAGCAGTCGAGGTCCTTCCAGAAGGTGTCGTCCACGAACCAGTGGTCGACCGTGAGCATGCCGAGGTGATGGAGGGCGAGCGGTTTCCCGGCGGCCCGGTCCAGGGCGGTGGCGACGTCCACCGCCGCACGGCCGCCGGGCTCCTCCAGCAGCGTGCACACGGCGCCGAGCAGGTCCGGGACCCCCACCGGCCCCGGGTGGTTGACGTGGTGCACACCGCCGTCGTGCGCCGGGGACAGGGCCGCGGCCACCACCGCACGGCCCAGGGTGTCGACGTCGATCATCGACTGGAGCGCCTCGCAGCCGGTGAGGGTCGCCGACAACTCGCCCAGCAGCCACACCAGTCCGGGGACGACCCACCGGTCGCCCTCGCCGTACACGAGGTGCGGGCGCAGCACCAGGCCGCCCGCGTCCAGGACGTGCCGTTCGGCGGCGGCCCGGGTGCGGCTGGTGGCCGACGCGGGGGCGATCGGCACCTCCCCGGGGCGCACACCGCGGAAGGGGCCCCGGCCGTAGACGGCGGCCGTGCTCACGTACACGATCCGGCGCACCCCGGCGCGCTGAACCTCCTCGACCAGGGCCCGCGTGCCCAGGTCGTTGACGGCCTCGACGCTCTCGGCGTCGCCGCCGACCCGCGTGGCGCAGTGCACCAGGACGTCGGTGCCGGCGCAGGCGCCGCGCAGGGAGGGCGGATCGAGAAGGTCGCCGTGGACGGACTCGCCGGGCTCGGCTCCCGGTGCGGTACGGCGCGACAAGTGCCGTACGCGGACGCCGGGTTGCCGGTGTGCGGCGGCCGCGACCCTGCTGCCGACGAAGCCGTTCGCGCCCGTGATCAGAAAGGTGACGGTCACGACAGGGACCGTATCCGGGCCGGCTGTGGGGAGGTGAGCGCGGTGGTCAGCGTGGCGCTGAAGACGGACTCGCCGTCCTGCCGTCCCGAGACCCGTACGGTCGTCTCCCCCGGATCTCCCGGATCTCCCGGATCTGCCGGATCTCCCGGATCTCCCGGACGTCCCGGATCTCCCGGATTCCCGTCGAGCAGCTCCGTCTCGATCCAGCACGGGCTGTGCAGCTCGGCGTACCGGGCGAAGGTCGCCGTCATCGAGCGGGGCAGGAAGGGGTGCCGGCCGGACGCGGCGGTCGCCGCCTGGCGGGCCGCCTCGAACAGGACCATGCCGGGCACGTGGTCGTTAGGCCGCGGGAAGAGCACCGGGTGGCCGGTGTCCACGCGCAGCCGCCAGACGCCGGGGCGGTCGGCCGGGGCGAGGACGACGTCCTCGGCGCGCAAGCGGCCGGCGAGCGCCGGCGATATGCCCGGCAGCAGTGGCACCGGGGTGCCGAGTGCGGCCAACTGCTTCTGTCGCAGACGGCGGTAGGCGAGCGGCGAGGTGCAGCCGGTGCTGCCGGTGCCGCGGGCGACGAAGCGGCCCGCGCGGCGGAACTCCATCGTGGTCCGCATGCTGTGCAGACCGCGACCGCGACGGCGTATCTCGGAGCACACGACGTCGACGTCGACCGGTTCGGCAGCGTCCGACTGCAGGAGCGCGGACGGGTCGGTGTGCACCGTCAGGTCCCACATGACGAAGTGGGTATCGGCGGGGGCGCCGAACTCGGCGTGCGCGAGCACCATCGAGGCCTGCCGCAACGTTTCGCCCACGATCATCGGGTCCTGGTGGCGGTCGTCCACGGGGCCGAAGAAGGCGTGGGTGGCCGGCCAGTGAGCGGTGAAGCGGAAGCGGGTCTCGGAAATTCGGCGCCACCGGGTGGGGAAGACGTCTGCCTCGGTGGTGCGGTGGGCCAGTTCCTTGGTGACCGAGGTGGATTCGGGGGCTCCGGGGACTTCGGGGGCTCCGGGGACTTCGGTGGAACCGGTGAGTGCGGCTTGTGGCGCGTTCTCGACGGCCGACGTGGTTCTGTTTGCCGGACGGCCCTCTTGTCCGGTCTGATCGTCCGTGGGTGCGCTTAAAGGTTCTGACTGCGGCATGAGAACCCCCAGGATCGGCAGCCTGGCTGAGGTCGGCGTTTGACTAAGATACGGACGAGCCGGTTTTTTTCAAAGGCTTCAAAGGGTTAGCCAAACTGCTGGGACAGGCTCTCGCGCCCCCGCTGCACAGCGATTTCACAGGAATCGACGGAGATCAGGAGGGACCCGATGGCGCGACAGGAGCGCGCGATCCGCACCCGGCGGACGATCCTCGAAGCGGCAGCGGCCGTCTTCGACGAACGCGGCTACACCTCGGCGACGATCGGGGAGATCCTGGACCGGGCGGGCGTCACCAAGGGCGCGCTGTACTTCCACTTCGGCTCCAAGGAGGAGCTGGCGGTGGGGGTGTTCGAGGAGCAGCTCGCGATCACGCTCCCGCCGCAGCCCAGCAAGCTCCAGGAACTCGTCGACTCCGGGCTGGTGCTGGCCCGCCGGCTGCGCTCCGAACCACTGGTTCGCGCCAGTGTGGGGCTCGCCCTCGACCAAGGTGCCATGGACCTCGACCGCACGCCGGCCTTCCGGATGTGGATCGACCAGAACGTGCAGATGCTGGCCGAGGGCAAGGCGCAGGGCGAGCTGCTGCCGCACGTCGACGTGGCGGAGACGGCGGAGCTGCTGGTCGGCAGCTTCTCGGGGGTGCAGCTGCTGTCCCAGCTGCGCTGCCAGCGGCAGGATCTGGAGCGCCGCGTCGTCGTGCTGTTCGAGCACTTCATGCCGGGGATCGCCGTTCCCGCCGTGCTGGCCCGGCTCGACATCTCGGTGGAGCGGGCCGAGCGGGTGCTGGCGCAGGTGCAGGCGCAGGTACAGGGTCGGGTGCCTGGACAGGGTCGGGTGCCTGGACAGGCTCGGGTGCCGGGGCAGGGCCAGGGGCCGGAGCAGGGGCGGGTGCAGGAGGGGGCTGTGCCGACGCAGGTCTCGTCGGGGGCGTAGCAGTCACGGGTTGTCCACAGCTGTGGAGTTGTCCACAGGGTCTGACGCGTTTCGGCCGTCGGCTGTACGGTCGGCACGAGTTGATGTTCGTGCGCGTGCGGGGGAGGCGGTCGGTGTGACCAGGGACAGTGCTGCGGCTGAGGACAGGGCGGCGCATGGGGTGACCCATCGGGTGCCCCGGGTGCGCGGTTTCGCCGAGTGGCCCGTAGAGGGCTCGCCCAAGGACGAGGGCAAGGCCCTGCGCAAGCGGCTCCCGCGCCGCGCGCACGCCACGCTCGATCTGGACGCGTCCCGGCCCGACGCGGTGAGCGCGGTCGAGGAGTCGGGCCGCGGCCGGCTCCCCGAGCTCACGCCGATCCGGGTCGGCCGCATGGCCGCCACACCGTTCGCGTTCCTGCGCGGCGCCGCGGGCCTCATGGCCTACGACCTGGCGCGCACCCCCATGAGCCGGATCCGGGCGCAGATCTGCGGCGACGCCCACGCGGCCAACTTCGGCCTGTACGGCGACGCGCGCGGCGGCCTGGTCATCGATCTGAACGACTTCGACGAGACGGTGCTCGGCCCGTGGGAGTGGGACGTGAAGCGCCTCGCGGCGTCCCTGGTGCTCGCGGGCCGGGAGACCGGAGCGGACGAGGACAGGTGCCGCAAGGCGGCCTATGACGCGGTGGGCGCCTACCGCCGCACCATGCGGCTGCTGGCCAGGCTCCCGGTGCTGGACGCGTGGAACGCCATCGCGGACGAGGAGCTCGTCTCCCACACGGACGCCCATGACCTGCTCGGCACGCTGGAGCGGGTCTCCGAGAAGGCCCGCCACAACACCAGCGGCCGCTTCGCGGCCAAGTCGACCGAGGCCACGGAGGACGGCGGGCGCCGCTTCGTCGACGCCCCGCCGGTGCTGCGGCGCGTCCCGGACGCGGAGGCCGCGGCGGTGGCGGCGTCCCTGGAGGAGTACGTCGGCACGCTGCCGGAGGACCGCCTGCCGCTCCTCGCCCGGCACGCGGTGCACGACGTGGCGTTCCGCGTCGTCGGCACCGGCAGTGTCGGCGCCCGGTCCTACGTCGTGCTGCTCCTGGACCACCGGGGCGAGCCGCTGGTGCTCCAGGTGAAGGAGGCGCGGGCGTCGGCGCTGGTGCCGCATCTGGTGACGGCCGGTTTCGACGCGCCGGTGGCCGACCACGAGGGCCGGCGGGTCGTCCTGGGGCAGAAGCGGATGCAGGTGGTCAGCGACATTCTGCTGGGCTGGACGACGGTCGACGGGCGCCCCTTCCAGGTCCGCCAGTTCCGTAACCGCAAGGGCAGCGTCGATCCGGCCGCCCTGGCCGCCGACCAGATAGACGACTACGGCCGGATGACCGGCGCCCTCCTGGCCCGTGCCCACGCCCACAGCGCCGACCCCCGCCTCATCGCCGGCTACTGCGGCAAGAGCGAGGAGCTGGACGAGGCGATGGCCGCGTTCGCCGTCGCCTATGCGGACCGTACGGAGGCGGACCATGCGGACCTGGTGGCGGGGGTGCGGACGGGGAAGGTCGCCGCGGAGATGGGGGTCTGACCGCTGAGCGCCATCGAGCGTGTGGCTGTCCGCAGCGCGGGAGTGGTCGGGCCGTGGCCTACGCTGGTCGGGTGACGACCCCGGAAGCTGAGCAGGGTGGTGGCGGCGCCGGTGAGGAACGGGTGACGCCCGAAGGTGACGCGGCGCGTGCCGAGGGCGGTGAGGATCGCCCCGAGGGCGGCGCGGCGCATACCGAAGACGACGCGGCGCGGCCCGAGGCGAGGCTTGAGCGGGCCGTGCGGGCCGCCGAGCAGGCGCTGATCGAGTACGAGATCGCGGTGGAGACCTTCCGCGTCGAGGTCGAGAACTTCTCCCGGCTGCACGAACAGAAGCTCGGTCCGGTGTACGCCCGGCTGGAGGAGCTGGACGCCCGGATCCTGGAGGCCAGGGCCGCCCGCAGCGGCGACCCGGAGGACCGGCGCCGGGCGGAGGAGGCCAGGGCCCGGCTCGCGCCGATCCCCGGCGTCGAGGAGCTGCTGCACGGCTGGATGGACGACAGCGGCCTGTTCCCGGAGGCCGCGGCGATGCTCACGGACCAGGCGGTCCGGCCACCGCAGCGGGTCCGCCCCAGCGAGGAGGCCCGCAAGCTCTACCGCGAGCTGGCCCGCAAGGCCCACCCGGATCTTGCGCAGGAGGAGAAGGAGCGCGAGCGGCGCGAGGAGTTCATCACCCGGGTGAACGCCGCCTACGCCCGGGGCGACGAGGCGGAGCTGCGCGAGCTCGCCGAGGAGTGGGCCAAGGGGCCCGAGCTGAAGCGGGGCCCGAGCCGCGCCGAGGAGCTCTACGCCCGCCTCGAATGGCTCGCCCAGCGCAAGGAACTGCTCGCCCTGCTCGCCAAGGAGCTGGAGGAGAGCGCCATAGGCCACATGCTCCAGCTGGCCCCGGACGACCCGGACGGCCTCCTGGACGAGATCGGGCAGCAGCTGCTCACCCAGGTCACCGAGCGGGAGCGGGAGCTGGCCGCGCTGCTCGCGGAGGGCTGAGCCGCGTCCCGGCCGGGCCACGCGCCGGTTCGGGTAGCGTCGGACGTATGAGTTTTGGAGCTGGTGTGCCCACGGTCGAGGTCGCGGACCTCAAGGACGGCGACTTCCTGCTGGACGTCCGGGAGGACGACGAGTGGAAGGCCGGTCACGCCGAAGGGGCGCTGCACATCCCCATCAGCGAGTTCGTCGCCCGGTACGGGGAGCTGACCGAGGCCGCCCCGCAGGACGGCCGGGTCCATGTGATCTGCCGCTCCGGCGGGCGTTCCGCCCAGGTCACGATGTATCTGGCCCAGCAGGGGATCGACGCCGTGAACGTCGACGGCGGCATGCAGGTGTGGGAGGCGGCGGGCCGTCCCGTCGTGACGGACGACGGGCAGCCCGGGTTCGTCCTGTAGTGCCCTGAAGCGCCCTGTATGCCCTTTAGCGCGCTGTAGTGCCCGCCCGCGGGTGGGTTCAGGCCAGTGGATGGGCCGCCAGCAGGTCACCCAGGGCCTCCTCGTGCGCCGCCGCCGGGCCGAGCGACAGCTCCAGGTGCTTGGCCCAGGCGTGGTAGCGGTGCAGGGGGTAGTCGACGTCGGCGCCGAACCCGCCGTGCAGATGCTGCGCCGTCTGCACGACCCGGCGTACGCCCTCGGCCGCCCAGATCTTGGCGACGGCGACGTCGCCGGCGGCCGGCAGCGCGCCCGGGGCCCCCGAGGCGATCCGCCACGCGGCCTGCCACAGCGTGGCCTCCATCGCGCGCAGGTCGATGTAGCGGTCGGCGGCCTGCACGGCGACGGCCTGGAAGGTCGCGATCGGGAAGCCGAACTGCTCCCGCTTGCTCGTGTACTCCCCGGTCATCCGCAGCACGCGCTCCCCGAGCCCGAGCGCCAGCGCACACGTCCCGGTGGCCAGCAGGTCCCGCAGCCACTCCCACGCCCCCTCGGCGTCGATCACGTCCCGGGCGGCCAGCCGCGCCGACTCCAGCCGCAGCTCGCCGAGCCGCTCGCCGCTCGTGGAGAACTGCTCGGCCAGAACGACTCCCTCATGTCCCCGCGGAACCAGGGCCAGCACGGTCCGGCCGGTCCCCGTGTGCGCGGGGACGACCGTGACGTCCGCGTCGTACGCCCACGGCACCGCCGTCTGCACTCCGTCCAGCACCCACGCCTGGCCGTCCTGCCGTGCGGTCACGGCGAGCTCGGCCGGGTCGTGGCCGGTGCGGCCGTGCGCGGCGACGGTCAGCACGAGCTCGCCCCGGCCCGCCCGGGCCAGCAGGGCGGACTTCGCCTCCTCGCCGCCGTAGGCCTGGACGGCGGCGGCTGCCGCGCTGCTCTCCAGCAGCGGCACCCTGGCCAGCACCCGCGCCGACTCCCGCAGCACCAGGCACAGCGCGATCGCGTCCAGGCCGGCCCCGCCGTACCGCGTGTCCAGCAGCAGGCTCAGCAGGTCGGCGTCGGCGAGCTTGGCCCACAGGGCGCGGTCGCAGGCGTCGGCGACGGCGCCCGGGGTGAGGGCCGGGCTGGGTACGGCGTCCGGCGCGACCCCGGCGAACACGCCCTTCGCCGCCTCGGCCGCGGCTTGCTGCTCCTCGGTGAAGGTGAAGTCCACGGTGCCTGTCCTTCCGGCCGGTCCCGCTGGGCTGACTAGAGCTGACGGGGCGCAAGATAGAACAGGTTCTAGAAGAAGGGAATGGGCGTACGGGCGGGCACCGTAGGGTGTCACTCCTGTGGGCGACCTGCCCGGACGCCCTGTGGATAACCTGCAGGGGTCCACTGTGGACCAGGGGGACCGCCGCTCCCCCCGGCCGCCGCGAGCGCCGTACGGTCGGCTTCCGGTCGGCTTCGGGCTCCGCCTGGGGTCCGCTTCCGCGGTGTGGTGACGGCCACGGCCGGAACCGGCGGAAGAGGCTGTGCCCGGGTGGGCGGCCTGAGTACCGTGCCCGTGCCGACGTCGCGCAGCGGTGCGCGGGCGGTACGACGCCCTTGGGGCCGGGCGGACGGAACGACGGACCGGGATCGTGGAACGGGGCGGAATGGACGCGTACGACGGAGGCTCGAACGCCCGGCACGGGCCGGACCGGCCGGCCGAGCCGGGTGTGCCGGCCGAGTCGGGCGTGCCGGCCGAGTCGGGCGGGCCTGCCGTGCCGGATCCGCCCGCCGAACCCCGCGCCGGCATCGCCGCGCTCTCGCTCCGCTATCAGATCGGTGTCGCGCTGGCGCTCGCGGTCGTCGCGGTCGGGGTGTGCGTGCACCTCGGGATGACGTTCCTGCACGTCGCGCCGCCGAACACCGTCACCCGGGAGCACGGCAAGGCCGTGGACGACTGGATCTATCCGGAGTTCGAGCAGAACTGGAAGCTCTTCGCGCCGAACCCGCTCCAGCAGAACATCTCCATCCAGGTCCGCGCCGAGGTCCGCGACGGGGAGGGCGGGACGCTGACCACCGGCTGGTACGACCTGTCCGCCGAGGACGGCCGGGCCATCGACGGCAACCTGCTGCCCAGCCACACCCAGCAGAACGAGCTGCGCCGCGCCTGGGACTTCTTCCTCGCCACGCACGACGGCGAGAACCGCCCGGTGGGCCTGCGCGGCTCGCTCTCCGAGTCGTACCTGCGCCGGATCGTGGTGCTGCGCCTCGACCGCGACGACGCCGTGCGGGCCACCACCGGGGGCGGCGGTGCCATCGAGCGCGTCCAGGTCCGCTCCCGCACCAGCAACGTGCCCGCGCCTCAGTGGAGCCGGGAGAAGGTCTCCACGACACCGGCCTACCGCGAGCTGCCGTGGTGGCGGGTGCCGGCGGACGAGGCCGGGGGAGGCGTGCGGTGAACCGCTTCTCCCTGGCCGTCTCGCGCGGCATCGCCCGGGTCACCGAGGCCGCCCTCGGCCCGTACCAGACCGCCGTGATCCGCATCGGCTTCAGCGCGACCTGGCTGCTCTTCCTGCTGCGCGAGCTCCCCCACCGCCACGAGCTCTACGGCCCCGACGGTCCCTGGAGCTGGGATCTCGCCGAGCAGCTGATCGGGACCAACAAGGCCTTCACCGTTCTGATGTGGTCGGACGGCGGGACCTGGTTCGAGATCGTCTACCTGCTCGCGGTCCTCGCCGGCGCCCTGCTGATGCTGGGCTGGCGCACCCGCACGATGTCGGTGCTGTTCATGGTCGGCGTGCTGTCGCTGCAGAACCGCAGCGTCTTCATGGGCGACGGCGGCGACAACGTGCTGCACCTGATGTCGATCTACCTGGTGTTCACGCGCTGCGCCCAGGTGTGGTCGCTGGACGCCCGCAGGGCCGCGCGCGCCCGGGCGGCACACGCGCGGGGCGAGCGCGTCACGGACCGGACGGGCCCGGCCCTTTGGGGTGTGCTCGGATTCGTGCTGGTCGGGGCGACCCTGGCCGGCCGGATGGAGGGCGACTGGCTGATACCGGCGCTGCTGTGGGCCGTGTGGGTGGCGCAGGCCCTGTGGTGGCTGACGGGGCGCCGCGCGAAGCCCGGGGAGCCGCGGATCATGCTCGACGTCGTCGCCAACATCGTGCACAACGGTGCCCTGCTCGTGATCATGGCCGAGGCGTGCCTGATCTACGCGACGGCCGGCTGGTACAAGATCCAGGGCTCCCGCTGGCAGGACGGCACCGCCGTCTACTACCCGCTCCACCTGGAGTACTTCTCGCCCTGGCCCGGGCTCGCCGACCTGCTGTCCGCCAGCGGCACGATGGTGATGCTCGTGACCTACGGGACGGTCCTCGTGCAGGTCGCCTTCCCGTTCACGCTGTTCAACCGGCGCGTGAAGAACGTCCTGCTGGCGGTCATGATCACTGAGCACGCCGTGATCGCCGTCGTCCTCGGACTGCCGTTCTTCTCTCTGGCGATGATCGCGGCGGACGCGGTGTTCCTGCCGACGACCTTCCTGCGCCGCATGGGCGGCCCGGCGGCACGCGCGCGCGACCGGCTGCTGCGGCGGGCCGCGCCCGCTCAGGCCCCCGAGCAGCATGCCCACGAGCGCCCCGAGGCCACACACGTAGGCTTCGGGGCATGACCGACCCCGTGACCGTCTGGCGCCGGCTCGCCGGCGGCACCGTCCTGCTCGACGGCTTCCACGCCCTCAAGCACGCCGTGCGGTTCGGCGCCGAGGTGCCGGTCGCGGTCACCGCCGACCGGGCGGCCACGCTCGCCCTCGCCGACGAGCTGGCCCCGGACGTACGGGACGTGCTGGCCGGGCTGCTGACGGAGGTGCCGCACGAGACGTACGCGTCGTTCGTCCCGCGTCCGCACCCCACCGCCGTGGCCGCCCTGGCCGTACGGCCCTCCCGCGCGTCCAACCTCGAGAGGCTGGCGCACACGCCCCGCACGGCCCCGGTCGTGGTCCTCGACAACCCGCGCAACCTGGGCAACGCGGGGGCGGTGATCCGCCTGGCCGCGGGCTTCGGGGCGACGGGCGTGGTCACCACCGGGACGGTCGACCCCTGGCACCCCACGGTCGTCCGCGGCGGGGCCGGGCTGCACTTCGCGACGGCGGTGGAGCGTCTTGAGGTGTCCGACCTGCCGTCCGGCCCGCTGTTCGCACTCGACCCGGAGGGCGACGACATCCGGGGCATCAAGCTCCCGGACGACGCCGTCCTCGCCTTCGGCTCCGAACGCACCGGCCTGTCCCCCGACCTGCGCGCGAGGGCGGACCACTTGCTGTCCCTGCCGATGCGCCCCCAGGTCAGCAGCTACAACCTGGCGACGAGCGTGGCGATGACCCTGTACCACTGGAGCTGCGGTATGGCTTAGGACTCCCGCCGCACCTCGATGACCCTGAACCGGTTGGCGACGAACGCCCCGTCACACAGCGCCGCACTCGCCGCCGGGTTGCCCCCCGACCCGTGGAAGTCGGAGAACGCGGCCGTCTGGTTCACGTACACCCCGCCCGTGAGATTCAGCGACAACTGCGCCGCCTCCTCCAGGCACACCTCCTGCACGGCCTGCTCGACCTCCGGGTCGGTCGTGTACGCCCCGACGGTCATCGCACCCTTCTCACGGACGGTCCGCCGCAACAACGCCGCCGCGTCCGCCGCCGAGTCCACCGCCACGGCGAAGGAGACCGGCCCGAAGCACTCGCTCATGTACGCGGCCTCGGCATCCGGCTTGGCCCCGTCCAGCTTCACGATCACAGGCGTACGGACGACCGCACCAGGGAAGTCCGGGTTGGTGATCTCCCGGGAGGCCAGGGCCACTTCACCCAGCCCCGCCGCGGCCTCCAGCCGGGCCTTCACGTCCGGGTTGACGATCGCGCCCAGCAGCGCGTTCGCCCGGGCGTCGTCGCCCAGCAGCCCGTCGACCGCCTTGGCGAGGTCGGCGACCACCTCGTCGTACGACTTGGGCCCCTGGTCCGTGGAGATGCCCTCGCGCGGGACGAGCAGGTTCTGCGGGGTCGTGCACATCTGGCCGCTGTACAGGGACAGCGAGAACGCCAGGTTGGAGAGCATGCCCTTGTAGTCGGACGTGGAGTGGACGACCACCGAGTTGACGCCGGCCTTCTCCGTGTAGACCTGGGCCTGGCGGGCGTTGGCCTCCAGCCACTCGCCGAACGCGGTCGAGCCCGTGTAGTCGATGATCCGGATCTCGGGGCGCAGGGCGAGCGTCTTGGCGAGGCCCTCGCCGGGGCGTTCGGCGGCCAGTGCCACCAGGTTCGGGTCGAGGCCGGACTCGGCGAGTACCTCGCGGGCGACCTGCACCGTGAGCGCGAGGGGCAGCACCGCGCGTGGGTGGGGCTTGACCAGGACCGCGTTGCCGGTGGCGAGGGAGGCGAACAGGCCCGGGTAGCCGTTCCACGTCGGGAAGGTGTTGCAGCCGATGACCAGGCCGATGCCGCGCGGGACGGGCGTGAACTGCTTGGTCATCGCCAGCGGGTCGCGCTTGCCCTGGGGCTTGGTCCACTCCGCCGTGTCGGGCGTGCGCACCTGCTCCACGTACGCGTACGCCACCGCCTCCAGGCCGCGGTCCTGCGCGTGCGGTCCGCCCGCCTGGAACGCCATCATGAACGCCTGGCCGGAGGTGTGCATGACCGCGTGCGCGAACTCGTGCGTCCGGTCGCTGATGCGCTTGAGGATCTCCAGGCAGACCACCGCGCGCTGCTCCGCGCCCGCGTCCCGCCAGGCCCGCTGACCGGCCTTCATGGCGGGCAGCAGCACATCGAGGTCCGCGTGCGGGTACGTCACGCCCAGGTCGATGCCGTACGGGGACGTCTCGCCGCCCACCCAGTCGTCAGTGCCCGGCTGGCCGAGGTCGAGGCGGGTGCCGAGCAGGGCGTCGAAGGCGGCCTTGCCCGCGGCCGCGTCCAGGCTGCCGGTCTCCCCGTAGGCCTTGGGGTGCTCGGGGTGCGGGGACCAGTACGCGCGCGTGCGGATCGCTTCCAGCGCCTGGTCGAGGGTGGACCGGTGCCGGGCGATCAGCTCGTGCGCCGAGAGTGCGGCGGTCATGGGTGACCAACTCCTCGTCTCAAGAACTCTTCGTCGAGTTCATGACCTGGGCAGAAACCTGGGCAGGAACACTCGGACAGAGCTAGAGTAACCGAACGATCGGTCGGTTCAAGGGGGTCCGCCGCATCTGTGGAAAACCCCGTGCGGGAGGATCGCGCACATGACAGCACTCGACCTCAGCAGCCCCGTGGCCGTCGTCGGCACCGGCACCATGGGCCAGGGAATCGCCCAGGTCGCGCTGGTCGCGGGCCATCCCGTACGGCTGTACGACGCCCTCCCCGGTCGGGCGCGGGAGGCGGCCGACGCGATCGGGGCCCGCCTGGACCGGCTCGTCGAGAAGGACCGGCTCACCGGCGCCGACCGGGACGCCGCCCGCGCCCGGCTGCTGCCCGCCGACAACCTCTCCGAGCTGGCGGACTGCGCCCTGGTCGTCGAGGCGGTCCTGGAGCGGCTGGACGTCAAACAGGACCTGTACCGCGAGCTGGAGGGCGTCGTCGCCGAGGACTGCCTGCTCGCCACCAACACCTCCTCCCTGTCCGTCACCGCCATCGGCGGCGCCCTGCGCTCCCCCGGCCGCTTCGTGGGCCTGCACTTCTTCAACCCCGCGCCGCTGCTGCCGCTGGTCGAGGTCGTCTCCGGGTTCGCCACGGACGTCACGTACGCCACGCGCGCGTACGAGACCGCCCGCGCCTGGGGCAAGACGCCGGTCGCCTGCGCGGACACCCCCGGCTTCATCGTCAACCGCATCGCCCGGCCCTTCTACGCAGAGGCCTTCGCGGTGTACGAGGCGCAGGGCGCCGACCCGGCCACCATCGACGCCGTGCTGCGCGAGTCGGGCGGCTTCAGGATGGGCGCGTTCGAGCTGACCGACCTGATCGGCCAGGACGTCAACGAGTCCGTCACGCAGTCGGTCTGGCAGTCCTTCTTCCAGGACGTGCGCTTCACACCGTCCCTCGCCCAGCGGCGCCTGGTCGAGTCCGGCCGGCTGGGCCGCAAGACCGGCCACGGCTGGTACGACCACCGGGCCGGGGCCGAGCGCCCCGAGGCGGACACCGCCGAGCAGCGGCAGCCGCCCGCGTACGTCGTCGCCGAGGGCGACCTCGGCCCGGCCGCCGACCTGCTCGCGCTGATCCGCGAGGCGGGCATCCCGGTGCGCGACGAGGACGAGGACAACGGCACCCGCCTGGTGCTGCCGAGCGGCGGCCAGCTCGCCCTCGCCGACGGGCAGACCTCCGTGGAGTTCCGGGACGTCGTCTACTTCGACCTCGCCCTGGACTACCGCAAGGCCACCCGCATCGCCCTGTCCGCCTCCCAGGACACCTCCGCGCAGACCCTCGCCGAGGCCATCGGCCTGTTCCAGGCGCTCGGCAAGAAGGTCAGCGTCATCGGCGACGTCCCCGGGATGATCGTCGCCCGGACGGTCGCGCGGATCATCGACCTGGCGCACGACGCCGTCGCCAAGGGCGTGGCCACCGAGGAGGACATCGACACCGCGATGCGCCTCGGCGTCAACTACCCCCTGGGTCCCTTCGAGTGGAGCCGCCGGCTCGGCCGCTACTGGGCCTACGCGCTCCTGGACGACCTCCACCTGCGCGACCCCTCGGGGCGTTACGCGCCGTCCCTCGCGCTGTACCGCCACGCCCACGCCTCCGACAAGCGGGAGGGCACAGCCTCATGACCACCCCCAAACGCGACACGTACACGCCGGACACCCTGCTGTCCGTCGCCGTCCGGGTGTTCAACGAGCGCGGCTACGACGGCACCTCCATGGAGCACCTCTCCAAGGCGGCCGGCATCTCCAAGTCGTCGATCTACCACCACGTCACCGGCAAGGAGGAGCTGCTGCGCCGGGCCGTGAGCCGGGCACTGGACGGCCTCTTCGGGATCCTCGACGAGGAGCACGCGCGCGTGGGGCGCGCCGCCGAGCGCCTGGAGTACGTCGTCCGGCGCATGGTCGAGGTGCTCATAGCCGAGCTGCCCTATGTGACCCTCCTGCTGCGCGTGCGCGGCAACACGGACACCGAGCGGTGGGCCCTGGAGCGCCGCCGCGAGTTCGACCACCGGGTCGCCGACCTGCTGAAGGCCGCCGCGGCGGACGGTGACGTGCGCGGCGACATAGAGGTCCGGCTGGTGACCCGGCTGGTCTTCGGGATGATCAACTCGATCGTCGAGTGGTACAAGCCGGGCGGGCGGGGCATGAACGAGCGCGAGGTGGCCGACGCGGTGGTGCAGCTGGCGTTCGGGGGGCTGCGCAAAGCCGGATAGCTCACCCCTGTGGCTCCAGGTCCTCCTCCTCGAACACCAGCAGCGTGCGCGTGCTGAGCACCTGTTCGATCGCCTGGAGCCGGGTCAGCACCAGCTCGCGAAGCGCCCGGTTGTCGGACACGTGCACCAGCAGCAGTACGTCGAAATCCCCGCCCACCAGGGCGATGTGCGAGGCGCCGGGCAGCTGTCTGAGCTCCTCGCGCACCGTGCGCCAGGAGTTCTGCACGATCTTCAGGGTGATGTAGGCGGACGTCCCCTGACCTGCCCGTTCGTGGTTGACACGGGCGCCGAAGCCGCGGATGACACCGTCCTCGACGAGCCGGTTGATGCGGGAGTAGGCGTTGGCGCGCGAGACGTGGACCCGTTCGGCGACCGACCGTATCGAGGCGCGGCCGTCCGCCTGGAGCATGCGCAGGATGTCCTGGTCGATGGCGTCCAGCGGACGCGGCGGCGGCAGCAGGCCGCTGTCGTCCTGGCTTTCGGCCATTTGTTCAGATGCCACCCGCGCCCGCCTCCCTACCATGGACGTACTGCGTCCATCACAGGCTGTGGAGAACCGTTTGTCCACAGCCTCGGGGCACCCGTAGCCAAATTGTGCCGGCGACCGAACAATCGGTAGGTGAGGCGCATCACAGCCGACGCGCCTGCACGAAGCCGCTCCCACGAGGAGGTGCCGTCATGACGGTCATGGAGCAGCGGGGCGCGTACCGGCCGACCCCGCCGCCCGCCTGGCAGCCCCGCACGGACCCCGTGCCGCTGCTGCCCGACGCTGAGCCGTACCGCGTCCTCGGCACCGAGGCCGCCGCGAAGGCCGACCCGGAGCTGCTGCGGACGCTGTACGCCCAGCTGGTCCGAGGTCGCCGCTACAACGCGCAGGCCACCGCGCTCACCAAGCAGGGCCGCCTCGCCGTCTACCCCTCCTCCACCGGCCAGGAGGCCTGCCAGATCGCCGCCGCGCTCGTGCTGGAGGAGCGGGACTGGCTCTTCCCCAGCTACCGCGACACGCTCGCCGTCGTGGCGCGCGGTGTGGACCCCGTCGAGGCGCTCACGCTGCTGCGCGGCGACTGGCACACCGGCTACGACCCGTACGAACACCGGGTCGCCCCCCTGTGCACCCCGCTCGCCACCCAGCTGCCGCACGCCGTGGGCCTCGCGCACGCCGCCCGTCTCAAGGGCGACGACGTGGTGGCGCTGGCCATGGTCGGCGACGGCGGCACCAGCGAGGGCGACTTCCACGAGGCGCTGAACTTCGCCGCCGTCTGGCAGGCCCCCGTCGTCTTCCTGGTGCAGAACAACGGCTTCGCGATCTCCGTCCCGCTCGCCAAGCAGACCGCGGCCCCGTCGCTGGCCCACAAGGCCGTCGGCTACGGCATGCCCGGCCGCCTGGTCGACGGCAACGACGCCGCCGCCGTGCACGAGGTGCTGAGCGACGCCGTACGGCACGCGCGCGCCGGCGGCGGACCCACCCTCGTCGAGGCGATCACCTACCGCGTCGACGCCCACACCAACGCCGACGACGCGACCCGCTACCGCGGCGACGCCGAGGTCGAGACCTGGCGCGAGCACGACCCGATCCAGCTGCTGGAGCGGGAGCTGACCGCGCGCGGCCTGCTCGACGAGGCCGGGAAGCAGGCCGCACGGGACGCCGCCGAGGCGATGGCCGCCGACCTGCGCGAGCACATGAACCAGGACCCGGCGCTCGACCCCATGGACCTGTTCGCCCACGTCTACGGCGAGCCCACCGCCCAACTGCGCGAGCAGCGGGAGCAGTTGCGGGCCGAGCTGGAGGCCGAGGCCGAGGCCGAGCCGGAGGGGGGCACGCACCGATGACCACCGTCGCCGTCAAGCCGGCCACCATGGCGCAGGCCCTCACGCGCGCGCTGCGCGACGCCATGGCCGCCGACCCCGCCGTGCACGTCATGGGCGAGGACGTCGGCACCCTCGGCGGCGTCTTCCGCGTCACCGACGGACTCGCCAAGGAGTTCGGCGAGGACCGCTGCACGGACACCCCGCTCGCGGAAGCGGGGATCCTGGGCACGGCGGTGGGCATGGCCATGTACGGCCTGCGCCCGGTCGTGGAGATGCAGTTCGACGCGTTCGCCTACCCGGCGTTCGAACAGCTCATCTCGCACGTGTCCCGCATGCGCAACCGCACCCGCGGCAGCATGCCGCTCCCGATCACCATCCGCGTGCCCTACGGCGGCGGCATCGGCGGCGTCGAGCACCACAGCGACTCCTCCGAGGCGTACTACATGGCGACTCCGGGGCTCCATGTCGTCACGCCGGCCACCGTCGCCGACGCCTACGGTCTGCTGCGCGCCGCGATCGCCTCCGACGACCCTGTCGTCTTCCTGGAGCCGAAGCGGCTGTACTGGTCGAAGGACTCCTGGAACCCCGAGGAGCCGGTGCCCGTTGAACCGATCGGCCGCGCGGTGGTGCGGCGCTCGGGCCGGAGCGCCACGCTCATCACGTACGGGCCGTCCCTACCCGTCTGCAGGGAGGCGGCCGAGGCGGCCCGGGCCGAGGGCTGGGACCTCGAAGTCGTCGATCTGCGCTCCCTGGTGCCGTTCGACGACGAGACGGTGTGCGCCTCGGTGCGGCGGACGGGACGCGCGGTCGTCGTCCACGAGTCGGGTTCCTTCGGGGGCCCGGGCGGCGAGATCGCGGCCCGGGTCACGGAGCGCTGCTTCCACTACCTGGAGGCGCCGGTGCTGCGCGTGGCCGGGTTCGACGTCCCGTATCCGCCGCCGATGCTGGAGCGCCACCACCTGCCCGGTGTTGACCGGATCCTGGACGCCGTGGGACGTCTTCAGTGGGAGGCCGAGAGCTGATGGCACAGGTGCTGGAGTTCAAGCTGCCGGACCTCGGTGAGGGGCTCACCGAGGCGGAGATCGTGCGCTGGCTGGTCGAGGTCGGCGACGTGGTCGCCGTCGACCAGCCGGTCGTCGAGGTCGAGACGGCCAAGGCGATGGTCGAGGTGCCCTGCCCCTACGGCGGTGTGGTCACGGCCCGCTTCGGCGAGGAGGGCACGGAACTGCCCGTCGGGGCGCCGCTGATCACGGTAGCGGTGGGGGAGCGGCCGGCGTCCGTTCCCGGGGACGCCGGGGCCGCGAGCGCCGAGGCCTCCGGGAACGTCCTGGTCGGATACGGCACCTCCGAGGCACCCGCGCGGCGACGCAGGGTGCGGCAGGAGAGGCCGGTGTCCGGTGCGGCCGCGGCAGGCTCCCGGGAGGTGAACGGGCAGGGCGCTGTCCCGGCGGCGCTGAACGGGCAGGCCGGTGCCCCCGAGACCGAGGATGGCCCCGTTCCCGTGATCTCGCCCCTGGTCCGCCGGCTGGCCCGGCAGAACGGCCTTGACCTGCGGGAGCTGACCGGCTCCGGCCCCGACGGGCTGATCCTGCGGGCGGATGTCGAGTACGCGATGCGTGCCGCTGCCCATTCGAATGCGACGGCTCCGACGGCGGAGCCCCGCACACCCGTGCGGCAGACCACGAGCACGGCCACCGCACCGCAGCCCACCGCGACAGCGGCCCACGGCGAGGTCCGCACCCCGCTCAAGGGCATCCGGGGCGCCGTCGCCGACAAGCTCACGCGCAGCCGTCGCGAGATCCCGGACGCGACCTGCTGGGTGGACGCCGACGCCACGGAGCTGATGCGGGCGCGCACGGCCATGAACGCGGCCGGCGGCCCGAAGATCTCCCTCCTGGCCCTGCTGGCCCGGATCTGCACCGCGGCCCTCGCCCGCTTCCCCGAGCTCAACTCCACCGTGGACGCGGAGGCCAGGGAGGTCGTCCGGTTCGACCAGGTGCACCTGGGCTTCGCCGCGCAGACCGACCGGGGGCTCGTCGTCCCGGTCGTGCGGGACGCGCACGCGCGCGACGCCGAGTCGCTGACCGCGGAGTTCGCCCGGCTGACCGAGGCGGGCCGGACCGGGACGCTGACGCCCGCGGAACTCACCGGCGGGACCTTCACGTTGAACAACTACGGAGTCTTCGGCGTCGACGGCTCCACACCGATCATCAACCACCCCGAGGCGGCCATGCTCGGCGTCGGCCGCATCGTCCCCAAGCCCTGGGTGCACGAGGGCGAGCTGGCGGTGCGGCAGGTCGTCCAGCTTTCGCTCACCTTCGACCACCGGGTGTGCGACGGCGGCACGGCGGGCGGCTTCCTGCGCTACGTGGCCGACTGCGTGGAACAACCGGCGGTGCTGCTGCGGACGCTGTGATTCCGTCCCGCCTCGGAAGGGCGGACGCTGTGATTCCGTCCCGCCTCGGAAGGGCGGACCCCGTGATTCCGTCCGGCCCCGGCACGACGGACCCTGTGATTCCTGTTCGGCCCGCGAGCCGGCGCCCGTGATCGTGTCGGTTCCCCCGCGTTCCTTGTGATCGCGGGGGCACGCATACTCGGGGTGTGACCGCCTACGAGCTCCCGGGTGAACCCGGCGCCGGTTTCGGCCCCGCGCAGCGGCCGGACCCCGCCGGGTACGACGCCGTCGTGCTCGCCGGGGGCGCCGCCCGCCGGCTCGGCGGCGCGGACAAACCCGGTGTGCGGGTAGGCGGCCGGGCCCTGCTCGACCGCGTGCTCGCCGCCTGCGCGGGCGCCCGCCGCACCGTCGTCGTCGCCGCGCCCCGGCCGACGGCACGGCCCGTGACCTGGGCCCATGAGGACCCGCCCGGCGGCGGGCCGGTCGCCGCGCTGGACGCCGGGCTCCGGCACACCACGGCGGAGCACATCGTCGTGCTCTCCGCCGACCTGCCGTTCCTGGAGGAACACACCGTCGACCGGCTGCTGAGCACGCTCCGGGCGAGCGGCGCCGACGGCGTGCTGCTGACCGACCCCGAGGGCCGTGACCAGCCCCTCGTGGCCGCCTACGACGCGCCGCGGCTGCGCGAGGTACTCACGCTCCTCACCGACCGGCACGACCGTCTCGCCGGTCTCCCGCTGCGGCGCCTCGTCGCCGAGCTGAACCTCACCCGTATCTCCGACCCCGTCGCGTCCTTCGACTGCGACACCTGGGACGACATCGCCACCGCCAGGGCACGTATCAGGGAGCATGGGCACGTGTTGGATGAATGGATTTCCGCCGTCAAGGACGAACTGGGGATCGACCTCGACGTCGACACCGGCGTTCTGCTCGACCTCGCCCGCGACGCCGCCCACGGTGTGGCCCGGCCGGCGGCGCCGCTGACCACCTTTCTCGTCGGCTACGCGGCCGCACGGGCAGGCGGCGGCCCCGAGGCGGTCGCCGAGGCCGCCCGCAAGGCCGCGGCCCTCGCCGCCCGCTGGTCGGAGGAGGGCACCACCGAGGCCCCACCGTCCGGCACTCGGCCCTCCGGCGCCGGGCGCGGGAGCACCCCCGTGCAGGGTGACGTCGCCCCCGACGCGACGCCCGACACCCGCCCGGACGCCGGATGACCCCGCACGGCACACGCGCCGGTGAGGACGCCGAGGACCTCGACGTCGAGGAGGTGCTCGCCCTCGTGAACAACAGCAACGACCTGCCCGGCCCCGCCGAGCGAGGTGAGACGGACAGCCGCCACGCCTCCGACCGGCCGGAGACCTCTCCCCGGCCCGACACCCGCCACCGCGCCACCCCCTGGCCGGAGGCCCGGGCCACCGCCGAACACGCCGCCCGGAGCACCGCCCGGGCCACTCGCCGCCCGCCCGTCTCCGTGCCTCTCGAAGCCGCCCTCGGCCTCACCCTGGCCGCCCCTCTCGACGCTCTCACCGACCTCCCCTCCTTCGACACCTCCGCGATGGACGGCTGGGCAGTCGCCGGGCCCGCCCCCTGGGACGTACGGGACGACGGCGTCCTGGCCGGGCACGCCGCGCACGAGCCCCTGACCGACGGCGAGGCCGTCCGGATCGCCACCGGCGCCCGCATCCCCCCGGACACCACCGCCGTCCTGCGTAGCGAGCACGGCCGCACCGACGACAAGGGCCGCCTGCACGCGACCCGGGAGGTCGTCCCCGGCCAGGACATCCGCCCGCGCGGCCAGGAGTGCCGCTGCGGCGACCAGTTGCTCCCCGTCGGCACCCTCGTCACCCCGGCCGTACTCGGTCTCGCCGCGGCGGCCGGATACGACACCGTCACCGCCGTCCCCCGCCCTCGTGCCGAAGTCCTCGTCCTCGGCGACGAGTTGCTCACCGAGGGACGGCCGCACGACGGTCTGATCCGGGACGCGCTCGGCCCGATGCTGCCGCCCTGGCTGCGGGCGCTCGGCGCCGAGGTCACCGCCGTACGACGCGTCGGTGACGACGCCGACGCCCTGCACCAGGCGATCACCACGTCCGACGCCGATGTCGTCGTCACCACCGGCGGCACCGCCGCGGGCCCCGTCGACCACGTCCACCCCATCCTGCGCCGCATCGGTGCCGAGCTCCTCGTGGACGGCGTCAAAGTGCGCCCCGGCCACCCCATGCTGCTGGCGCGCATCGTGGAGACCCAGCACCTCGTCGGCCTGCCGGGCAACCCGCTCGCGGCCGTCTCCGGACTGCTGACGCTCGCCGAGCCGTTGCTGCGGACCCTCGCGGCCCGCCCGGCACCGGAGCCGTACACGCTGCCGCTCAGGGACGCCGTGCACGGGCACCCGCACGACACCCGGCTCGTCCCCGTCGTCCTGCGGGGCGACCAGGCCGTGCCGCTGCACTACAACGGTCCGGCCATGCTGCGCGGCATCGCGGCGGCCGACGCGCTGGCCGTCGTACCCCCAGGCGGTGCACGTCCGGGGCAGGAGGCGGAACTGCTCGACCTGCCTTGGGCGTCCGGAGGTATCGGGGTGTGTTTCACGTGAAACTTCCGGGCCAGGACGCGATTGCCCGCCAGGCGGACGAGCATCTGGTGACCCATCGGGTGAAACTCCCGAGGAAAGTGGTGGAGCACCCGATCCGCCAGGTCGCCAAGAGGCTCTCCGTGGCACTGGTGGTCCTCATCGTGACCGCGCTGATCGTCTACATCGACCGCGACGGCTACAACGACAACGCGGGCGGCGGCCTCACCCCCCTCGACGCGTTCTACTACGCGACCGTCACCCTCTCCACCACCGGCTACGGCGACATCACCCCCGCCAGCGATGCCGCCCGGCTCACGAACATCCTCGTCATCACGCCCCTGCGCGTGCTGTTCCTGATCATCCTGGTCGGCACCACGCTCGAAGCCCTCACCGAACGCACCCGGGAGGAGTGGCGACTGACCCGCTGGAGGTCCACGTTGCGCGATCACACCGTCGTCATCGGCTTTGGCACGAAGGGCAGGTCGGCGATCCGGACCGTCTGTGCGACGGGGCTGAAGAAGGAACAGGTCGTCGTGGTCGACCCGAGCTCCAAGGTGATCGACGCCGCGACCGCCGAGGGCTACGTGGGCATCGTCGGGGACGCGACGCGCAGTGAGGTGCTGAAGCGGGCCGAGGTGCACAGGGCACGCCAGATCATCATCGCCACGCAGCGCGACGACACGGCGGTCCTGGTGGCGCTGACGGCCCGGCAGCTCAACCGCGGGGCGAACATCGTGGCCGCGGTGCGGGAGGAGGAGAACGCGCCGCTGCTGAAGCAGTCGGGCGCCGACGCGGTCATCACCAGCGCCAGCGCCGCCGGCCGTCTGCTCGGCCTCTCCGTGCTCAGCCCCTCCGCGGGCATGGTGATGGAGGACCTCATCCAGCAGGGCAGCGGACTCGACATCGTCGAACGGCCGGTCGTCAAGGCCGAGGTGGGCAAGACGCCCCGGGAGATCATCGACCTGGTGGTCAGCGTCATACGCGGTCACCGGGTGCTCGGCTACGACGATCCGGCCGTCGGAACGCTGGAGCTGACCGACCGGCTCATCACGATCGTGCGGGCGACGCCCGGCACACAGGTCGCGCCCGACACCCGGCCGTTGCCGCCGATGCCCCGCGGCTGACCGGCAAGACGAGAGGCCGGCCGCCACGCACGCCCCCCGTGCGCGACGGCCGGCCGAGACCCCACGGCCTACTTCCGGTTGTACAGCCGCATCGTGATCGGCCCGAAGACCAGCACGAACAGCCCGGCCCAGCCCAGCGACCAGGCGACCTCGGCGGCCGGCCAGTCGCCGCCCATCAGGCCGCGCACCGCCGACGCCAGATGGGTGATGGGGCTGTTGTTGACGAACGCCTGGAGCCAGCCCGGCATCGTCTTGGGGTCGACGAAGACGTTGGACAGGAACGTGAGCGGGAAGATCACCATCATGCTGACGCCCATCACCGACTTCTCGGTGCGCAGCATCAGCCCGAACATCGTCCAGATCCACGAGAACGCGAACGAGAACAGCACCAGCAGGGCGATCCCGGCGAGCACTCCGCCGATCCCGCCGTCCGGCCGGTAGCCGAGGATGATGCCGACGGTGAGCATCACGACGGATGCGATGGTGTAGCGCAGGGCGTCGCCGAGCAGATAGCCGACCATCGTCGACGGCCGCCAGATCGGCAGGCTGCGGAACCGGTCGAAGACACCCTTCTCGATGTCCGTGTTGACCGAGACGCCCGTGTACATCGTGATCATCACGACCGACATCACGAGGATGCCCGGCAGCAGGAACTGGATGTACTCCTCCGGCGAGCCGGCCAGCGCCCCGCCGAACAGGTACGTGTACATCAGCACCATCATGATCGGGAACGCCGTGACGTCGAAGAGCTGCTCCGGCACGTGCTTGATCTTGAGGATCGCCCGCCAGCCGAAGGTCATAGAGGCCGACCAGGCGCTGGGCCGGGGCGGACGCTCCTTGGAGATGAGCAGCGCGGCGAGGGATTCGGCGCTGACCGGGGCGAGTTCCTTGCTCTCGGTGGTCGTCGCGGTGCTCATGCCGCCACCTCGTCCTTCGGGTCGTCAAAGTGGCCGGAGCCGTCGGCGTGGCCGGAGTCGTGCGTGTCGTGGCCGGTGAGGGCGAGGAACACCTCGTCCAGGCTGGGCTGGCCCAGTGAGAAGTTGTCGACGGTGATTCCGGCGTGGGCCAGCTCGCTCAGCGCCCGGGACGCCTGCTGGGCCGCGCTGTCGTCGCTCGCCGCCGCACCGAGGCGGGCGGTGAGGGCCACCGGGTCGTGTTCCGGCTGCACCTGCGCGTCGAGGGTCCGGCGCAGCAGGTCCGCCGCCAGGGTCCGCTGGTCCGGATCTCGTAGTCGTAGATGGACGGATCCGGCGCCGACGGACGACTTCAGCTCGCCCTTGGTGCCCTCGGCGATCACCCGGCCGCGGTCGATGACGGCGATCCGGGACGCCAGCTGGTCGGCCTCGTCCAGGTACTGCGTGGTCAGCAGCACGGTGGTGCCCTGGGCGACGACGGCCCGCACGATGTCCCAGACCTGGTTGCGGCTGCGCGGGTCGAGGCCGGTGGTCGGCTCGTCGAGGAACAGCAGGTCGGGGGTGTTGAGGATGGACGCGGCGATGTCGATGCGGCGCCGCATGCCGCCCGAGTAGTGCTTGACCTGCTTCCCTGCCGCCGCCGTGAGCCCGAAGGCCTCCAGGAGCTGGGCGGCGCGGTCCCGGGCGGCCTTCTTGTGGTGGCCGAGCAGGCGGCCCAGCAGGACCAGGTTCTCGGTGCCGGTGAGGTCCTCGTCCACCGACGCGTACTGGCCGGTGAGGCTCACCCGGCCGCGCACATCGTCGGCCTCGCGGACGATGTCGTGGCCGAAGACATGGGCCTCGCCACCGTCCGGCCGGAGCAGTGTGGCGAGCATCTTCACGGTGGTGGTCTTGCCGGCGCCGTTCGGGCCGAGGACGCCGTAGACCGTGCCCGCGGGCACGGACAGGTCCACTCCGTCGACCGCCCTGGTCTCGCCGAACGTTTTCACCAGGCCCGCGGTCTCGATCGCCAGGCCGGACGTCTGCGTGCTCATGTTTCGGGGTCCTTCCGAGTACGTGGGCTACGCATGGGCAGACCTTCACCGTCGCGCAAACTCATCGGTCTCGCATATGGATTTCGGCCAGGACCGGACCAATGACGGAGGGGGAGTCGACCCGGGGGCGGACCGGACTCCGTCCGGCGACCGAGGAGTACCGTCCTTCTCATGCATGCGATCACGATTCCCGAACCTGGTGGGCCCGAGGCGCTGGTCTGGGACGAGGTCCCGGATCCCGTGCCCGGCGAGGGCGAGGTCCTGGTCGAGGTGACGGCCGGTGCCGTCAACCGGGCCGACATCCTGCAACGGCAGGGCTTCTACGATCCGCCGCCCGGCGCGTCCCCCTACCCCGGCCTGGAGTGCTCCGGGCGGATCGCCGAGATCGGCCCCGGTGTCTCCGGCTGGGAAAGCGGCGACGAGGTGTGCGCGCTGCTGTCCGGCGGCGGCTACGCCGAGAAGGTGGTCGTCCCGGCCGGACAGCTGCTGCCCGTGCCGGAGGGCGTCGGCCTGAAGCAGGCCGCCGCCCTGCCCGAGGTGACCTGCACCGTCTGGTCGAACGTCTTCATGATGGCCCACCTGCGCCCGGGTGAGACGCTGCTCGTGCACGGCGGCTCCAGCGGCATCGGCACCATGGCCATCCAGCTCGCCAAGGCCGTCGGCGCCAGGGTGGCCGTCACGGCCGGCACCAAGGAGAAGCTGGACCGGTGCGCCGAACTGGGCGCCGACATCCTGGTCAACTACCGCGAGCAGGACTTCGTCGACGAGGTCAGGAAGGCCACGGACGGCGCCGGTGCCGACGTCATCCTCGACAACATGGGCGCCAAGTACCTGGAGCGCAACGTCAAGGCCCTCGCCGTCAACGGCCGGCTCGCGATCATCGGCATGCAGGGCGGCGTCAAGGGCGAGCTGAACATCGGCGCCCTGCTCGCCAAGCGCGCCGCCATAACAGCGGCGTCCCTGCGCGCCCGGCCGCTGGAGGAGAAGGCGGCCATCGTCGCGGCCGTGCGGGAACACGTCTGGCCCCTGTTCTCCGGCGGTCACCTGCGCCCGGTCGTCGACCGCGAGCTTCCGATGCCGGACGCGGCCGCCGCCCACCGGGTCGTGGAGGAGAGCGGCCACATCGGCAAGGTACTGCTGATCACCCCGCAGGGCGCCTGAGGCCCCGGCGGACACGCTTCAGCCGGCAGACCCTAGGGCCTGTCGTTTGGATCACGCCGCAGACGCGGGGTCTGGCACGCACCTCTGCGGCGTTGTCGTCGGTTGCCGACTCCCCCAAGCTCTCGAC